>CAUJJI010000235.1 GCA_963205265.1 Pseudomonadota bacterium
AAAAAGTCTGGACCAACAGGATCGTCTCCGAAGCCGCTGTCGCTGCCCGGGTTAAATCGGCGCGAAAGGTGCTGGGGGATGATGGCAAGCAGCAGCGACTGGTACGCACCATTCACGGCAAGGGCTTTCGCTTTGTCGGAAATGTCGTGTTTGCCAGATCCGCCTCGCTAACGGTCGGCATGGAGCATACGGTCATCAGCGCGCCAGCGAACATAGAGCAGGCGAAGCCTTCGATCGCCGTGCTTCCCTTCCGGCTGGTCGGCGAGTCGGGCGCAAATGCTTTCATTGTCGACGCACTGGCTGACGAACTGATTGGTGACTTAGCCCGGCTCCATTGGCTTTTCGTCATTGCGCGAGGTTCGACATTCCGATTCAGAGGGGAACAGGTAGATTGCCAGGCGGTCGGAGCTGCACTCGGTGTTCGTTATTGTCTAACCGGGAGCCTGGCCTTCTCGCGTGGCGGCGTCGTGCTGTCAGTCGAACTCGTCGATACCGCGAGCGGAGGTATCATCTGGGCGGAAACCTATTCCGACGCCATTGAACGCCTCGCCGAAATGCAGTGCGACGTTGCATCAAATATCGTTGCGGCGCTGGAAATCCGTATCCAGCTGCACGAAGCGCAAAGGGCAAGATCGCAAGACCTGGAAAGGCTGGATGCCTGGTCGGCATACCACGTGGGGCTCGATCACATGTTTCGCTTCAATCGTGCAGATAATCTCAGGGCGAGCGAGATGTTTGAACGGGCTCTGGAACTATCGCCACAGTTCGCTCGGGCCTATGCCGGACTGTCCTTTACCCGCTTCCAGAACGCGTTCCTGAATTATGGTCCGGATCGCTCGAGCGAAGTTGACGCGGCCCGCAGCCTTGCCGAAAAGGCGCTGCAACTGGACCGGCTCGATCCCTTCTGCCAACTCAATATGGGGCGCTCCTTCTGGCTTTGCGGCGATCTGGCCGGAAGTGTCGAGTGGCTTGACCGGTCCATCGCCGCCTGCCCGAACTACGCACAGGGCGTATATTGCAGAGCATGGGCCAGTACGCTCTCCGGTGACGCGGAGATCGGGGAAAACGATGCGCGGCTAGCGCTTCGTTTGAGCCCGCTCGATCCGCTGCGCTATGCGATGATCGCAACCTGTTCCCTTGGTGAAGCGATCAAGGAAAACTATGAAGAAGCCGCGACCTTGGGTGAGCGTGCGGCACGGTCTCCCGGAGCGCACAAACACATTGCTCTGATCGCGGCTATTACCACCAGGCTCGCCGGCCAAAGTGATGCATCCGAACAATGGGTTGGAGTCGCAAAACGAATGGACCCAAGCCTTACGGCAAACGACTTCCTGCGATCCTTCCCATTTGCACCGTCAGCGGCGCGAGAACGATTCGAACGCGTTCTCGAAGATTTGCGGCTGTAATACGAGTGCCGGGCGATGGTTGAAAGTGACTGCCACCATTATAAAATGTGTGCGGTCATTGCCGCGCTGCTGGCTTTGCCACCGGTGAAGCGAGGAAATTCTACGCAGAGAAACCGTGCCTTTGATGGTCTTAATTGAGGCGGCTCAAATCGTCTCTGCCTTCAAGTCGGAAAATTGGTGGCCGTGAAGCCCGCAGAACTGCGCCATTTCC
The DNA here is from genome assembly GCA_963205265.1 of Pseudomonadota bacterium. GTDB lineage: Bacteria > Pseudomonadota > Alphaproteobacteria > Sphingomonadales > Sphingomonadaceae > Novosphingobium. The sequence goes on from CAUJJI010000235.1 coordinate 1,618, forward strand.
CCCTTGATGGGGAAAATTATATTTTCTTTTCAATTACTTAAGACTGTCTGGTGCGGTCGAGAAGACTCGAACTTCCACGGGCTTTCGCCCACAACGACCTCAACGTTGCGCGTCTACCAATTCCGCCACGACCGCTAAATCGACAGGACCGCGCGGGCGCGGTTCCTAGGCAGGAGCGGGCCATTAGCAAGGTCCTCGGCACCCTGCAAGCACCAGCGGCGGATTAGTTTCGGGCGACGACGGTCAGCCCGGTTTCCAGCCGATCTCGGCGGCGGTCGCCGACTTGGGGACGTCGGTCACCGCCTCGTTGATGGTCATGCTTTCGCCGGGGGCGAGCTGGCGCTTGGGCGGGACGATCTCGTAGCTGTAGACGATGCGGTCGCGCTTGTCGCGCAGGACGATGAGGATCGTCGGCACCCGGCGCCGGGTCTGGCCGACATTGGTCACCGTGCCGCTGGCGCCGAAGAATTCGGTGCCGTTGGGCAGAGTCCGGCGGTCCTGGCGATTCGGCGGGAAGTCGAGCAGCAGGTCGGGCTGCGCCTGGGCGAAGATCGGGCGGGCCAGCGGCACCCAGTCGGGCAGGCCGTAGCGTCCCACCGCCGCCACCGCGGCGAGCGCGACGACGGCGAACAGCAGCGCCGCCAGCAGCCACATGCGCGCGCGGTTGCGGCGCGGGCGGAACGGCGGTTCGTAGTCGAAGCTCGAGCGATCCTCGTCGAAATAGCTCGGCAAGTCGCCGTCGTCGTAGAAGGTGCGCGGCGCGTCGCCGTCGCGGGCGATCCTGACCGGCGGCTCGGCGAACGATTCGTCGGCCTCGGGCTCCGGGACCGGCGGCGGTGCGACTTCGGCTTCGCTCTGGGCCGAGATCCTCGGCGGATGCGGCTCCGCCGCGCGCGGGACCGGAGCGGGTTCGGGGGGCGCAGCGACCGCTTCCTGCGGCGGCGGGGTCACAGGCGGAGGAGGTGCCGGCGGCGGCACGGGCGGAGGAGGTCCGGGGGGCGGAGGTGGCGGCGGGGCGGTCGCTTCCTGGAACCAGCTATGACGGCACTTGGCACAGCGGACGGTGCGACCGTCGGCGCCGATCGCGCTGTCGGGAACGACATAGCGCGTGGCGCAGGCTGGGCAGGTGACGATCATGGTAAATGACTAAAGCATCCTCCGTTAAAGCGACAAGACTTGCGCGGCAGAACGGGCAGTGTATCGCCCTTTTTTCCACATTGATCGATCGCTATAGCCTCCAGCCACCCCCGCCAGACCGGATCGACACACGAATATGACACAAGCCGCCGAGGGGGAGATCGTCCATTTCGACAATGTCGGACTGCGATACGGTACCGACAGGGAAGTTCTGACCGACCTGTCCTTCACCCTGTTTCCAGGCAGCTTCTATTTCCTCACCGGCGCCAGCGGGGCCGGCAAGACCTCGCTGCTGAGGCTGCTCTACCTGGCGCAGCGGCCCTCGCGCGGGATGATCCGCATGTTCGGCGCCGATGCCATCACGCTCCCGCGCGAGCGCCTGCCCTGGCTGCGGCGGCGCATCGGCGTGGTCTTCCAGGACTTCCGCCTGGTCTCGCACCTGTCGGCTTTCGACAATGTCGCCCTGCCGCTGCGCGTCGCCGGGGTCGCCGAGCAGGACCTCGCCCGGCCGGTCGCCGACATGCTCGAATGGGTCGGCCTGGGCGACCGCCTGGAAGCCCGTCCGGCCACCCTGTCCGGCGGCGAGCAGCAGCGCGTGGCGATCGCCCGCGCGGTGATCGGCCGGCCCGAGATCCTCGTCGCCGACGAGCCGACCGGCAACGTCGACCCCGACATGGCGGTCAAGTTGCTACGCCTGTTCGAAGCGCTGAACCGGCTGGGCACGACCGTGGTCGTCGCCACCCACGACGTCCACTTGCTGCAGAAAGTCCCGGATTCGCTGATCATGCGGCTCGACCGCGGCCGGCTGTCCGATCCCACCGGCGCGCTGCGCTATCCCCCGCGGCGGCCCGCCGTTCCCGCCGGAGAGCGCAAGTGACCGGGCTGCGCCGGCGCCTCGCGCGCGGCTGGCGCCGCATCTCGGGCGTCGGCGAGGCCGAGCTGATGCCGCAGGCGCGGCTGTCGGGGCCGATGCCCTGGGTCATCGCGATCATGGTCGCCATGACCGCCATTGCCGCGGCCGCCGGGCTTGCCCTGCACAATACGGCGGAAGCCGCGGCGGCCGAACTGGCCGGCGGCGTCACCGTCCAGATCGTCGAGGCCTCGCCCGAGGCGCGCGCGGCCCAGGCCAAGGCGGCAGTCGCCGCGATCGGCGCCCGGTCCGACGTCGTATCGGTCCGGCTCGTGCCGCAGGACGAGATCGACGTGCTGATCGAGCCCTGGCTCGGCAGCGGCGTCGCCCAGAGCAGCGAAGGCGCGGTACCGGTGCCGGCGCTCATCGACGTGCGGCTGAGCGGGTCGGCGACCGCGCAGAGGGTGGACGAAATCCAGCGGGCCCTGCGCCCCGTCGCCCCGGCAGCGCGCGTCGATGCCCAGTCGAGCTGGCTGAAGCCGGTGTTCAGCGCGATCTCCTCGCTGCAGTGGCTGGCGGTCGCCCTGGTCGTCCTGCTGGCGATCGCGCTGGCCGCCGCCGCCCTGCTCGCGGCACGGACCGCGCTCGGCACCAACTGGGAGACGATCGAGATCGTCCACCTCCTCGGCGGCACCGATTCACAGATCGCCCGCGTCTTCCAGCGCTCGATCGGCATCGACGCGGCCGGCGGCGGGGTCGTCGGCCTGGTCCTGGCGACCGTCGTCATCCTGTTCCTCGGGCGGCGCTTCGCCGGGCTGGGCGCCGGTCTCGTCGACGGCGGCGCGCTGGGTCCGCTCGACTGGCTGCTGCTGGCCTCGATCCCGGTGGCGGCCGTGGCGCTGGCCACGGTGACGGCTCGCCTGACGGTGCTGCACAACCTGCGCAAGATGCTATAGCGCAAGGCATGATACGCCGTTTCGCTGCCATGCTGTTGCTGCTCTGGCTGCTGGGCTTCGGCCTGTTCGCGCTGGCCCTGCCGCAGCCGCACGGCCGCGCCAGGACCGATGCCGTGGCGGTCTTCACCGGCGGCGAGGGACGGATACCGCGCGGGTTGGCCGCGCTCGAGATCGGCTGGGCGCCGCGGCTGTTCGTCTCGGGAGTCGACCGCGAGGTGCGGCCGGCGGAATTCGCCGCCGAATACCACGTACCGGCGGCGACGATGGGCTGCTGCGTGGCGCTCGGCTTCCAGTCCTACGACACCCGCTCCAATGCCGAGGAAGTCGCCGCCTGGTGCGCCCGGCAGCGCTGCAAGTCGCTGCGGCTGGTGACCAGCGACTGGCACATGCGCCGCGCCGCACTCGAGCTGGAGCGCGAGCTGCCCGCCGGCATCTCGCTGGTCCGCGACGCCGTGCCGACCGAGCCCAGCTTCCGCATCCTGTTCCTCGAATACCACAAGCTGCTGGCCACCTGGCTCGTCGGGCTCTGGGAAGGCTGATGGCGGTCCGCCCGGGAGACGTGCTGCGCAGCATCGCATTCTATGTGCTGTTCTACTGCGGCTCGCTGTTCTACGTGCTGACCGCCTTCGCCGCGCGGCCGATCGGCGAGGGCCCGTTCCGCCGCGTGGTGCACGGCTGGTCGAGCTACCATCGCGCCTGCGTCGGCGCCCTGCTCGGCATCCGCGTCGTGGTGAAGGGCGAGCTGCCCGGCGGCGGCGTGCTGATCGCGGCCAAGCACGAGAGCTTCTTCGAGGCGATCGACATGCCCAACCTGCTCGTCGACCCGGCGGTCTTCGCCAAGGCCGAGCTGCTGCGCCTCCCGCTGTGGGGCAAGGCGGCCAGCGACTACGGCCTGATCCCGGTCGAGCGCGCCGAGGGAGCCAGCGCGCTGCGGCGCATGCTGTCCGGCGCGCGTGCACGGCTGGCGGAAGGGCGACCGCTGGTGATCTTCCCCGAAGGCACCCGCGTTCCCCATGGCCGGGCACCCGACCTGCGTGCTGGATTTGCCGGCCTTTACAAGATGCTGGGCGTTCCGGTCGTCCCCCTGGCGATCGACAGCGGCACGCTCTACCACCGCCGGTGGAAGCGGCCGGGAACGATCACCATCCGCGTCGGCGAGACCTTACCGCCGGGCCTGCCGCGCGCCGAGATCGAAGCGCGAGTCCATGCCGCGATCAATGCGCTGAACGAATCTTCTTGACATAACAAACCGTATTGGTTATATGCCGCGCGTCACGGGTTGGTGGAGCGGTACCGGTCGTCTCCTCTCCCCCGACAGCCGGCGCCGCTCC
>CAUJJI010000236.1 GCA_963205265.1 Pseudomonadota bacterium
GCTGGTCAACGACCAGTCGGCCATCGTCTCGGGCAACTCGATGCAGCGCAAGAAGATGGCCAGGTTGTAGGCCAGCGCATGCAGTTGCAGTCGCACCTCATTGTCGCGGAACTTCCGGCATGACAGCCGCGTCCAGTGGAATCCCCATAGCTCGGCTCATGACCACCCCGGTTCGGGCATCGAAGACTTTCCGACGCCTGTCGGCGTCCGAAACTCTCAACGGAAGCGGTCAGTCCGGTTTCAGCCAAAATGCGTGCTTAGCGGCCGTAGCAATTCAAGAAACTTACGGTTCAATGCGCTTGGCCACCAGATTCTCGACCACCGCCGGTTCGGCCAGCGTCGAGGTGTCGCCCACTTCGCCGGGTTTCCCCTCGGCGATCTTGCGCAGGATGCGGCGCATGATCTTGCCCGAGCGGGTCTTGGGCAGGCCGGGGGCGAACTGGATCGCATCGGGCGTGGCGATCGGTCCGATCTCCTTGCGCACCCATGCCCTCAGCTCGTCGCGCAGCGCCGCGTCGCCTTCCTCGCCGGCATTGAGCGTGACGAACGCGTAAATGCCCTGGCCCTTGATATCGTGCGGCATCCCGACGACCGCCGCCTCGGCCACCCTGGGGTGCGCCACCAGCGCGCTTTCCACCTCGGCGGTGCCCATGCGGTGGCCGGAGACGTTGATCACGTCGTCCACCCGGCCGGTGATCCAGAAATACCCATCCTCGTCGCGCTGCGCGCCGTCGCCGGTGAAATATTTGCCGGGATAGGTGCTGAAATAGGTCTGGAAGAAGCGATCGTGATCGCCCCAGACGGTGCGCATCTGGCCCGGCCAGCTCTGTGTGATGACGAGATTGCCCTCGGTCGTGCCGTCCAGCACCTTGCCTTCTGCGTCGACCAGTTCGGGGAATACGCCCGGCAGCGGCCTGGTGGCTGAGCCGGGCTTCGTTTCCATCGCACCCGGAACCGGCGCGATCAGCGCGCCACCGGTCTCGGTCTGCCACCACGTATCGACGATCTCGCACCGCCCGCCACCGACCACGCGATGATACCATTGCCACGCCTCGGGATTGATCGGCTCTCCCACCGTTCCAAGCAGGCGCAGCTTCGAAAGGTCATGCCGCGTCACCGGCGCATCACCTTCGCGCATCAGTGCGCGGATGGCCGTGGGCGCGGTGTAGAACACGGTGACGCCCAGCCGCTCGCTGGTTTCCCAGAACCGCCCGGCATCGGGATAGGTCGGGACGCCGTCGAACATCACCGTCGCCACACCGTTGGAAAGCGGGCCGTAGACGACATAGGAGTGACCAGTGATCCAGCCGACATCGGCGGTGCACCATAACAGGTCGTCCTGCTTCAGGCCGAACAGCAGATCGGTGGTGAGCGTGACCCACAACAGATAACCGCCGGTGCTGTGCAGCACGCCCTTGGGCTTGCCGGTCGATCCGCTGGTGTAGAGAATGAACAGCGGATCTTCCGCATTCATTGGCTCGGGCGGACAATCGGCATCGACCCCTTTGCTCAAGTCGTGCCACCACCAATCGCGGCCCTCCTTGAGATCGACCTCGGTCGTCGTCCGCTGTACGACGATAACCGTTTCGACCCCGCCCGCCTTTGCACAGGCCGCGTCGACATTGGCCTTTAGGGGAACCGACCTGCCGCCGCGCCTGCCTTCATTGGCGGTGATAACGAGCTTGGCGCCGCAATCGGAAATACGATCAGACAGACTATCGGGTGAAAAGCCACCGAACACCACCGAATGTACCGCGCCGATTCGTGTGCAGGCAAGCATGGCGATCGCGGCTTCGGGTACCATCGGCATGTACAGGATTACCCGATCTCCCTTGGCGACTCCGCGGCCCTTCAACACATTGGCGAAACGACAGACTTCCGTATGCAGTTCGCGGTAAGTGAGGGTTCGCCCCTCGCCCGGCTCGTCCCCTTCGAAAACGATGGCGGCGTTGTCGCCACGGGCATCCAGATGGCGATCGAGGCAGTTGACCGAAACATTCAGTTCGCCGTCGGCAAACCAGCGAATGCCGAAGTCGGCTTTGTCGAAGCTGCTTTCGTTCGCGCGGGTCGGGAAGCTCTCCCAGTCGAGGCGGCGTGCCTGATTTAGCCAGAATGCGTCCGGGTCGCGGGCGATGTCATGATGCATCTGGCGTAGAGTATCGGCTTTGTCGATCATGCCGAGTTCCTTGTCGTCGAAGGCCCTGCTGCGAACGAGGAGACGGCGCTCGGTCCCGTTATCGAGGCTGAACATCCCGCCCCGTCCATCGACCGCATCGAGGATCAATTGGGTGTGTTTCCAAGCCGCGAATTGCGCGCTGCCGATATAGACCGGGATATCGCCGACCTTGCCGATCAGCACGTCGCGCTCGCCGATGCGGAATTCGGCGCGCGGATAGATCATCGGGCTCGATCCGTCGCAGCAACCGCCCGACTGGTGGACCAGCACCGGGCCGTGACGGTCGACGATTTCGGCCAGCAGCGCCGCTCCCGCCTCGGTGGCAATCACACGGCGAACCAAAGCGGCCCGCCCCATTTTTCCCTCGTCCTGCTCGTCACCGTTCGCCATTAGTTTTATCGTTCGAAGGCCGGGCGGCGGGCGAAACTCCGCGTCGCCGTGCCCGGGCTGTTCGCCTCAGAAGAAGCCGAGCTTCTTCGGGCTGTAGCTGACCAGCATGTTCTTGGTCTGCTGATAGTGGTCGAGCATCATGCGGTGGTTTTCGCGCCCGATGCCGGACTGCTTGTATCCCCCGAAGGCCGCGTGGGCAGGGTAGGCGTGATAGCAATTCGTCCACACGCGACCGGCTTCGATCGCGCGGCCGAACCGGTAGCAGGTGTTCGCATCGCGGCTCCACACGCCGGCACCAAGGCCATACAGGGTATCGTTGGCGATCTGGAGCGCTTCCTCGTCGTCCTTGAAGGTGGTGACGGAGACGACCGGGCCGAAGATTTCCTCCTGGAAGATGCGCATCCGGTTATTGCCCTTGAAGATCGTCGGCTCGACGTAATAGCCGTCGGCGATCTCACCTTCGAACCGAGCGGCCTTACCGCCGGTCAGCAATTCGGCGCCTTCCTGTTTGCCGATGTCGATATAGGAGAGGATCTTTTCCTGCTGCTCGGACGATGCCTGCGCCCCGATCATCGTCGCCATATCAAGCGGATTGCCTGCGACGATCGCTTCGGTGCGCGCGATCGCCTTTTCCATGAACCGGTCGTAGATGCTCTCGTGGATCAGCGCGCGGCTGGGACAGGTGCAGACCTCGCCCTGATTAAGCGCGAACATGACGAAGCCTTCGATGGCCTTGTCGAAATAATCGTCATCCTCGCGGCACACGTCGGAGAAGAAGATATTCGGGCTTTTGCCGCCGAGCTCCAACGTCACGGGAATGAGGTTCTCGCTCGCATACTGCATGATCAGGCGACCGGTCGTCGTCTCTCCGGTAAAGGCGATCTTGGCGATCCGGTTGCTGCTGGCAAGCGGCTTGCCTGCCTCAAGGCCGAACCCACTGACAATGTTGAGGACGCCGGCGGGAAGCAAGTCTGCGACCAGCTCCATCCATACGAGGATCGAAGCCGGGGTCTGTTCGGCCGGTTTCAGCACCACGCAGTTTCCGGCCGCGAGCGCTGGCGCCAGTTTCCATGCCGCCATGAGGATCGGGAAGTTCCAAGGGATGATCTGACCGACCACGCCAAGCGGTTCGTGGAAATGGTAGGCAACCGTATCGTGATCGATCTCGGAAATGCTGCCCTCCTGCGAACGGATGCAACCCGCGAAATAGCGGAAGTGATCGATGGCCAGCGGAATATCGGCCGCCATCGCCTCGCGCAGCGGCTTCCCGTTATCCCATGTCTCCGCGATCGCCAGCTTTTCGAGGTTCTCCTCCATTCGGTCAGCGATGCGATTGAGGATCTGGGCGCGCTCGCCCGCGCTGGTGCGGCCCCAGGATTGCTTTGCGGCGTGCGCGGCATCGAGCGCCGCCTCGACGTCGGCCGCCTGACTACGCGCGATCTTGCCGACCGGTTTGCCGGTCACCGATGAAATGTTGTCGAAATAGCGCCCGTCTTTCGGGGCCACCCACTTCCCGCCGATGAAATTGTCGTAACGCTCCGCGAACGGTGCCGCCATTGATGTGGCGGGATTGGTCTGCATGTCCATGATATCATCCTCTCGAAATCGCCGGGCCCTCCCGGTCGCGAGGATGATGGTTCCGTCAAACCTAATGGATTAACAGAGGGCGCCATTGGTGAGGAGGTGAGACTGTCTCACTATTGAGACAGTCGGGCCGTGCTTTTCAAATCAATCGCGCAACAGGCCCGCCTTATCCATTCGGCGATAAAGCGTGGCCCGACCAATACCGAGCAATTTCGCCGCCTTCGTCGCATTCCCGCTAGCCTGCGCCAGCGCCTGCCGCAGCACGGCTCTTTCCGAGTCGTGGAAGGAAATGCTTTCGTCGCGCCCGAGAATGTCCGAAGCCGTCCGGCGTGCTTCGAGACAGGCATCCGTAAGCCCGAAGCGATGTCGCGCCGCAAAGGTCGCGCCAACTACGAGATCGTCGCGATCGACTGCCAGAAGGGCCGCATCGCCGCCGGGCAAATTGGCGTCGATGATCCGGTGTGCGGCGAAATGCTTGCGGAACACGCCGCTCTCGATCCGGCGCGCCGCATCCTGCACGATCTTCTGTACCAATATGCCCATTGCAGCGCTGTGATCGTCGCGACAGTTCGAGATGTCGAGCGCACCGACAAGTCGGCCGGTCGCATCGCGAACCGGTGCGTCCATGCAGCTTATGCCGATATTGCGGGTGGCGAAATGCTCGTCGCGGTGGATCGTGACGGGCCGCCCCTCAATCAGGCAAGTGCCGATACCGTTGGTGCCTTCGCGGCTTTCGCTCCAAACCCCGCCAGGGGTCAGACCGACCCGGTCGAAGAGTTCGCGATCACCTGCTAGGCTGCGCGCTTCTAGAACGACACCGTCATTATCGGACAGCATGACGGCACAGCCGGTCGCGGAAACGGTCTGGAACAGCTGGTCGAGAAGAGGCCGCGCGACATCCAGCATCAACTCGTGGCGCTGTCTCCGTTGAGTAAGGTCGCTACCGGAGACGAGCTCCAGCGTGCGATTGGCCCCGGCGTCGAGGCCGTGCTTGAGGCTGGAACGACACCAACTCGCCGCGACAAGCGAATGCGCGGCACTGGACGAGGATTGCAAAACCTCTTCGACAATCGCTTCGTGTCGCTTTCCCATCGTCTCCGGATATCGCAACATACATTCCCCAAGTGGCATGCCGTCTGACGTGAGCTTCGCCTGAATCCGACCGCAGGACAATCATTTTCCGTCCCGAGCGGCGTCGTCGGGCGCGCAAGGCGCTGAGACAGGGCAGATCGGCCCGCGAAGCCGCCGTGT
>CAUJJI010000237.1 GCA_963205265.1 Pseudomonadota bacterium
CGGGGCCCGCCGCCTTTCCCGGTGCCGCCCGGGGGGGGTAATGCCGGGGCCGACGGACCTGGGCGGGGAGGATCCGGGGAGCGTCCCGCTTACCCAGGCCTCCCCGCCTTCCCCGTCGCGCGGTTGAGGAAATCGTCGTTCGCCGCGGGCGGCGGGTCGACCGGGATGAGGCCGCCGTTGTCTGCGGGCGGACGGTTGCGGTCCACCGCGTCGGGATCCTCGGGCGGCTGGTCCTCGGTACGGCTGCGGTCCGAGGGGATCATGTTGCCGTCCTCGTCGACCATGTAGTAGTCGTCCGGATTGCCGAGCATGACCTCGTCGTCGGGTTCCAGCTGCCAGTCGGGCAGCTTGAGCTCGGTGTCGAACTGCTCCACCGGCCGCCGGGCGACGGCAAAGCGCATGTAGGCGGCGAAAGCCCGGGCCGGCGCGGTGCCGCCCTGGAGACCGGGCACGGCGCGCGCGTCGTCGCGACCCATCCAGACGCCGGTGGTGATGCCGCTGGAGAAGCCGACGAACCAGCCGTCCTTGTTCGAGCTGGTCGTGCCGGTCTTGCCGGCGACCGGCCTGCCGATCTGCGCGGCCCGGCCGGTGCCGGTGGCCACGGCCGACTGCAGCAGGTCGGTGATGCCCGCGGCGACATATTGCGGCACCAGCAGCTGCCCGCGGCTGTCGGGATGCTTGTAGAGCACCTTGCCCTCGCTGTTGGTGATCCTGACGATGCCGTAGGGTTCGACCGAAGTCCCCTTGGCCGAGACCGCGGCAAAGGCGCGCGTCAGATCGATCAGGCGGACGTCCGAAGTGCCGAGCACCATCGACGGCAGGGTGTTGATCGGCGTGCTGATGCCGAAGCGGCGGGCCATGGCGGCGACTGCGCTGAAGCCGACCTCGTTGCCCAGTTGCGCTGCCACCGTGTTCTTCGAATAGGCGAAGGCGGAGCGAACGTCGATCTGGCCGGCATAGGTGCCGCCCGAATTGCGCGGGCTCCAGCCGTCGATCGTCACCGGCTCGTCTACCACCTTGTCCTCGGGCTTGTAGCCGGCCTCGAGCGCGGCGAGATAGACGAACAGCTTCCAGGCCGAGCCGGGCTGGCGCACGGCGTTGGTGGCGCGGTTGTAGTTCGACGTCACGTAGTCGGTGCCGCCGACCATGGCGAGCACTGCGCCGTCGCGGTCGAGGCTGACCAGCGCGGCCTGGGCGCCTTTCGGCACGCTGCCCTGGATGGCGGCCGTCGCCGCGCGCTGCATGCCGATGTCGAGCGTGGTCCACACCTCGATCGGTTCCTCGGTCTCGTTCAGCAGCAGGTCGAGCTGCGGCAGCGCCCAGTCGGTGAAATAGTGGACCGAGTTCTGTCCCTTCTCCTTGGCGATGCGGATGCTGCCGAGATCGGCGGCCTGGGCCTCGTCGCGGGTGATCGTGCCGTTGTTCGCGAGCACATCGAGCACCACCCGCGCGCGATCCCGCGCGGCCTCGACGTCGGCGGTCGGCGAATAGCGCGAGGGCGCCTTGACCAGTCCGGCGATGACCGCCGCCTCGGGCAGCGTCAGCTGCGTGCCCGGATGGCCGAAGAACTTGCGGCTGGCGGCGTCGACGCCATAGGCGCCGCCGCCGAAGTAGACCTTGTTGAGGTAGAGCTCGAGAATCTGGTTCTTGGAAAACTTCGTCTCCAGCGCCAGCGCCAGCACCGCTTCGCGCAGCTTGCGGCCGAAAGTGCGGTTGTTGTTGAGGAAGATGTTGCGCGCCAGCTGCTGGGTGATGGTCGAGCCGCCCTGCCGCCAGTAGCCGCTCTCGACCCTGACCATCAGCGAGCGCACGACGCCGATCGGGTCCACGCCGATATGCGAGCGGAAGCGCCGGTCCTCGACCGAGACCATCGCATCCTTCATCACCCCGGGGATCTGGCCGTAGGGCAGCCACTTGCCGTAGCTCGGCCCCAGGGCGACCAGCTCGGTGCCGTCGCGGGCGCGCACGACGATGGTCTGCGCGGTCTGGCTGCTCTTGAGGTTCTCGAACGAGGGCAGCGACTGCGCCGCCATGAACACCGCCGAGCCGACGACGATGACCGCCAGCAGCGCCGCCGCGAAGCCCCAGACGAACAGGCCGCGCAGCAGCCGGCGCCACCACGACTTCTGCTTGGGGGGCGGGGGTGTCGGCCGGCGGTCCTGCGATTTGCCGCGCAGGTTGTCGTTACGTGCCATCAGACTGGTCTAGCCCCTCCGAGTATCCCGCGGGCGCGGGCAGTCGCCGTCCTGTGTCGCGATCATGCATAACACAGGGTGAACGACGGGGGAAAGCCATGCAGACGGCCGCTTTGCGCGGCAGCGCTCATTCCTCCGGCTTGAAGTCCAGCGAGGCGCTGTTGATGCAATAGCGCAGGCCCGTGGGCTGGGGGCCGTCGGGGAAGACGTGGCCCAGGTGCCCCTCGCACTTGGCGCAGCGCACTTCGGTGCGGACCATGCCGTGCGACCCGTCGCGCAGTTCCTCGACCGCATCGCCGGCGACCGGCTCGTAGTAGCTCGGCCAGCCGGAGCCGGAATTGTACTTGGTCTTCGAACTGAACAGCGGCGCGCCGCAGCCGGCGCAATAATACATGCCCTCGGCCTTGTTCTGCTCGTACTCGCCGGTGAACGCCCGCTCGGTCCCCGCCTGGCGCAGGATATGATAGCGCTCGGGCCCAAGCCTGGCGCGCCATTCCTCTTCGGTGAGCTGGATCTTGTCGGTCATCGCGGGCTTCTCCTTCGGGCCCAATATAGTGGCTTCTCAGTCAGCCTCAACGCCGCGCGTCGCTTCCTGCAGCGAGGCCGGGATGTCGGGAAAGCGCTTCGTCGAACGGCTGCGCAAGCCGGGCAGGTCGACTTCGAGCGCGTAGCGTGGCGAACCCAGGCCCGCATTCCGGGCGATCGCGCGGAAAAGACGCTCGAGCGCGGCTACGATGTCGAGGGCGAGCGGCTCTCCCGCTTCCGCGCGGGCGTGGTCGCAATCAGTGCAGATGCTCGACGATCAGCACCGCGCCGTCGTGCCCGGCGACGCGCATGCGGCTGCCGGGTTCGGCATCGGGGCCCTTGGCGAGCCATTCGCTGTCGCCCAGCCGCACACGTCCGCTGCCGCCGTCGATCGCGTGGGTGACGACGACCATCTCGCCGATCGCGCGCGCGCCGCGGTCGTTCATCAGCGGATCGGCCGAGACCACCGGATGCGACTGCAGGTAGCGCCGCCCGGCGAACACGGCGACGATCGCCAGCACCGCGAAGATGACGATCTGTAGCGGCAGGCCGATCGGGAGCAGCCAGGTCACCGCGCCGGTGATCAGCGCCGCGCCTGCCATCCAGATCAGGAAGACGCCCGGGATCGCCATTTCCGCGGCCGCCAGCAGCAGGCCGATGGCGAACCAGATCCAGTGCGGCGCGAGCGAATCGATGTCCATTGCCCTAGCTTCCCTTGGGACCGCCGAGCGCATCCTTGACCAGTTCGCCGATGCCGGCCACCGAGCCGATCAGCTGCGTCGCCTCGACCGGGAAGAGGATGGTCTTGGCATTGGGCGAGGTAGCGAACTGCGAGACGGCCTCGGTATATTTCTGGGCGATGAAGTAGTTCAGCGCCTGGCTGCCCGAGGCGGCGATGGCGTCGGAGACCATCTTGGTCGCCTTGGCTTCCGCCTCGGCCTCGCGCTCGCGCGCCTCGGCGTCGCGGAAAGCGGCTTCGCGGCGGCCCTCGGCCTGCAGGATCGCGCCCTGCTTCTCGCCTTCGGCGCGCAGGATCTCGGAAGCGCGCATGCCTTCCGCCTCGAGGATCTGGGCGCGCTTCTCGCGTTCGGCCTTCATCTGGCGGGCCATGGCGTTGGAGATGTCCGCCGGCGGGCGGATGTCCTTGATCTCGATGCGGGTGATCTTGATCCCCCACGGCGAGGTCGCGTGGTCGATCACCGACAGCAGCTTGGCGTTGATCTCGTCGCGCTTCGACAGCGTTTCGTCGAGGTCCATCGAGCCCATCACCGTGCGCAGGTTGGTCGTGGTGAGCTGCATGATCGCGAGATAGAGGTTGGAGACCTCGTAAGCCGCCTTGCCGGCATCGAGGACCTGGAAGAACACCACGGCGTCGACCCCGACCATGGCGTTGTCGCGGGTGATGATCTCCTGCCCCGGGATGTCGAGCACCTGCTCCATCATGTTGACCTTGTGGCCGACGCGGTCGACGAAGGGGATGATGAGATGCAGTCCCGGCGTCGCCGCCAGCGTGTATTTGCCCAGGCGCTCGATCGTATAGACATAGCCCTGCCGGACGACGCGCACGCCCATCAGCAGGAAAATCACCACCACGACGACCAGCGCGACCAGAAATCCGCCCATAGCTCAACTCCCACCCGTTCGATCCGCCATGTTACCCTAGGCTGGCCGCGGAACAAGCGCGTTGTTCGACCGCGCCCTGGTTCGCCGCGGCATGGTTCCCGCCGGCCGGGGCCACGCCGCACTTTTAGCAAAAAGTTTGAACTTTTCCTGCATTTCTGTGGAAAAGGGGGCCGGCCAGTGGCGATGGAATGGATCGTCCGCTCAGAGGGGCGGCGACAAGGCAATGCGGATGGCGGCTGCCGGCTGCTCGGCCTGGACGCCGACCTGCCGGTCCGGCGCGCCTGGTCGCGGCTCGAGGCCCATGCGCGGCTGCCCACTCAGGGCTATGCCTTCGCGCGGGCCCTGTCCCGCACGCTGCTGGCGCGCTCGCGCTGCGCGGTCCTGGTGGCACCGGGAGTCGGCGGCGGCAGCGCGCTGCTCCCGCTGTGCCGGGACCGCGGCTACTTCGCCCGCTGGCGGGGCATGGGACCGCAGGAAGTGTTCGAACCGGCCGACGTGCTTTGCGCCGGCGGCAAAGGCACGAGGCTTCTCGCCGAGGCGCTTGCCGGGCAGTCGCGCGCGCTGCGCATCGACCGCATGCCGGCGGACTCGCCGCTGCTGCCCGCACTGCGCCGATCCTTCCGGGGCAAGGGCTGGGTTTCGGTGCGGCCGGCGACGCCGACGCCGACGATCAGCCTCGATCCGCGCTGGCAGGATCCCGAAGGCTGCTTCAATGCCCGCCGCAGGTCCGACTTCCGCCGGGCGGCGCGCAAGGCCGAGGAATTCGGCCGCGTCGACATCGAGGTATGCTCGCCCGGTCCTGACATCTTCGACGCGCTGTTCGAAGAGGCCATCGCCGTCGAAGCCCGCAGCTGGAAGACGCAGGCGGGAACCGCGATCGCCCTGGATCGGGCGAAGGAAGCCTTCTTCCGCGACTTCTTCGGCGCGGCCAGCCGCGACGGCACCCTGCGCATCGCCTTCCTGCGGATCGACGGCCGGGCAGTGGCCATGCAGATGGCGCTCGAATGTCTCGGCCGCTACTGGCTGTTCAAGATCGGCTACGACGAGGCCTACGGCAAATGCTCGCCCGGAACCCTGCTGATGCTGCACACGCTAGGCTGGGCGGCCCGGCGGGGATTGCAGTCCTATGAGCTGCTGGGCCACGTCGAGCCCTGGATAGCCGAGCTTTGGACTCGCGAGAGCCGCGAATGCGTGCGGCTGCGCACCTATCCCTTCGGCATCAGGGGCGCGGCGAGCCTTGCCGCCGACGGCGTCGCCTGGGCGCTCGCCCGCGCCGGGCGCACCGATGCGGACTGATCTCTGGGCCCTGCTGCGCGAGGCGCGCTATGCCCTGCCCCGGCAGGTGGAGAAGCTCGCCCCCGGGCCGGGGGCCGATGCCGCTGCGCGCATCTGCGGCCGCCTGCACCGCGCGGGGCTGGCGGCAACCGTCGGCCACTTTCCCGCCGACGGCGATACGCCCGAGGCCGTCGTCGCAGTCAACCTCGCCATGGTCGCGTGCCTGGGAGGCCGATCGGGCGACGCCTATCTCTCGGTCAAGGCGCCCGCCCTCGGCTTCGACCGCTTGCACCTGCGCCGGCTGGCCGCCGCCGCCGCTGCCTCGCGCCTGACCTTGCTGTTCGACGCCCACGCGCCACGCCAGGCGGACGACACCCAGGCGCTGTTCGCCGAGTTGCTGGCGCGCTATCCGGGGACCGGCTGCGTCCTGCCGGCCCGCTGGCTCCGCAGCGCGACCGACGCCGAGCGGTTCAGGGACGGCTCCGCCCGCCTGCGCATCGTCAAGGGCGAATGGGCCGATCCCGACTGGCACGGCGACATCGGCCACGCCTACCTCGACCTGGTGAAGCGCCTCGCCGGCCGCCGGGCCACGGTGGCGATCGCGACTCACTGCCCGCAGCTGGCCGAGCGCGCCCTCGCCCTCCTGCTCGACGCCGGCACGCCCTGCGAGCTCGAGCAGCTGCGCGGCCTGCCGATGCGCCGGACCATGCAGGTCGCGCAGCGCTGGGCGGTGCCGGTGCGGGTCTATGTCCCCTACGGCCGCGGCTGGTGGCCCTATGCCGTGGACAAGGCGCTGGCGCGGCCCCACCTGCTCGGCTGGATGATCCGCGACCGGATGGGGCTGGCCGATCCGCCCGGCTACAGCCCGGCGTAAAGCGCCAGCAGTCTGGTCCAGGCGCGCTCCGCCTGGGTCGGATCGTAGGCCGGCGCGTCGGCGACGCACCAGCCGTGATCGGCCGGATAGACCTCGATCTCGGCCGGACGCTTCGCCGCCGCGGCCGCCTCGCGCAGCGCGTCCTTGTCGCCGGGCGCGCGGGCATCGTCGTTGCGGCCGATGGCGAGAAGGAACGAGGCCTGGGTGCTCGCCAGCAGGCGATGCGGGCTGTCCGGCTTGTCGTCGACCAGGCCGGCGCCGTGGAACGATGCGGCGGCGCCGATCCGGCCGGGCGCCGCGGCGGCGGTCCGCACTGCAAAGGGTCCGCCCATGCAATAGCCCTGGGTGCCGATCTTCCGGCGCTTGTCGACTGCCGCCTGGCCGTCGAGAAAGGCGACGTAGGCCTTGGCATCGCGAGTCACGGTCTCCGGCGTGATCTTCGCCCGCATCGGCGCAAGCTTCGCCTGGCCTTCGGGCGTGCGCCATTCGGACAGGCTGCCGAGGATCGGCGCCGGCGCGTCACGGTAGTACTGGTTGACCACCAGCACGGCATAGCCCGCAGCGGCCAGCCGGCGCGCCATGACTTTCTTGACCTCGCGCAGGCCGGCGATATCCGGCCAGAAGATGACGCCGGGATGCCGCCCCTTGGCGGGGTGGACGAAGAAGCCGTCGGCCATGCCGTCGGCGGTGGCGATGGCGACCGGGCCTTCCTTGAGCTCGCCCCGTCCCGCCGCGCTCGCCGGGCCGCCGGCGCAGCCGGCCAGCACCGCGGCCGTGCCGATGGCGGCGAACTCCCGCCTGGTCAGTCCGCGCCCGGCGAGCGCCGCCGCGTCGTCGGCATCTGTGAAGTCGTCGCACATGGCTTGCCGTTTCCTTGCTTGTCCCCGCGCCGCGAACGATATCGCAGGACCGCGCCCAGGGCTATAAGCGCGGTGGCGTAGACGGAGCGTGCCGATGACCTGCGGGGCACATCACCCCCGTTGCAGGACATCAGTCGCCGGCGAAATTCAACTCTAGCCTGATGTCGTTGGGGTCGGTCACGAAGACCTGCCGCAGGTCGCCGAACTGGCGGTCGTTGACGCGGTAGGCGATGCCCAGCTCTTCGCAGCGCCGCCGGGTGCCGGCAAAGTCGGCGCAGGTCAGCGCGATGTGGTCGATGGTGCCGGTGGGCCCGCCCCGCTCCGCGCCATGGCGCCCGGGATCGTAGGCCTGGACGTGGATGATCGGCTGGCCCTGGCTGTCCAATAACCAGCGGCCGTCGAAGCCCGCCGGAGCCATGGGGATGCGCTCGGCCTTCATGCCGAGCAGCGATTCATAGAATTCCACCGTCCCCGCCATGTCGGCGGTGACGATGTTGATATGGTTCAAGCCGTTGACCTGCATTGCCGCTCTCCCGATCCCGGGCCTGGCGAGAGCCCGGACCTGGCGACAGTCTCCTACGCCGCTCGCCGCTGCGCAAGCGCCGCTTCGCATTCGCCCAGCAGCGTGGCGATGATTTCCGCGACCGGCTCTTCCCGGGTGACCATGCCGACCGACTGCCCGGCCATGACCGAGCCCGCTTCGACGTCGCCGTCGATCACCGCGCGGCGCAGGGCCCCGGCCCAGAAGTGCTCGATCTGCAGCTGCGCCTCGCCCATGTCGATGCCGCCGCTGTCGAGGAGCTTGGCGACTTCGATCTGCTTGGCGGTGAATTCCTCGGTGCCCTTGTTCTTCAGCGCGCGCACGGGAATGACCGGCAAGCGCGGGTCGACTTGCACGCTTGCCACCGCATCGCGAGCCGAAGCCCGGAAGAAGGCCTTCTTGAAATCGGGATGGGCGATCGATTCGCTGGCGCAGGCGAAGCGGGTGCCGAGCTGGACGCCGGCCGCGCCCATCTCGAGATAGCCGGCGATGGCCCCGCCCCGGCCGATGCCGCCGGCGACGAAGACCAGATGGTCGGCGGCCAGCTCGGGCAGGATTTCCTGCGCCAGCACGCTGGTCGAGACCGGGCCGATATGGCCGCCCGCTTCCATGCCTTCGATGACCAGCGCATCGGCGCCCGAACGCAGCAGCTTCTTGCCGAGCGCCAGAGTCGGCGCGAAGCAGATCACCTTGGCCCCGCTGTCCTTGATCGCCTCGACGCTGCCTTTCGGGGGAATGCCGCCGGCAAGCACGACATGGCTGACCCGATGGCGCGCGCAGACGGCGATCAGGTCGAACAGCTGCGGATGCATGGTGATGAGATTGACGCCGAACGGCTTGCCGGTCAGCGCCCGGGTGGCGGCGATCTCGGTGTCGAGCAGCTCGGGAGTCATCGCCCCGCAGGCGATCACCCCGAAGCCGCCGGCATTGCTGATCGCCGATACGAGGTTGCGCTCCGACACCCAGGACATGGCGCCGCACAGGATTGCCCAATCGCTGCCGAGAAAATTCGCGCCGCGCGCCATCAGCGCCTTGGTTCGCTCGTACACGCTTGCTCCATCCCTGATTCGTCACCCGAATATCGGCTGCGAACGCCTCTACCGCCGGGAAGCGGGCTATAGGCGGCAGCGTTGCAACATGCCAGCCCCTCCCGCAATGTCCGATTCGAGCGGGCGCCTGGATTCCACACACCTGTTGAAAATGCCTGCCGTCCGAACTAAGGTGGCGCAACAGGCAGGTTGAAAAGGATATCGGGAGATGAACGTCTATTCCGGCAAGATCGAAGTCACCGACGATCCGCTGGTTTTGGGCACGGAGCCGATCCCGGCACGCTATTACTACGACCCCGAATGGTACGAGCTCGAGCGCAAGGCCATCTGGATGCGCAGCTGGCTCAACATCGGCCATGTCTGCGAGCTTCCCGAGCCCGGCAGCTTCATCCGCCGCGAGATCGAGTTCGCCGGGGCCTCGCTGCTGATCGTTCGCGGCAAGGACGGCGAGCTGCGCGCGCTGCACAATGCCTGCACCCATCGCGGCACCCAGCTGGTCGAGGAAGCCAGCGGCAAGCGTTCGACCTTCAGCTGCCCCTACCACATGTGGACGTTCGGCACCGACGGCGCGCTGCTTTCCGCGCCGGATTTCGAACGCTTCGCCACCACCAGGGAGGACTGCGCTCTCAAGCAGGTCTCGATCGACACTTGCGGCGGGCTGATCTTCATCGCCTTCGAACCGCAGCAGGGCCTGCGCGAATACCTGGGGCCCATGGCGGACAAGCTCGACCGGCTGGCCGTCGCCCAGGCGACCACTTTCCACGAATACGTCTACGAGATCGACGCCAACTGGAAGCTGACCTACGACAACTTCCAGGAAAACTACCACCTGCGCTTCGTCCATCCGCGAACCGCCGGACCGGGCATCGGCGGCGCGAACCCGTTCGGCTACCCGTCCAGCTTCAGCCTCTGCGGCAAGCACCGCACGCAGACGATCTGGGTCAATCCCGAAGGCACCTTTCCGCCGGCGCTGATGCTGCCGATGACGAAGATGATGCCGCGCCTCGCCGCCGACGGACTGATGGACCTGCCCTACGCCCGCGACTACTTCGCGCTGTTTCCCAACTTCTTCCTGCTCTGCACGCCGGGCAACCACTTCCTCCACTACGTCATGCCGATCAGCGCCGGTAAGTCGCGCGGGGTGATCCGGCTGTACTGGAAGGGCGAGGACGAGACTGCCGGGGTCCGCTATGCCCGCGAGGCGACCATGGCGACCACGCGCGACATCCACAGCGAGGACGTGAACATCATCGAGCGCGGCCAGCGCGGCCTGGCCAGCGGCGCGCTGGAGCACATCCACTTCCAGGAAAAGGAAATCCTCTGCCGCCACCTGATCAAGGTGGTGGAGGAAACGGTCGAGGCTTATCGGGCGGAAACGGCTGGCTAGGGATTGCGCGTGTACAGCTCCTCCCCCTGCGGGGGAGGACTGGCCCCCAGAACCTCCCCGGAACGGGGAGGGGGACAGCGACGGCGCAGCCGGCGTGGTGGAGGGGTCGGGAGCTTCGATCGTGGCGCTGGCTTGTGAGGGAGAGGTTTCGACCCCTCCACCACCGCCTGCGCCGGCGGTCCCCCTCCCCCCATGGGGGAGGATCTTAAGCAGGCACAGCTTCACCCCCGCTGGCGAATGCGGGCTTGCGCCGGGGAAGGAAACACACGCACGGGACGGCCGGCGCTTGTGGTTTGCCTGGCACGACAGGC
>CAUJJI010000238.1 GCA_963205265.1 Pseudomonadota bacterium
AGCGAAGCCGAAGCTGCCAACGAACTGATGCGTCTCGCGCGCGAGATCGCCCGGCACGACCGGCTCTACCATGCCGAGGATTCGCCGGAGATCAGCGACGCCGCCTATGACGCGCTGGTGCGGCGCAATGCCGAGCTCGAGGCCGCGTTCCCGCATCTGATCCGGCCCGACAGCCCGAGCCGCAAGGTGGGGCACGAGATCGCCGTCTCGCCATTGTCGAAAGTGCAGCACGAGGTTCGCATGATGAGCCTCGACAATTCCTTTTCCGACGAGGAGGTGGCCGACTTCCTCGCCCGCGTCCGCCGCTTCCTCAACCTGCCCGAGGAGGCCGAGGTGGCTTTGACGGCGGAAGACAAGATCGACGGCCTGTCGTGCTCGCTGCGCTACGAGGAGGGTCGGCTGGTGCGGGCGGCGACGCGCGGCGACGGGCAGGTGGGTGAGGACGTGACGGCCAATGTCGCGCATATCCCCGACATCCCGCAAATGCTGCGCGGCAAGGCGCCTGCCGTCTTCGAGGTGCGCGGCGAAGTCTACATGGAAAAACAGGCCTTTGCCGCACTCAATGCTGCGCAGCAGGAAGCCGACGGCAAGCTTTTCGCGACACCGCGCAATGCTGCGGCGGGATCGCTGCGGCAGAAGGATGCGAGCGTGACGGCGAAGCGGCCGCTGCGCTTCCTCGCGCACGGCTGGGGCGCGGCAAGCGAGGTGCCGGAAGCGACCCAGTTCGCGATGATGCGGCGGATCGCCGACTGGGGGCTGCCGGTCACGGCGCTGCTCGACCGCTGCCTTTCGCTGCAGGATCTGCTGCTGCATTATCGCAACATCGGCGCGCGGCGGGCCGAGCTGCCCTACGACATCGACGGCGTCGTCTACAAGGTCGACCGGCTCGACTGGCAGGAGCGGCTGGGCTTCGTCGCCAAGGCGCCGCGCTGGGGCCTGGCGCACAAGTTTCCGGCCGAGCGGGCCGAGACCGGAGTCGAGGCGATCGACATCCAGGTGGGCCGCACCGGCAAGCTGACGCCGGTCGGGCGGCTGCAGCCGGTGCTGGTCGGCGGCGTCACCGTGACCAACGTCACCTTGCACAACCGCGACGAGATCGCCCGCCTCGGCCTGCGGGTCGGCGATCGCGTGGTCATCCAGCGCGCCGGCGACGTGATCCCGCAGGTCGTCGACAACCTGACTCGCGACGAGCCGCGTCCGCCCTATGCCTTTCCCGATCACTGTCCCGAATGCGGCAGCGAGGCGGTCGCCGAGGAAGGCGAGGTCGACGTCCGCTGCACCGGCGGCCTGATCTGCCCGGCGCAGCGCACCGAGCGGCTGCGCCACTTCGTCAGCCGCGCCGCGCTCGACATCGAGGGGCTGGGCGAGAAGACGATCGCCGAATTCTTCGCGCTCGGCTGGCTGGAAAGCCCTGCCGACATCTACCGCCTGCGCCGCCGCCGCGCCGAGATCGTCGGGCGCGAGGGGTGGAAGGACAAGTCTGTGGACAACCTGTTGGCAGCGATCGAGGCCAAGCGCGCGCCCGATGCCGCGCGGCTGCTGTTCGGTCTCGGCATCCGCCACGTCGGCGCAGTCACCGCACGCGACCTGATGAAGCGCTTCGTCACTCTGCCGGCACTGCGGGCGGCGGCGGAGAAAGCCAGGGCCGGCGACGCCGATGCCGCTGACGAGCTGACCTCGATCGAAGGCGTCGGCCCGGTCGTGGTCGAGGCACTGGGCGACTTCTTCCACGAGCCACACAATGTCGCCGTCTGGGACGACCTCCTGAGCGAGGTCTCGCCGCCGCCCTACGTCGTCGAGACCAAGGCCAGCGAAGTCGCCGGCAAGACCGTGGTCTTCACCGGCAAGCTCGAGACCATGAGCCGCGACGAGGCCAAGGCCCAGGCCGAAGCTCTCGGCGCGCGGGCGGCGGGCTCGGTAAGCGCCAAGACCGACCTGGTGGTAGCCGGGCCGGGGGCGGGGTCGAAGCTCAAGCAGGCGGAGAAGCTGGGAATCCCGGTGATCGACGAAGCGGCCTGGGCGGAGATCGTGAAAGCCGCGGGGTAAGATCCGCGTGCCTGTTCCTCCCCGATGGGGGAGGAACTACCGTCTCCGCCTGAGCCAGAGGATCGACCAGTCGCCCTTGACCAGCCGCGCCGCAAGGCGGAACCCTGCGCGGCGGTAGGCCGAGCGGACTCGCGGTTCCTGCGTTTCCAGCAGCCCGGCGAGCACCAGACTGGCCCCGGGCCTTACCGCCTGGGCGAAGTCACCGGCCAGCTCGACCAGCGGCCCCGCAAGGATGTTGGCGACCAGCAGGTCGTAGGGCCCGCGCGCGGCGAGCAGCGGATGGTCCATGCCGGCGGCGACGACCATGGTCAGCTCGCCCGCCCGCGCGCCCAGCGCGAATCCGTTCTGCCGGGCGTTGTCCTGCACCACGTCGACGCAAACGGCATCGATGTCGCTGGCTGTGGCGAGTGCGCGCGGCCACAGGTCCAGCGCGGCGAAAGCCAGGAGCCCGGTGCCGGTGCCGATGTCGGCGAGGTTGCGCACGACCACGCCCTCGCGCTTCATGTGCGTCAGCATGGCAAGGCAGCCGGCGGTGGTCTCGTGCTGGCCGGTGGCGAAGGCGTGGCTGGGGGGAATGTCGAAATCGCGCAGGCCCGGCTCATCGCAGGGCGGATAGTCGAGCGTGCGGACGTGAAAACACCCGGCGCGGATCGGTTCGACGAGGTGCTGGCTTTGCGTCACCCAGTCGGTCTCGGGCAGCTGCTCGACAGTGAAGGTCGGGGCATCTATGCCGAACAGCGCGGCCACCGCGCTTTCGTCGCCGCGCGTCGGGCGGCGCGGCAGCCAGGCTTCGAGCTGCCAGTCCTCCGGCCGTTCCTCGGCGATCTCGCTGCCGGCGAGGACGATGTCCGGGTCCCAGTCGAAAGCCTCCTCGTGCGCGAGCAGGGCACTTTCGACGACGGGACGCGGTGCCAGGACCGTGATCTTCCAGCTTTGAGACATCACTCCATCATAGGAAGCCGCGACCCGATCGCCAATACGGCCACCGTGCCGCTTGCACGGCCCGGCGATTTGGCTAAGGGGCATTGCAGCAACCACCGACATCACGATCGAGGGGGATCGACTTCATGGCTCAAGCCGGAACAAGGAACCGACCGCTTTCGCCGCATCTGCAGATCTGGGGCTGGGGGCCGGGCATGGCCTCCTCGATCCTGCACCGCGTCACCGGCGTCGGAGCGACCGTGGGCATCGGCGTGCTGCTGTGGTGGCTCGGCGCGCTGCTTGCCGGGCCGGAAGCCTATGCGACCTTCACCGGGCTCGCCACGTCCTGGTACGGGCTGGTCGTCCTGGTCGGGGTCAGCTGGTCGGTGATCGCCCATGCCGTCACCGGCATCCGCCACTTCGTGCTCGACATCGGCGCCGGCTACGAGCTCGATGCGAACAACCGCTGGGCGACGATCTGCACCGTTCTCGGCTTCGTCCTCACCGGCCTGTTCTGGGCCCTGCTGCTGTACCGCTGAGGGGATCGTATCATGGGTAACGGAACTTCTATCGGCCGCGTCCGCGGCCTCGGCGCGGCGCACAGCGGCTCGCATCACTGGCTGGTCATCCGCTATACCGCCATCGGCTCGATGCTGCTGACCGTATGGTTCGGCGTCTCGATCCTGCTGCTGCCGAACCTCGGCCATGCCACCGTGCTCGAATGGCTGGCGCGGCCGGTTCCGGCCACGGCCATGGCGCTGTTCATCCTGGTCAACATCTGGCACGCCCGGCTCGGCATCCAGGTGGTGATCGAGGACTACGTGCACGAGCACGCCAACAAGTTCGCGGCGATCACCGCGCTCAACCTGCTTTCCTTCGCCGGGGCCGCCTTCGGCCTCTTCTGCGTGATCCGCCTGGCGCTGGGAGGCGCTTAAGATGGCTACTCAGCCCGCCTACAAGATCATCGACCACACCTACGACACCGTCGTCGTCGGCGCCGGCGGCTCGGGCCTGCGCGCCACCATGGGCAGCGCCGAGGCCGGCCTGAAGACGGCCTGCATCACCAAGGTGTTCCCGACCCGCAGCCACACCGTGGCGGCGCAGGGCGGCATCGCCGCCTCGCTGTGCAACAACACGCCCGACCACTGGACCTGGCACATGTACGACACCGTCAAGGGGTCCGACTGGCTGGGCGACCAGGACGCGATCGAATACATGGTGCGCGAGGCGCCGCAAGCGGTCTACGAACTGGAGCATGCCGGCGTGCCCTTCAGCCGCAATGCCGACGGCACGATCTACCAGCGCCCGTTCGGCGGCCACATGCAGAACATGGGCGAAGGCCCGCCGGTCCAGCGCACCTGCGCCGCGGCCGACCGTACCGGCCATGCGATGCTCCACGCGCTCTACCAGCAGAGCCTCAAGTACGACGCCGACTTCTTCATCGAATACTTCGCGATCGACCTGATCATGGAGAACGGCAAGTGCCGCGGCGTGATCGCGCTGTGCCTCGACGACGGGACGATCCACCGCTTCCGCAGCCACGCCGTGGTGCTGGCGACCGGCGGCTACGGCCGCTGCTACTTCACCGCGACTTCGGCGCACACCTGCACCGGCGACGGCGGCGGCATGGTGCTGCGCGCCGGCCTGCCGCTGCAGGACATGGAATTCGTCCAGTTCCACCCGACCGGCATCTACGGCGCCGGCGTGCTGATTACCGAAGGCGCGCGCGGCGAAGGCGGCTACCTGACCAATTCCGTAGGCGAGCGCTTCATGGAACGCTATGCGCCGTCGGCCAAGGATCTCGCCAGCCGCGACGTCGTCAGCCGCTCGATGGCCATGGAAATCCGCGAGGGCCGCGGCGTCGGCCCGAACAAGGACCACATCTTCCTGCACCTCGACCACATCGATCCCAAGGTGCTGGCCGAGCGACTGCCCGGCATCACCGAGAGCGGCAAGATCTTCGCCGGCGTCGACCTGACCCGTCAGCCGCTGCCGGTCGTGCCGACCGTCCACTACAACATGGGCGGCATCCCGACGAACTACCACGGCGAGGTGATGACCATCGGCGCCGACGGCAACCCGGAAACCGTCGTGCCCGGCCTCTACGCCGTGGGCGAGGCGGCCTGCGTCTCGGTGCACGGCGCCAACCGCCTCGGCTCGAACTCGCTGATCGACCTCGTCGTCTTCGGCCGCGCCACCGGCCATCGCCTCAAGGAGACGATCAAGCCCGGTACCGCGCACGATTCGCTGCCCAAGGACAGCGCCGACCTTGCGCTCACGCGGCTCGACCACTTCCGCAACGCCAAGGGCGGCTCGCCCACGGCGCAGATCCGCGTCGAGATGCAGCGCGCCATGTCGGAGCACGCCGCCGTGTTCCGCACCGACGAACTGATGGCCGAAGGCAAGGTCAAGCTCGCCACGACTTACGAGCGGATGCAGGACATCCATGTGTCCGACCGCGGCCTGATCTGGAATTCCGACCTCGTCGAGACGCTCGAGCTGGACAACCTAATCAGCCAGGCCTCGGTGACCTTGCACGGTGCCCACAACCGCAAGGAAAGCCGCGGCGCCCATGCGCACGAGGATTTCCCCGATCGCAACGACGGCGACTGGATGAAGCACACCGCCGCCTGGTTCGACGGCTGGGGCGGCAAGGGCGGCAATGTCCGCATCGACTATCGCCCGGTGCACGAATACACGCTCACCGACGACGTCGAGTACATCAAGCCGAAGAAGCGGGTGTACTGAGAGCGGCCGGGCCCGCCCAGCCGCGCGTCGCTAAGGTGCCCTTAAGGCGCCCTTAGCGTGCTGGAGCAAGCTCGGGGAGGAATCCTCCCCGGGGCTAGGCAGGGCCGCAAAACCGGGTAATCCTCTACGCTCGGCGAGGGTAGAGGGCTGGGCATGAATACGACGCAAACCGAACGGCAGCGCAGCCTGGCAGGCTCGATCGCCCCCTATTTCGAGAAGGAATCGCTCGGCGCCTTCTTCCTCGGAATATCCTCGGGCTTTCCCTATGCGATGATCGGCGCGACGCTGACGACGCGGCTGGCGCAGGACGGCATCGACAAGAAGACGGTGACAGCCTTCACGCTCGCCTTCCTGGTCTACAACCTCAAGTTCCTCTGGGCCTGGGTGGTCGACGGCCTTCGCCTGCCGCTGCTCGGCCGGCTCGGCCAGCGCGTGTCGTGGATGCTGCTCTCGGGCCTGTTCGTGATCCTCGCGGTCGTCAACCTGGCGCTGGTCGATCCCGGCGCCGACATCGGCGCGACCGTCGCGGCGACGGTCCTCGTCGGCCTGGCCGGGGCGACTTTCGACATCGTCATCGACGCCTACCGGATCGAGACGCTGAAGCCCTACCAGCTCGGCACCGGATCGGGCATGTCGCAATACGGCTGGCGGATCGGCTCGGCCGGAGCGGGCGCGCTGGCGCTGGTCGTGGCGGCGCGCTCGGGCTGGAGCGCGGCCTATGTCGCCTGCGCCGCGCTGGCGCTGCCGGCGATGGCGACGGCCCTGATCCTGGGAGAGCCGGAACGCCACCGCGAGCCGACCGGGCGCAAGGGAGCAGGGGAGCTGTGGGCCTCGGTCACCGGACCCTTCGTCGAGTTCTTCCAGCGCCACGGCGCCTTGCTGGTGCTGCTGTTCATCCTCGTCCACAAGATCGGCGACACCCTCGCCAACCTCACCTTCCGGCTGCTGTTCGACGACCTCGGCTTCAGCAACGACGAGATCGCCATCTACGATGTCGGCGTCGGATTCTGGGCCTACCTGATCGGCATCTTCCTGGGCGGGATCGCCTATTCGCGGCTCGGGCTCAAGCGCTCGGTGCTGGTGGCGCTGGTGCTGATGGGCATTTCAAACCTCAGCTTCGCGCTGCTGGCCGCGGCCGGCCATTCCAATCTCGGCATGGCGGGGGCGATCGGCTTCGAGAACCTGGCGTCGGGCTACGGCGGGGTCGTCGTCGTCGCCTATTTCTCGGCCCTGGCCGACCTGCGCTTCACCGCCGCGCAATATGCGCTGATCTCTGCGGGAGCGAGCGTCGTCGGCCGGTTCCTTACCGGCACCACGGCCGGGGCGCTGATCGAGGCGATGGGCTACGTGAACTTCTACCTGCTCACCACCGTGCTCGCGCTGCCGGGCATCGTGCTGTTCTGGTGGATGAGCCGGACCGGCCTGATCGACGCCTCGATGGGCACGGCCGGGGAAGTCAGTCCGGAATCTCCCGGTTGAGCCGCAGCACTTCGCCGGCAAGGTAGAGCGAGCCGGCGATCAGGATGTCGTTTTCGTCGGCCGGCAGCGCGCCGAGGGCTTCCTTGACGCCGGGGTAACTGCGGACCGTCAGCGCGGTGTGCGGCGCGAAGTCCTGCGGCCGATGGGCCTCGTGGCCGGGTGCAGGGACGACCGATACACTGGCCAGGAGGTCGGCCAGCGGCGCGAGAATCGCGGATGGGTCCTTGTTGGCGAGCATGCCGATGACGAGGTGGAGACCCCGTCGTCCCGGGCTCGACCCGGGACCGCTATCCTCCGGGCGAAGCGTTCCATCGACGAGGCCCGCGGTCCCGGCCTTCGCCGGGACGAAGCGTACGTCCTCGTGGTCCCGGGCTCGACCCGGGGCCGCTGGCCATGTCGACGAGAAGAACCCCGCAATCGCCGCGCCCGCGTCGGGGTTGTGCCCGCCGTCGAGCCACACCGCGCGGCCCGGTACCAGCGCCGTCAGCGGACCGTCGCCGAGCCGTTGCAGCCGGGCCGGCCAGCGCGCCGCGAGGATCCCCGCCGCCATCGCCTCGGGTGAAACCGCGACGTCCGACTGGTGTCGCAGCATGGCGACGGCCAGCGCCGCGTTGTCCGCCTGGTGAGCGCCGGGGAGGCGGGGAAGGGGCAGGCCGAGCGCGCCCGCGGCGTCGCGGTAGGCGATCTCCTCGCCGATCTCTGCCCACCAGCTCTTCCCGCGCATATGCAGAACGGCGCCGGTGCGCTCCGCCGCCAGCTCGATCTCGCGCGACGCGAGCCCGGGATAGGCCTGCGTCACCAGCGGTCGCCCGGCCCGCGCGATGCCGGCCTTCTCGAAGGCGATGCGGGCGAGCGGCTCGGCCGGCGTGCCCTCCTCGGGGCGAAGGAGGAAGGCCTCGTGGTCGATGCCCAAGGAGGCGATGCCGCAAGCGGCCGGAGCGTCGAGCACGTTGGTCGCGTCGAAGCGGCCGCCGAGACCCACTTCGATCACGCAGGCGTCGGCGGGAATGCGCGCGAAGGCGAGGAAGGTCGCCGCGGCGGTCACTTCGAAGAAGCTGGGGGCAAGGTCCTCGCCGAGATCGAGCACTTCTTCGAGGAGGTCGGCCAGCAGCGCGTCCTCGATCAGCTTTCCGGCCAGGCGGATGCGCTCGTTGTAGCGGACGAGGTGCGGCTTGGTCGCGGCGTGGACGGTCAATCCCTGGGCTTCCAGCATGGCGCGCAGGTAAGCGCAGGTCGAACCCTTGCCGTTGGTGCCGGCGACGTGGAAGGTCGGCGGCAGGCGCTTCTGCGGGTCGCCGAGGCGCGCCAGCAGCTGGCGTATGGTCTCGAGCCCGAAGCGCCCTTGCGGCAGCGTCAGCGCGCCGAGCCGGTCGAGCTGCGCCTGGACGCGGGGATCGTCCGAAGTCGCGAAGTCGCGCATCAATCCTCCCCGGCACGGGGAGGGGGACCGCGACGCGAAGCGGCGTGGAGGGGGCTCTCCGCGTCGAAGCCGCGCTGAGAGGTTGGGCTGTTGCCTACAGAGGCTTCAAGAAGAGGCGATCCCCCTCCCCCACCGGCTGCGCCGGCGGTCCCCCTCCCCATTCTGGGGAGGATGGGCATTACTCTGCTCTGGCGCCGTGGACTGCCTCGGCCAGGGCCCGGGTCGCTTCGCGCACCGGGCCGGCGGCAGCGGCGCCGTGCTGGGCCACGACTTCGACCAGTGCCGAGCCGACGACGACGCCGTCGGCCACCTTGGCGATCGCACGCGCCTGTTCGGGCGTGCGCACGCCGAAGCCGACTGCGATCGGCAGCTCGGTCGCCGCCTTCAGCCGCGCCACCGCTTCCTCGATCGAGCCGAGCGCGGCCTGCTGCTTGCCGGTGATGCCGGCGACCGAGACGTAGTAGAGGAAGCCCGACGTGTCCTTGAGGATGGTCTGCAGCCGCGCTTCGTGCGAAGTCGGCGTGGCCAGCCGGATCAGCGAGATGCCGGCGGCGCGCAGGGCAGGGCCGAGCGCGGCGTCCTCTTCCGGGGGGATGTCGACGCAGATGACCCCGTCGACGCCGGCCTTGGCCACTTCCGCGGCGAACCATTCGGGGCCGCGGATGGTCATGGGATTGGCATAGCCCATCAGGACCAGCGGCACATCGGGATGACGCGCGCGGAACCCGGCGGCGATGCTCAGGATGTCCGCCGTCCGCGTGCCGGCGCCGAGCGAGCGCAGGTTGGCCGCCTGGATCGCCGGGCCGTCGGCCATGGGATCGGTGAATGGCATGCCCAGCTCGATCACGTCCGCGCCGCCCTCGACCAGCGCATCGAGGTTGGCGGGGGTATCGCCGTCGCCGGCGGTGATGAAGGTGACAAGCGCCGGGCCGCGAGAAAAGGCGGTGTCGAATCGGGTCATATCTTCACGCCCAGGTGCTCGGCGACCGTGAAGATGTCCTTGTCGCCGCGCCCGCACAGGTTGGCGAGGAT
>CAUJJI010000239.1 GCA_963205265.1 Pseudomonadota bacterium
GCATGCTGACGCCGGCGATGGCCGCGAAGATGCTCAAGGCCCATGGCGGCGAGGCGCCGCAGCCGCGCGCGCTGCAGCAATACGTCGCCTGGGTCGACCGCTGCCTCAGGCACCGCTGGCGCACGCTCGGCGGCGCGACACTGATTTTCATCGTGACGATCGGGCTCGGCGGACTGTTGCCCACGGAGTTCACGCCGCGCGGCGATGCGGGGCTGGTGCAGTTCACCGTGGAGCTGACACCCGGATCGACGCTGCAGGACACGCGCGCCGCGGCCGAGGCGGTGCGCACCCGGCTGGCGCGTTTCCGCGAGGTCGCCGGCATCTACACGATCGTCGGCGATGGCAACAACGTACGCACTGCCACCGTGAGCGCGCAGCTGGTTCCGCTGAAGCAGCGCGGAATGGCACAGACCGAGCTGCAGCGCGCGATGGTTGGCACGCTCGGCGACATCCCCGGCGTGCGCATCACGACCCAGGCCCAGACCGGCTCGAAGCTGCAGGTGAGCCTGGTGGGTGACGACTCCGGCCAGCTCGGCCTGGCCGCCGAGGCGCTGGCGCGCGACCTGGCCACCATCCCCGGGCTGGGCAGCGTCACCTCGAGCGCCAGCCTGCTGCAGCCCGAGATCGTCATCCGGCCGCAGCCCGAACGCGCCGCCGAACTCGGCGTGACCACCGAGGCGATATCCACGGCCGTGCGCTTCGCCACCAGCGGCGACGTCGACATCGGCCTCGCGAAGCTCAACCTGCCCGACCGGCAGGTGCCGATCCGCGTGCGCCTGGCCGAATCCGCTCGGCGCGAGCTTGCCAATATCGCCAACCTGCCGGTGCCGACCGCCAGCGGCGGCGCGGTGCCGCTCTCCCGCGTGGCCGAGATCAGCTACGGTTCCGGCCCGACTTCGATCCAGCGCTACAACCAGGAGCGGCGGATCTTCGTCGGTGCCGACCTTGCCCCTGGAATCGTCAAGAGCGAGGCGACTCAGGCGATCTATGAATTGCCGGTGATGAAGAACCTGCCCCGCGGCGTCAGCAATGCACCGTTCGGCCAGGACGAATGGCAGCAGGAGATGCTGCGCAACCTGCTGATCGCGGTGCCGACAGGCATTCTCCTGGTCTTCGCGGTGCTGGTGCTGCTCTATCACCGCATCATCTCGCCGCTGGTCAACATGGGATCGCTGTTCCTGGCGCCGCTCGGCGGCTTCGTGGCGCTGTTGGTCACCGGGCAGTCGCTGTCGATGCCGGTTTTCATCGGCGTGCTGATGCTGCTGGGCATCGTCGCCAAGAACTCCATCCTGCTGATCGACTTCGCGATCGAGGAGATGGCCCAGGGCGCGAACAAGTTCGATGCCATCATCGAAGCCGGGCACAAGCGCGCCCAGCCGATCGTCATGACCACGGTGGCGATGACCGCGGGCATGATCCCCACGGCCTTCTCGCTGAACGGCGACGGCGCCTGGCGGGCGCCGATGGGAACGACCGTCATCGGCGGCCTGCTGCTGTCGACCTTCCTGACGCTGCTGATCGTCCCGGCCGCCTTCAGCCTGGCCGACGGTCTGGAAAAGCGGATCGGCCCCAAGCTTCGCAAGTCGCTGCTGACCTTCGAACCGCATCATGCCGAAGCCGAACGTCGGAGTCGGAAGGAAGATTCCGAAAGCGCCGAGCCGGCCGAATAAGCGGAGTCTGAAAGTGCCGCCAAGCGGTCGCAGCCATGCCACGGCGCCGGACGCCAGGATCCCGGCGGATCGGGCGCAGCGCATGCGCATGACCGCCACCGGCCTGCTCCTGGCCATGGCCCTGGCCTTCCTGGTCCTCCGCCGCCTTGCCGGCACCCATCCGGCCTGGGGCTTCGCGATGGCTTTCACCGAGGCGGCCATGGTCGGCGGCCTGGCCGACTGGTTCGCGGTGACCGCGCTGTTCCGCCGCCCGCTCGGCCTGCCGATCCCGCACACGGCGATCATTCCGGTCAACAAGGACCGGATCGCCGACACCATGGCCGCGTTCCTGCGCGACAACTTCCTGACGCCCGCCGTCGTCGCCCGCCGCCTGCGCGCCTTCAACCTGGCAGGCGCCACCGGCAGCTACCTGGTCGAGGCACGGCGCGGAGAGGCGTCCCGCCTGCGCGCCGGTGCCGCCGATCTCTTTGCGGACATCCTGCTCTCGCTCGATCACGACCAGTTCGGCGGCCTGGTCAAGTCGGGCCTCAGGAAGCAGCTCGAGCGGCTCAACGTCGCGCCCCTGCTGGGGCAGCTGCTGACCGCAGCGATCGCCGACCGCCGCCATCTGCCGGTGCTCGAAGGCCTGATCCGCTGGGCGGCGCTGACGATCGAAGCCAACGAGGACCTGCTGCGCGACATCATCCGCCAGCGCGCCAATGCGATCGTGCGCTGGACCGGGCTCGACGAGCGGATGGCCAATGCGGTGCTCGACGGCATCTACAAGCTGCTGGCCGAAACGCTGGTCATCAAGGATCATCCGTTGCGCGCCAAGGTCGAAGAAGGCCTGGAAACGCTGGCTCGCGACCTCCTCCACGATCCCGGAATGCAGGGCCGGGTAGCGGCGATGAAGCTGGAAGTCCTAGCCAATCCGGCGATGACCCTGTGGCTCGACGGCATCTGGGAGCGCATCCGCAGCGCGATGCTGCGGGCCGTGCGCAATCCCGAGAAGCTGCTGGCTGGCGAGATCGGCGAAAGCCTCGAGCAGTTCGGCACGGCCCTTGCCGGGGACGCCCGGCTGCAACTCCTCGTCAACCGCTTCGCGCGCCGGACGCTGGTCGGCGTGGTCTCGCGCTATGGCGACGAGATCGTCCGGCTGGTCTCGGAAACGGTGAAGCGCTGGGATGCCGAAACGGTGACCAGCCGCATCGAAAGCGCTGTCGGCCGCGACCTGCAGTTCATCCGGATCAACGGGACCCTGGTGGGCGGATTGATGGGCGTCTGCATCCACGCGGTCGACGTGTGGCTGTAGGGCGGCGGCAAGGCTACTTTCGCCGTCAGGACGTCAGCGCCGCCGCCCGCACTTCGCCCAGCCACGGGTTGCCCGAGTGGGCCAGACCCAGGGCCGCATAGGAGGCATCGGCCTGACTGCGATGGGCGGCGGCGAAGCCGGCATTGGCCAGCCAGTCGCCGGCCACCGGATGCGAATGCGACCATTCACGCACGCAGACGCGGTCCTTGATTCGCCATTGGCCGTCTTCCCGTACCAGCCTGTCGACGTAGCGGCCGCCGAGCTGGCCGATGGTCTCGCCTCCGCCCTCGTCCTTCGACGGGTAGAGCAGCGTGGCGATGAAATAGGTCTCGGCCCCGGCGCTGTCGCCGTCGACGCGGATCAACGACTGGCCGAGCAGGTGGCTGACCAGATTGGTGGTTCGCAGGGCTTCCTCGACCGTTTCGACCGAGAAGCGCCGCCCTTCCATCTTCCGCGTGCCGTGGTCGTCCCAGCTGTCGGCGGCATAGGTGCCGGCCATCTCCACCTCGTCGCCGCGGTCGCAGCCGTGGCAATAGGTGGCAAGCAGCTGGCGGATTTCGTGGTGATCCCAGAGGGTCTGCAGGCGCGGATCCATGGCCGGTTCTCTCCCGTTTTGCCGGCAAGACTATGGTGGATCACGGCTGGCGCCAAGCGGAAACGGATTCGGGAAACCCGCCTGATGAATTTGGCATTGCGACGGAAGACGTCGCCTGCTCTCTTTGGAAGGATGCGGACATAGTCGAAGTCGGCGATGTCGCGCCCCGGTGCCGGCACAGTGTCGGCACAGTATCGACCTCGATGAGGTTCTCCGGCGGCCAGGTGCCCGAAAGCGTTCGGCGCGCAGCCGCCCGCGCAGGGCTATCGGCCACCGGGCAAAAGAAAAGCCCCGGCGGATCAGGCCGGGGCTTTTCGGATCAAACGGGCTAGGCCCAGCTCAAAGCTTGCCGGCGAGCTCCGGCACGGCGCTGAACAGGTCGGCGACGAGGCCGATGTCGGCGACCTGGAAGATCGGGGCATCCTCGTCCTTGTTGATGGCGATGATGGTCTTCGAATCCTTCATGCCGGCGAGGTGCTGGATGGCGCCCGAGATG
>CAUJJI010000240.1 GCA_963205265.1 Pseudomonadota bacterium
CCAGCGGGGGTGAAGCTGTGTCCAGCGTAAAGATCCTCCCCCATAGGGGGAGGGGGACCGCCGGCGCAGCCGGTGGTGGAGGGGTGTCCCCCTCCGATCGAACGCTGACACCCCTCCGTCATTCGCTACGCGAATGCCACCACCCCTTCCAGGGGAGGAGCTTTTGGTTCCTACCCCGTAAGGGGAGGAACTGGGCCCAACTTCAGGAAACCGCGCTCCACCCGCTCCCCAGCGCCTTGAACAGGTCCACCCGCCGCGAGCCGAGTTCCTGGCTCGAGCCGGCCAGCGCTGCCCGCGCGTCGAGCAGGTCGCGTTGCGCCTCGAGCAGTTCGAGGAAGGCGATCGACCCTGCCCGGTAGCGCTGCTCGGCCAGGCGGTAGGCGGCCGCGGCGTGACTCGCCGCCTCGCCCAGCCGCCGGTTGCGCTCGCTTTCGGCGGCGTAGAACGTCAGCGCCTGCTCGACTTCCTTGAGCGCGGTCAGCACCGTCCCCTCGAACTGGGCGAGCGAGGCCTGGGCAGTGGCGCGCGCCTGCTGGACGTGCGAGCCGCCGACGACCAGGCTCGGCCAGCTCCACGAAATCAGCGGACCGAGCGAGAAGGTCGTCGAATCGCCGCCGCGGACGCTGTCGTTGCGGAAGAAGTTGCCCGACCCGCCCAGCGAGATGCGCGGATAGAGGTCGGCCGTGGCGACGCCGATGCGCGCGGTGTCGGCGGCCAGCCTGCGTTCCGCCTCGCGCACGTCGGGGCGGCGGGCGAGCAGGCCGCGGCCGTCGCCGACCGGAATGCCTGCCGCCGGCGCCGGCGGCCGGGCGCAGCTGCGCGCTTCCTCCGGCACCTCGGCCGGAGTGGCGCCGAGCAGGGCCGCCAGTTCGAACAGGGCGGCGCGGCGGCGCCCCTCGAGCATGGGCAGGCTGGCGCGGATATTGGCCAGGACGACTGCCGAGCGTTCGGTGTCGAGCCGCATGCCGGCGCCGGCGCTTTCGCGCTCCTGCTGGATCTTCAGCTCGCGTTCGGCGATGCGGACCGATTCGGCCGCCACCGCCGCGCTTTCGGCAAAGGCGCAGGCATCGACATAGGCGCGCGTGGTCTCGGCCGCGACAGTCAACGCGACGCGGTCGCGCACCGCCTCGACCGCGGCGGCATCGGCCCTCGCCGCCTCGATCGTGCGGCCGAGGCGACCGAACAGGTCGATCTCCCAGTCGATGGTTGCCGAGCCGTTGTACGACCACTGCGCGCCCTGGCTCTGCTGGCCGGCCTGCTGGGCGCCCGAGCCGCCGCGATTGCCCTGGTCGTCGCCGTAGTCGGCCCCGGCGGTGAGATCGCCGGTCGGCAGCAGCCCGGACCGCGCCTCGCGGACTACGGCCTGGGCGCGCAGCAGGTTGGCGCGCGCCGCGCGCAGGTCGGTGTTGGCGGCCAGCGCCCGCTCGACCAGACGGTCGAGCGCGGGATCGTCGTAGAGCCGCCACCAGCGCTCGACCGGCTCGGCGACGGTCGCTCCCGGCGCCGCGGTCTGGAACGCGCCGAGGGCCGGCGGCGGCGATGCCGGGCGCTCGTAGTCGGGCCCGACCGCGCAGGCCGAGAGCAGCGCGAGAACCGGCAGGAGCAGCCACCTAGGCATGGGCCGCCTCGTCCAGCCTGGCGAGTGCCTTGGCCCGCTCGCCCTCGGCTTCGGCGCGGTGGTCGCGCGCGACGAAGGTGTAGATGGTCGGCAGCACGAACAGCGTGAACAGCGTGCCGACCACCATGCCCATGACGACGACGATGCCGATGGCGAAGCGGCTCGCCGCGCCGGCCCCGCCGGCGAAGATCAGCGGCACGAGGCCGGCGACCATCGCCGCCGTGGTCATCAGCACCGGCCGCATGCGCACCGCGGCCGCCCGGCGGATTGCCGCCGCCCGGTCGAGCCCCTGTTCGTGCTGCATCTCGTTGGCGAAGGACACCATCAGGATGCCGTGCTTGGAAATCAGTCCGATCAGGGTGACCAGGCCGATCTGGGTATAGATATTGAGCGTGGCGAAGCCGAGGTAGAGCGGGATCAGCGCCCCGCAGATCGCCAGCGGCACCGTCACCAGGATGACGACCGGATCGCGGAAGCTTTCGAACTGGGCGGCGAGCACCAGGAAGATCACCACCAGCGCGAAGCCGAACGACACGGTCAAGCGGTTGCCTTCGTAGACGTATTGCCGGCTGTCGGACAGCCAGTCGACCTGGAAGCCCGCGGGCAGCGGCTGCTGCTGCAGGAAGTCGACCGCCTGGCCCATGGTCGCCCCCGGCGCGAGCACGGCAGACAGGGTGGCGGAATTCATCTGGTTGTACTGCGGCAGGCGGTTGGCCTGCGGGCGCATGTCGACTTTCACCACGGTCGACAGCGGCACCAGCTTGCCCGACTGCGCCTTGACGTAGAAGCGGCCGAGGCTCTCGGGCGTCAGCCGCCGGTCCTGCGGCACTTGCGCGATCACGTCGTAGGAACGGTCGTGGTAGTTGAAGCGGTTGACGTAGTTCTCGCCCACCAGAGTCGCCAGGGTGCCGGCGATCGCGTCCATGGTCACGCCGAGCTCGCCCGCCTTGGCGCGGTCGATGGTGAGGTGCGCCTCGGGACTGTCGAAGGCGAGGTCGCTGTCGACGAAGGCGAACAGGCCGCTGCCCCAGGCGGCACCCTTGATCCGCTCCATCGCCGCATAGATCGTGCCGAAATCGTCCGACGAGCGGATCACCATCTGCACCGGCAGGCCGCCGCTGCCGGCGGGCAGCGAGGGCGGCTGGAAGGCCGCGGCGAACATGCCCGACAGCTGCGAGCCCTTGGCGTTGAGCTCGGCCTGGATCTCGGCGGCGCTGCGGCTGCGTTGGTCCCAGTCCTTGAGAATGATGCCGCCGAAGCCGTTGTTCATCCCGTCGGTGCCGGCGCCGAACCACGAGCTGCGGTATTCCTTCTGTTCGTGGAAGATGCGGTCCATCTCGGCGGCATAGCGCTCGGTATATGTGACGTTGGCGTATTGCGGGCCCTTGAGCTGGACGAAGATGACGCCCTGGTCCTCCTCGGGCGCGAGCTCGCGCCGGGCGCCGCCGAACAGCACGACGATGCCCACCAGCACTGCCAGTCCGGCGACCAGCACGGCGCCGCGGGCGGCCAGCGTCCTGTCGAGCAGCCGGCCGTAGGCTTGCGTCAGCCGCTGCATGGTATGCTCGATCCGCTGGGCCAGCCTGCCTTCGCTGAGCGAGGGGTGCAGCAGGTAGCTGCTCATCATCGGCGACAGCGTCAGCGCGATCACCCCCGAGACGATCACCGCCCCGGCAAGCGTGAAGGCGAACTCGCGGAACAGCGCGCCGGTCAGCCCGCCCATCAGGCCGATCGGGGTATAGACCGCGGCCAGAGTGATGGTCATGGCGATGACCGGCCGCACGATCTCGCGCGCGCCGATCAGCGCCGCCTCAACCGGGCTCAGCCCGTCCTCGATATGGCGGTGGATGTTCTCGACCACGACGATCGCGTCGTCGACGACGAGGCCGATCGCCAGGACCATGGCGAGCAGCGTCAGCAGGTTCAGCGAGAAGCCCATGGCCAGCATCAGCGCCGCGGTTCCGACCAGCGACAGCGGGATCGTGATCACCGGGATGATCACTGCCCGCGCCGTGCCCAGGAACAGGAAGATGACGATGACGACGATGATCACCGCTTCGACCAGCGTGGTCGTCACCTCGTCGATCGAGGCGTTGACGAAATGCGCGACGTCGAACTGGTTGAACACTTTCACGCCCGGCGGCGCGACGCGGTTGATGTCGGGCAGCAGCTTCTCCACCGCCTTGACGATCTCGAGCGGGTTGCCGTCGGGCGTCGGCGAGATGGCGATGAACACCGCCCGCCGGCCGCTGCTGGTGGCGCTGCTGTCGTAGTTCTGGCCGCCGATCTCGACCGTGGCGACGTCGCCCAGGCGGACGATCGAATTGCCGCTCGACTTGATGACCATGTCGCGGAAATCGTCGACGCCGGCAAGGTCGGTGCCGGCCGTGATGTTGATCACCGTGCGCGCGCTGCGGAGCCGGCCCGGCGCCGACTGGACATTGTTGGCGCGCAGCGCCTCGGCCACTTCGCCGGCGGAAATGCCGCGCGCGGTCAGCTTGTCGGGATCGAGCCAGATGCGCATCGCCAGCACCTGCTGGCCGCCCATCTCGATCGAGCCGACGCCGGGCACCGCGGTGATCAGCGGCCGGGCGACGCGGGTGGCGAAGTCGGTCAGCTGCGGGATCGACAGCGTGTCGCTCTGGAACGTGATGTACTGGACCGCGGATACGCCGTCGGTGATCTTGGTGATCACCGGGTCGGTGGCGCCCGGCGGCAGCTGGTACTTGACCTGCTGCACCTTGGCCAGGATCTCGGTCATCGAGCGGTCGGCATTGGCGTTGAGCTTGAGCTTGGCCTGGACCGAGCTCATCCCCTGGCTCGAGCTCGAGGTCAGGTATTCGATGCCGTTGGCGGTGGAGATGGCCTGGGCGATCGGCGTGGTGACGAAGCCCTGCATCACTTCCTGGGTGGCGCCCGGATAGCTGGTCGTCACCTGGATCGTCGCGCTTTCCATGTTGGGATATTCGCGCGTGTTGAGCAGGAACAGCGATGCTCCGCCGACCAGCAGGATCAGCAGGTTGACGACGACCGCGAGGATCGGCCGCCGGATGAAGATGTCGGTGAAGCGCACGGTCAGCGCCCGAGGGCGGGGACCAGCCGGGTCACCCTGACCGGGGCGCCGGGCTGCACGCGGAGCTGCCCCTCGGTGACGACGACGTCGCCCGGCTTGAGCCCCTTGGCGACCACCACCGAGCTGCCGAAGCGCCGGCCGGTGGTGACTGCGACCATTTCCGCCTTGCCTTCGCGGCGGGGATCGCTGCCGCGGACCACGACGACGCTGTCGCCCTGAGCCGAGGTCACGATGGCGGTCGCCGGCACGACCAGCGCGGCAGGCAGCGGTGGCAGGCTGAGCGCGGTGCTGACGTACATGCCGGGCCGCAGCGCCCGGTCGGGATTGGCGAGCAGGCCCTGCACGGCGATGTTGCGGCTGTCCTCGGCCACGCGCGGCTCGATCGCGGTCACCCGCGCAGTGAACACCCGGCCGGGCCAAGCGTCCGAGGTGACCCGCAGCTCGCTGCCCTCGCGCAGCTTGGCCAGTTCCTGCTGCGGTACCGAGAAATCGACGTAGAGCCGGTCGAGATTGGTCAGCGAGGCGACGGCGTCGCCGGGATTGAGATATTGCCCCAGGTCGACCTTGCGCACCCCGACCTGGCCGGAGAACGGCGCGGCGATGCGCTTCTGCGCAAGCCGGGCGTCGAGCTGGCGGACCGCGGCGACGGCCTGGTCGTATTCCGCCTGCCGCTGCTGCAGCGTCTCGCGCGATTCCGCCCCGCTGGGCACCAGCTTGCGGGCACGGGCGAGCTGCAGCCGGGCAAAGTCCGCCTTGGCGACGGCAGCGGCGCGATCGGCGCGCTCCGGCTCGTCGTTGAGCTGGACGAGGACATTGCCGCCGGCAACCTGCTCTCCCGCCGAGAAGCGGATCGCGGTGACCCGGCCGGCCACTTCGGGCGAGAGCACGACTTCGCGCACGGCGCGCAGCGAGCCCACGGCTTCGAGCGCGGCCGGCACATCGACGGAAGAGACCACCGTGGCCACCACCGTCGTCGGCGGCGGCGCGGAGGCCGGCGGGGCGGCGCTCAACCAGCTGCGCCAGAGGAACAGGAGCAGGAAGATGCCGACGACTGCCGCCAACACGACGAGCGCTTGCCGGACCTGATGCCGGGGTGGCCGCTGGTCGTCTTCGTCGGCCAGGGTGTCACCGTCGAGCGGCATCGTCTGACTTCCCCAATCGCTGCTTCGCTTCGTCGTCTCGTCGACCAGCCGGCTACCAATGTTGCGCTGCACCGTCAATCTGGACGGAAGGGAATGGATCGGAAACGGAGATAATAAGCCCTTGCAAAGCCGCTGCTTGGCAGGGGCTCCAGTTCGCGGCTGCGGGATGCCGGTCAGTCGAGGGGAATGCGGTAGACTTCCGCCGCGGTGCGGCGGAACAGCCGGTCCTTGTCCTCTTCCGAACAGCCCGCGGCGATCCGCTGGAAAGCGTTCCAGGTCGCACCATAGCTGCCGGAGGTCTTGTCGGGCGGAAAGTTGCTTTCGAACATCGCGCGCCGCGGGGTGAAGGCCTCGATACACGTCTCGACATAGGGACGCCATTTGCCGGCCAGTTCCTCGGACCCCGCCGGGCCGGTCTCGGCGCCGATCGCCCTGCCGATGTCCATGCCCATGCCGCCGACCTTGATCGTGACGTTGGGCCGGCGCGCCAGCTCGCGAATCCGGGCCGCCCAGTCGGCCCGCGCGTCGTCCGCCCGCCCGGCCCAGACGCCGAGCACTTCCGGCGTGCCGATGTGGTCGAGCACGATCGCCAGGCCGGGCAGCGCATCGGCGAAGTCGATCAGCTCGCCGAGCTGGGTGTGCAGGCACCAGACGTCGAGGCTGAGGTCGAGGTCGGCCAGCACTTTCGCCCCTTCGCGGAAAGCGGGATCGAGCAGCACGCCGGGCTGGCCGTGTCCGGCCGGCTGCCCGAACATCCCGGCCGCGCTGTAGGCGATCGGCATGCGGATGCCGCGGAAGCGCTCGCCCGCCCGCGCCATATGCAGCTCCAGCACCGGGCGGACGCGCGCGCCGAGCCTCAGGTCGGCGCTGCCGACGATGCGGTGCGCGACCCGGCAGGGCCCGTAGTTGCCGCTCGCGCTCATCGCCGCGATGCCGTTGACGAATTCGGTCTCGCCGACGCAGCGCAGTTCGTCGGGACCGTCCTGCCGGTACATCTGGCCGCATTCGACGAAGACCGTGTGCGTCACCTCCTGGCCGCTGGCCGCGACCATGGCGAGCAGTTCCGGCAGCAGGAAGCGCTGCGCCTGCCGGAGTAGGCCCGGCCTGCCCATGATCTCCCACAGATGCAGGTGCGGATCGATGATCCTGCGGCCGGGCTCGAAAGGGGCTTCGTCGTTCATCGGGTCAATCCTTCTGCCAGTTCCAGGCTCTCGCCGGTCTGGTCGGCGGCATCCGCACTCTCCTCGCAGGCGCCGCTCGCATGGCGACGGTTCCACTAGCGATGCTGGCAGCAAGCGCGGGAATGCGCAACGCCCGCACCGGCCGAGGCGATGCGCTTTCCCGCGTCGCCCCGGAGCACTCCTAGAGTGGTCTCGACTTTGATTGCATCAAAGCCAGCACTCTAGAACTCTGTCTTACCGTGATTTCCGAGTCGCCAGATGATTCCATCTGGCTCGAAATCACTCTAGCTGCTTGCGATGAACGCGTCCTTCGGCACGTGCGTGATGCGGCAAGCGAGGTCGGCCTCGCCCGAGGCGACGATGAAGTGGTCGCCGGCGTCGACGATGCCGGTGGTGAAGACCACGTCGCGCAGGTAGATCAGGTCCTCGAGCGGCAGCAGCAGTTCGGCGTTCGGCTCGATCAGCGGCGCTTCCCCCGCCGCCAGCACGCGCCACGGCTCGTCCGGGTCGAGCAGCGACCAGTAGGTCCGGTAGATGCCGACGATCTCCTTGGGCTCGACCCCGTGCCACAGCGTCAGCCAGCCGCGTCGGCCGGCGACTTCGGTGAGGATCGGCGGGCTGCCGCCGCCCAGCCTGGCCAGGGCCGTCGTCCCCGCGCGCGGGCGGATGCCGGGCTGGAGGTGCGGCTGCCAGTGGCGGCAGTCGGGCGAGCTGGCGAGATTGATCGACGGGCCCGACCGCCATTCGCTGCCGGCCGGGTAGGCGAAGTAGAGGTCGCCCAGCGGCCGCGTCTGCGCCCAGTACTTGCCCCCGATCAGCCCTTCGAAGATCAGCATGTCCTTGTTCTGGTGATCGAGCACGATCCCCTCGAAATGCCAGTCGACGGCGTCGGCCGAACTGTAGAGCGTGGTCGAGTGGCGTTCGGGGCTGACCGAGCAGGTGGTCATCCAGTAGCGGTCGCCCACCCGGCTGATCCGTGCGTCCTCGATGCCGTAGCATTGCCAGCTGCCGGCCGGGGCGATGGCGCGATCGTAATGGATGGCGACGATCTCCAGCCCGTCGGGCGTCGTCTCGACCGGCAGCAGCCAGGACAGCGAGGTCAGCGCCATGACGCGCCAGCCGCCGCCGTGCAGCTTGAACTTGCGGGGGTCGGCGGTGTCGGCGAGGTCGACCGGCCAGCCGCAGAGCACGAAGCCTTCGCCGTCCCACAGGATCGCATGGACCTTGCCGTCGAACAGCGGCTGGCGCAGCGCCTCGGCGATGCGGACCATGAGCAG
Organism: Pseudomonadota bacterium; assembly: GCA_963205265.1. Lineage (GTDB taxonomy): Bacteria > Pseudomonadota > Alphaproteobacteria > Sphingomonadales > Sphingomonadaceae > Novosphingobium. The sequence continues at coordinate 8,292 of CAUJJI010000240.1, forward strand.
CAGGTTGCCGTTGGGCAGCCGGGTCATGCCGGGATTGAACGCGCCCAGGACATAGGTCTCGGCGTCGAACTGCCCGGCCAGCGGCGAGCGATCGAGATCGATCATCGGCGGCGTCAGGATCAATCGGTCGACGCGAAACATGGCGCTTCTCCTTCGGGCGCACTAAGTTGTCCTGCAGCACAAGGTTCCGCCGCCTGCGAGCCGGAGGCCACATGACCGATTCCCGCACCGAGTCCGATTCGATGGGACCGATCGCCGTCCCGGCCGACTGCCTGTGGGGCGCCCAGACCCAGCGCTCGCGCGAGAATTTCCGCATCGGCGAAGAGCGCATGCCGCTGCCGCTGATCCGCGCGCTCGGCGTGATCAAGCGGGCGGCGGCAGAGGTGAACCGCGATTTCGGCGCGCTCGAGCCGCAGCTGGCCGAAGCGATCGCCGCGGCCGCCGCCGAAGTCGCCGCCGGCCGGCTCGACGATCATTTCCCGCTGGTCGTCTGGCAGACCGGGTCGGGCACCCAGACCAACATGAATGCCAACGAGGTCATCGCCAACCGCGCCAACATCCTGCTCGGCAGCGAGGCGGGCGCCAAGGCGCCGGTCCACCCCAACGACCACGTCAACATGAGCCAGTCGTCGAACGACACCATTCCCACCGCCATCCACGTCGCCGCCATGGCCGAGATCTCGCACCGCCTGATTCCGGCGCTGCGCCGCCTGGCCGATGCGCTCGACGCCAAGGCCCAGGCCTGGCGGCACATCGTCAAGATCGGCCGCACCCATACCCAGGACGCGACGCCGCTGACGCTGGGCCAGGAGTTCTCGGGCTATGCCCGGCAAGTCGCCGCCGGCCTGTCGCGGATCGAATCCACCCTGCCCGGCCTGTGCGAGCTGGCCCAGGGCGGGACCGCCGTCGGCACCGGCATCAATGCCCCCCACGGCTTCGGCGAAGCCATGGCCCGCGCCATCGCCCAGGCGACCTGCCTGCCCTTCACCAGCGCTCCCAACAAGTTCGAGGCGCTCGCCGCCGAGGACGCGCTGCTGTTTACCCACGGCGCGATCAACGCGCTGGCTGCCGGGCTGTTCAAGATCGCCAACGACATCCGTTTCCTCGGCTCCGGCCCACGCGCCGGCCTCGGCGAACTGGCCCTGCCCGAGAACGAGCCGGGGTCCTCGATCATGCCGGGCAAGGTCAACCCGACGCAGTGCGAGGCGCTGACCCAGGTCTGCGCCCAGGTCTTCGGCAACCACGCGACGCTGACTTTCGCCGACAGCCAGGGCCAGTTCGAGCTCAACGTCTACCGCCCGGTCATGGCCTACAACTTCCTGCAATCGGTACGGCTGCTGGGCGACGCCGCCGACAGCTTCACCGACCACCTCGTGCTGGGCCTGACCCCGCGCGAGGACAACATCCGCCGCTCGGTCGACGCCTCGCTGATGCTTGTGACCGCCCTCGCCCCCAAGATCGGCTACGACGCCGCCGCCGAGATCGCCAGGAGCGCCTATCGCGAGGGAACCACCCTGCGCGAAGCGGCGCTCGCCAGCGGCCATGTCAGCGGCGACGAATACGACGCGCTGGTGCGGCCGGAGCTGATGGTGGGCTGAAGTCGCATTTTCGCGCAGAGGACGCCCAGGCCAAAGGTCCCGTCGACGAGGCCAGCGGTCCCGGCTATCGCCGGGACGACGTGCAACCCCTCGTCGTCCCGGGCTCGACCCAGGACCGCTGGCGGCCGGGCGGGACCGTCGATCGTCGCGCTCTTTCCAATCCGTCCTTGGATTCCCTTCCTGTCGCGGCTAAACGCGCCGCGACATGACCCAACCCCGCACCGACTGGACCCGCGCCGAGATCGCGGAGCTCTTCGACCTGCCGTTCACCGAGCTGCTGTTCCGCGCCGCCGAGACGCATCGCGCGCATCACCGGCCCGACGAGGTGCAGCTGTGCACGCTGCTGTCGATCAAGACCGGCGGCTGCCCGGAGGACTGCGGCTATTGCTCGCAGTCGGCCAGCGCCGACAGCGGCGTCGCCGCGACCAAGCTGATGGACGTGCGCGCGGTGCTGCAGTCGGCGGCGCAGGCCAGGGACGCCGGCAGCCAGCGCTTCTGCATGGGCGCCGCCTGGCGCAATCCCAAGGACCGCGACATGCCGGCGATCGTCGAGATCGTGAAGGGCGTGCGCGCCATGGGGCTCGAGACCTGCATGACGCTGGGCATGCTGACCCCGCGCCAGGCCGAGACCCTGGCCGAGGCCGGGCTCGACTACTACAACCACAACATCGACACCTCGCCCGAACGCTACGGCGAGGTCATCACCACCCGCACCTTCGACGACCGGCTGGCGACGCTCGACAACGTGCGCAATGCCGGGATCAACGTCTGCTCGGGCGGCATCGTCGGCATGGGCGAGACGCGCGAGGACCGCGTCGGCTTCGTCCACGCGCTGGCGACCTTGCCGCGCCATCCCGAAAGCGTGCCGGTCAACGCGCTGGTGCCGGTCAAGGGCACGGTGCTGGGCGACATGCTGGCCGACACGCCGCTGGCGAAGATCGACGACATCGAGGTCGTCCGCACCGGCGCCGTCGCCCGCATCACCATGCCGATGAGCATGGTGCGCCTCTCCGCCGGCCGCGAGGCGATGTCCGAGGCGACGCAGGCGCTGTGCTTCCTCGCCGGGGCGAACTCGATCTTTACCGGCGATCGCCTGCTCACCGCGCCCAATGCCGGCGACGATGCCGACGGCGCGCTGTTCGCCAAGCTAGGCCTCAAGGCCATGGAAGGCGAGGAGCCGATGCGGGCAGCGGGCAGCTGCCAGCGGATCGACGCCAGCCGCGCCGCCTAGAGCCCGGGTTGGTGGGCGCGCTCGATTCCCGCTTCGCCGAAGCGCTGCGCAGGATCGAAAGCCAGGGCCAACTCCGAACGCTCAGGGCGACGGCGATGGGCACCGGCGGCCGGCTGCGGCGCGACGGGCGCGAGCTTCTGGACTTTTCGAGCAACGACTACCTCGGCCTGTCGCAGCACCCGCTGCTGGCCGAGCGCAGCGCCGCCTACGCCGCGCAGTTCGGCGCGGGCGCCGGCGCATCGCGCCTCGTCACCGGGACCAGCGAGGCGCACCTCGCGCTGGAAGCCAGGATCGCTGCGTTCAAGGGCACCGAGGCGGCGCTGCTGTTCGCCTCGGGCTGGCAGGCCAATGCCGCGGTGATCCCCGCGCTGCTCAAGGCGGCGCCGGGCGCGGCGGTCTTCACCGATCGGCTGGTCCACGCCAGCCTGCACCACGGCTGCGCCGCTGCCGGCGCGCGCGAGATCCGCTTCCGCCACAACGACCTCGACGACCTCGAGGCCCTGCTCGCGGCGAAAGGCGCGGCGGCACCGGCTCGCATCATCGTCACCGAGAGCGTCTTCAGCATGGACGGCGACTGCGCCGACCTTCCCCGCCTGGCCGAGATCGCCCGCCGCCACGACGCCTTCCTGTTCGTCGACGAGGCCCATGCCACCGGGGTGCTGGGCCCCGGCGGTGCCGGCCTTGCCGCGGCGGCGCCCGGCGGCGTCGATCTCGCCATGGGCACATTCAGCAAGGCGATGGGCGGCTTCGGCGCCTACGTCGCCGGCTCGCGCCTGCTCTGCGACTATCTGGTCAACGCCTGCGGCGGCTTCATCTACTCGACCGCGCCGCCGCCCGCCGTGCTCGGCGCGATCGACGCCGCGCTCGATCTGGTGCCGGCGATGGATGCGGAGCGGGCGCAGCTCGCCACGCTCGCCGACCGGCTGCGCAGCGGCCTTGCCCAACTCGGCATCGACACCGCCGAGTCGCGCACGCAGATCGTGCCCGCCGTCGTCGGCGATGCCGCCCGGGCGGTCGATCTCAGCCGCAAGCTGGCGGAGCGCGGCCTGCTGGCCGCAGCCATCCGCCCGCCGACGGTGCCGCCGGGAACCAGCCGCCTGCGGCTGGCCCTGCGCGCGACGCTGGCGCCCGGCGACGTCGACCGGCTGATCGAAGCCCTGCGGGACTGCCTGTGATCCTGCTGTTCATGCACGGCTGGGGCTTCGACGCCGGCTTCTGGCAGCCGCTGGCCGCCCTGCTGGCCGACTGCCGCATCGTGAGCGACGACCGCGGCTATTTTGGCCCGCCGCATGAGCCGGCGATCGCAGAAGACTGCCTGGTCGTCGCGCACAGCTTCGGCGCGATGCGCGCCCTTGCCACGCCGCCGCCGCACTGCCGCGGCATGGTCGCCATCAACGGCTTCGACCGCTTCGTCCCCGCCGTCCCGCGCCGCGTGCTCGACCGCATGATCGCCCGGCTGCAAACCGCACCGTCCCAGGTCCTGGCAGACTTCCGCCGCCGCTGCGGCGACGATACGCCGGTCGCCACCCCCGTGCCCAGGCGCCTGCACGAAGACCTGGTGATCATGCGGGATGGGGATTTTTCGACCAGGGAATTGCTCCCTCCAGGATCCTCCCCCCTGGCGGGAGAATCGCAGGTCGGCCACCCACCCTTCCCCATCCTCTCGCTCCAGGCCGCAAACGACCCCCTGTTGCCGCAGTCCCTGCGCGACGGGGCCTTTGCCGGCGCGGCACAGGTCGAGCGTCGCGTCCATCCCGCCGGCGGCCATTTGCTACCGGTGAGCGAAGCCCCATATTGCGCACGGGCCATCAGGGACTTCATGGAGCGCCTGGCATGAATGCGGTGCATCGCCGGCAGATCGAGCAGGCCTTCTCCGCCGCCAGCGACTACGACCGCCACGCCCGCGTGCAGCGGCTGGCGGCGCGGCGGCTGGCGGACCGGATCGCCGGGCTCGCCCTGCCCGAGCGGCCGCGCATCCTCGAGATCGGCTGCGGCACGGGCTTCCTGACCGAGGCGCTGATGGCCCGCGGCCTGGCGGGCGACTGGCTGATCACCGACATCTCTCCGGCCATGCTCGAACGCTGCCGCCGCCGCATCGGCGACGCGCCCGACCGCCGCTTCGCCCTGCTCGACGGCGAGTATGGTGATCCGGGGGAGAGCTTCGACCTCGTCTGCTCGAGCCTGGCCCTGCAGTGGTTCGACGACCAGCTGGCGGCGCCGGCGCGGATGCTGGGCTGGCTCGTTCCCGGCGGGCACTGCCTGTTCGCGACTCTGGGCGGCGGCAGCTTCGCCGAATGGCGCGCGGCCCATGCCGCCGAGGGGCTGCGCTCGGGCACGCCGGAATTCCCTGCCGCCACGGCATTCGCGGGAGTCCTGCCCGGCGACCAGGCGGCGCCGCCCGACATCGAACGCCATGTCGAGAGCCATGCCGGGGCGCTGGACTTCATGCGCGCGCTCAAGGCGATCGGCGCCCATACCGCCGCGCACCGGCACCGGCCGCTGGCGCCGTCCGACCTGCGCCGGGTCATGCGCAATTTCGAGGCAGGCGGCGCCGCGGTTTCCTACGAGGTCGTGACCTGCCATTACCGGCGCTCATGACCGCACCGCGCATCATCGTCACCGGCACCGATACCGATGTCGGCAAGACCGTCTTCGCCGCCGCTCTCGCCGGCGCGATCGGCGGCCATTACTGGAAGCCGGTCCAGGCCGGGCTCGATGCCGATGGCGCGGGCGATGCCGACGCCGTCGCCCGCCTTTCGGGACTGCCTGCCGAGCGCATCCTGCCCGAAGCCTATCGCCTGACGACGGCCTGCTCGCCGCACCGCGCCGCCGAGATCGACCAGGTGACGATCGACCCGGCGAGCCTCGCCCTGCCCGCAGTCGACGGTCCTCTGGTAATCGAGGGCGCCGGCGGCGTGCTGGTGCCGCTGACGCGCAGGCTGACCTATGCCGACCTGTTCCGGCAATGGCGCGCGCCGGTAGTGCTGGTCGCCCGCACCAGCCTGGGCACGATCAACCATTCGCTGCTGTCCCTGGAAGCGCTGCGCCATCGGCAAGTGCCGGTGCTGGGCGTGGCCTTCGTCGGCGAGGCCAATCCCGACAGCGAGGCGACGATCGCCGCCATGGGCGATGCCCGCCACCTCGGCCGGCTGCCCCATCTCGATCCGCTCGACCGGGCCTCGCTGGCGGCAGCCTTTCGCGCAAGCTTCGCGGTCGCGGACTTCCTGCCGTGACTTCGCCCGTCTGGCATCCCTTCACCCAGCACGGCCTGGAAGAGCCGATCCCGCTGGTCGAGCGGGCAGAAGGCGCGGCGCTCTACACGGCCGACGGGCGGCGAGTGGTCGACGCCATCTCCAGCTGGTGGGTGACGACCCACGGGCACAGCCACCCGCGCATCGTCGCCGCGATTGCCGAGCAGGCGGGCAAGCTCGACCAGCTGATCTTCGCGGGCTGGACTCACGAACCGGCGGAGCGGCTGGCGCGCGATCTCGTGGCGATGATGCCCGCCCCGCTGAGCCACGTGTTCTTCTCGGATTCGGGTTCGACCAGCGTCGAAGTCGCGCTCAAGATGGCGCTGGGCTACTGGGCCAACCGCGGCGAGCCGCGCCATCGCATCCTGGTGATGGAGCACAGCTATCACGGCGACACCATCGGCGCGATGTCGGTCGGCGCGCGCGGCGTGTTCAACCGCACTTACGAGCCGCTGCTGTTCGATGTCGGCACGGTCCCCTTCCCCGCCGCGGGGCGCGAGCAGGCGACGCTCGACGCGCTCGAGGCGGCCTGCCGCAGCGGCGATGCGGCCGCCTTCATCATCGAGCCGCTGGTGCTGGGAGCCGGCGGCATGCTGGTCTACCCGCCGCCGGTCCTGGCCGAGATGCGCCGTATCTGCGCCCGGCACCAGGTGCTGTTCATCGCCGACGAGGTCCTGACCGGCTGGGGCCGCACCGGCACGCTGCTGGCCTGCGAGCAGGCGGGCATCGTTCCCGACCTGCTGTGCATGGCCAAGGGCCTGACCGGCGGCTCGCTGCCGCTGGCGGTCACGCTTGCCACGCCCGAAATCTTCGCGGCGCACTGGTCGACCGACCCGGCCCGCCAGTTCTTCCATTCCTCCAGCTACACCGCCAACCCGATCGCCTGCGCCGCCGCCAATGCCAACCTGGCGATCTGGCGCGAGGAGCCGGTCCGCCAGCGCATTGCCACGCTAGTCGATCGGCAGGCGGCCCTGCTGGCGCAGCTCTCGCGCCTGCCGGGCGTGACCGATCCGCGCCAGCAGGGCACGATCATAGCGCTCGACGTGGCGGACCCGCAGGGCGGCTACCTGTCGCAGCTGGGGCCTGCCCTGAAAGCCAGCCTGGCGCAGTCCTCGGTGCTGCTGCGCCCGCTCGGCAACACGATCTACGTCATGCCGCCCTATTGCATCGACCAGGCCGACCTCGACCAGGTCGCTACGGCGATCGCCGAAGCGGTGGACGCGGTCAGGCGCTGATGGTGAAATCGACCATGATCTCGCCCGAAATCGCCTCGAGCGCGGCGCGCAGCTGCTCGGTGGAAACGGCATCCGGCAGGGTCAGCCGCGCGGTCGCCTTGAAGATCGGCTCGCCCGACCACGAGCCGGGCTGGGTCTCGGTCTCGAAATCCTCGATATTGACCTGCAGCCCGCTCAGCACCGTCGTCACTTCGCGGACGATGCCGGGACGATCCTGGCCGACCAGCTCGAGCAGGAGCGACACGCGGTCGCCAGGCGCGGCTTCGCCGGCGGGCACGACCGAGACATGCAGGCCCACGGCGTCGACTGCCGCCACCGCCCGCTCGAGATCGGGAACAGCACCGGCATCGAGCTCGACGAGCACGGCGCCGACATATTTGCCGCCGAGGTGGCTGAGATGACTCTCCAGCCAGTTGCCGCCCGAGGCGTAGACCGCCTCGGCCATCGCCTGGGTCAAGCCGGGACGATCGCTCCCGAGCACGGACAGGATCACTCGCGATCGCATTGGACCTCACCCTTTCGCATCGTTGCGCCGCCTTATGGCAGGTTTGCAGCGGGATTGAAGGCTCTGCTTGGTCCCGGCGCGATAGCCGGGTCTGGATGGCTCGCTCGACAGGCGTAATATCCTTTATGTTACACCCGCTCGTTACCCCTGCGGCGTCAGGCGAAATTTCGCAGGTTTCCGCAGGATTTAAGTGAACGTTTACCAGAGACGGTAATAAGGCCCGCGACCAAGGGCAGGGGCAGATCGCCACTGCAAAAAGACGGGCCAGGATGAGACTTCCGCTTGCCATTGCTGTCGCCTGGCTCGGCGCCGCGAGCACCGCCGTCGCGGCTGCCGCTCCCCTGCCCGTGCAGTGGCAGGAGAGATCTGCCGACGGCCGCCAGACGACCTGGCACGCGACGCTGGACCTGCGCGAACTGCCTGCCGGCACCGTGCCGGCAGCGGTCACGGCCGTCGTCACCACCGCGGCCGGCCCGCAGGCGACGGTCGCTCCCCGGCTCGCCATCGCCCTCAATGGACTGGTCGTCGCCCGCGGCCGCGCGGCACCGGACGGCCGGACGGAACTGCAAGCCGAGATCTCGGGCAAGGTCCTGTCGACCCGGAACCACCTTGCGGTGGCGGCGACGCTTCCGGCGGCGGCTTGCGGCGCGGGCCCCTGCGATCTGCGCAGCGCCGGCCTGTCGCTGAGCCTCGATCTCGAACCCGGAGCTGCGCGAACGCCGGACATGAGCTTCGCGTCGCTCGTCAGCCGCTTCGGCACGGGGATAGCGATCCAGGCGGCAAGCGCGGGCGAGCGCCGGCTGGGCGAGAGGGCAGCCCGGGCCGTGGCGCCGCATGCGCCCCGGCTCTCGCAGGCGGCAGCATCGATCGTCGTCAGCCGCACCACTCCGCAGGGCACCCGGCCGGCGCTGCGTTTCGACCGCGGCCCCGTCGAAATCCGCGACGCCGATGGCCGCACGCTTTACGACCAGCGCCGTCTCGAGGCACTGACGATCGTCCAGGCCACTTCGCGCGGCGCGACACCGGTGCTGTGGATCAGGCCCGGACGGGATGGCCCGCCGCCGACGCTGGACCTCGACTACGGCACCCTTGCCCTGTTTGGCCGCGATGGCCGCGAGATCGCCTTTGCGCCCGGGCAGGACCGCGCCGCGACCGTCATCTACGCAGCGGAAGCGCGGCAGGATGCGCGTTTCGCGCTCACCTGGCGCCTCGCCGTCCTGGCCGCCTGGCTGGCGGCAACCGTAGGCTTCGCCCTGGTGCTGCGCCGCATTCCCCGGCTCGAACCGAAGGCGGCCTGAGCGATGGGTGCACTCTCCTACAGCGACATCTGCACCGGCGATCACCTCGTCGAAAGCGGCCTGATCACGCTCGCGCAGCTCGACGAGGCCAGCAGCCTGGCCGAACGCTGGGGCACTTCGCTGCCCGACGTGCTGATGTCGCGCCGCTGGCTCCGGGCCGACGACTACTACCGCGTGCTCGCCGCGCGCTTCGACATCGACTTCGTCGACCTGCAGGCCGATCCGCCCGACGGCGCCCTGCTCCACGAGGCCGAGGCCGAGCGCTACGCCCGCGAGCTGACCATGCCCTGGAAGCTGCGGAACGGCCGGCTCGTCGTCGCCACTGCCCGGCCGGGGCCCGAGGCAGTGCTCTACGCCCGCCAGGGCTGGGGCCGCGACATCGACCTGGTGCTGACTTCGAAGTTCGACATCCTCTGGTCGCTGCAGCGGATCTTCGGCAACGACCATTCGCGCCGCGCCGTGCACGAACTGGCCGAACTCGATCCCGAAATGTCGGCGCAGACCGTATTCACCCGGTCGCAGCTGATCGCCGCCTGGCTGATCCTGACCGCCCTCACCGCCGGCCTGTGCATCGCACCGGTCGCGACCCTGATCGCGATCAACCTTGCGATGGGCGTCTTCTATCTCGGCAACTTCCTGTTCAAGGGCCTGCTCGTCTGGGTCGGCGCCCGCCACCAGCGCCAGAGCGCGCTGGCGATCGACACCGAGGTGCGGCTGCTGCGCGACGAGGACCTGCCGGTCTTCACCATCCTGGTGCCGATGTTCCGCGAGCCCGAAGTGCTGCCGATCCTGACCGGGGCGCTGCGCAAGCTCGACTATCCGCAAGCCAAGCTCGACATCAAGATCGTGCTGGAGGAAGGCGATCACGAAACGATCGAGGCGGCCAAGGCGCTGGGCCTGGAAGGCATCTTCGACATCATCCGCGTGCCCGTCTCGCAGCCGCAGACCAAGCCCAAGGCCTGCAACTACGCGCTGCGCTATGCCCGCGGCGACTACCTCGTGATCTACGACGCCGAGGACAAGCCCGAACCCGACCAGCTCAAGAAAGTGGTCGTCGCCTTTCGCCAGGCGCCCGAAAACACCGCCTGCATCCAGTGCCGGCTCAACTACTACAATGCCGAGGAGAACTGGCTTACCCGCCTGTTCACGCTCGACTATTCGCTGTGGTTCGACCTCATGCTGCCGGGGCTGGAGCGGCTGCGCATCCCGATCCCGCTGGGCGGCACGTCGAACCATTTCAAGACCCACGTCCTGCGCGAGCTGCGTGCCTGGGACCCGTTCAACGTAACCGAGGACGCCGACCTCGGCATCAGGATGACGCAGAAGGGCTATCGGGTCGGAGTGATCGACGCGACGACTTTCGAAGAGGCCAACGTCTCGCAGCGCAACTGGATCCGGCAGCGCTCGCGCTGGATCAAGGGCTACATGCAGACCTTCCTGGTGCACACCAGGCGCCCGATCCACCTGCTCCGCACGATCGGGCCGCTGGGGACGCTGGGCTTCGTCTTCTTCATCGGCGGCACGATGCTGTCGGGGCTGCTCAATCCCATCTTCTGGGCGACTTTCGCCGCCTGGGGGCTGACTCGCACCGGCCTGTTCGAGGCCGTCTTCCCGCCGCCCCTGCTTTACCTTAGCCTGTTCAACCTCGTGCTGGGCAACGGCCTGCTCGTCTACCTGATGATGCTTGCGCCGTTCCGCCGGCGCTGGCTGGCGCTGGTGCCCTACAGCCTGACGGTCATGTGGTACTGGGTGCTGATGTCGGTGGCGGCCTGGAAGGGCTTCTGGCAACTGATCACCAAGCCGTTCTACTGGGAAAAGACGCAGCACGGGCTTTCCAAGTTCACCGCCAGGGAGGTCGCCCAGGCCATGCAGCCGGACACCGCGGCAGCATGACCGGGCGATCTCCCATTCCCCTGCGGCAAATCCCGACCGTCCTGCCGCCGGCAGCGGCCGCGATCGTCTGCCTGCTCGGCTTCGCCTTGCTCGAGGCCGGCATGGCGCCGTCGCCGCCCGGCGGTTCGCAGGCGCTGCTGGCGGGCCAGGCATTGCTGGGAGCGGCCGACAAGCTGGGCGCGGGGCAGATCGTCGCGGCCTATCCGCCGCTCGCGCTGCTGCCGCTGGTCCTGCTGCAGAAGCTGACCGGCCTGAGCGGGACGGGTGCCGCCTCGCTGCTTTCGGCGGGACTCGCCGGATGCCTCTCCGGCACCTGGCTTCGTGCGCTGCTTCTCGCGGGGATGCGGCCTGCTGCCTCGCTGGCTGTCGTCCTGCTGCTGGTGCTCAGCCCGCCATTCCTGCAGGCCCAGGCCGAAGGGCCGGAAGCCATGATCGCGCTGGCCGCCGCCTGGCTGCTCGCGCTGAGCGCCTTTTCCATGCGCGGCCGCGGCGGCGTCAACGATCTCATGCTCTGCTCTGCCTCGCTGCTGGTGCTGGTCTTCGCCGGGCCGGCCGGAGCCTTGCTCGCCCTCGCCGCCCTGCCGTTCCTGCCGCTGGTCATGCCTGCCGACATCGAGGCGCGGTCTTGGCCCGGCATCTACCTGATGATCCTGTTCCCCGCCCTTTTCGCCCTGCTCGGCTTCGCGCTGGTCAACTGGCTGATGCTGGGCGACGCGCTGGCCTTCCTGGCCGGCCCTGCCGAAGCCGTGCACGCGAGCGCCGGAGGATCCTGGCCGCAGGCAGCCGCGGCGATCGTCGCCGCGGTCGCAACCGCGCCCATCCTGCTGGGCCTGTTCATCCTGGCGCGGGATCGCCGGCCGATCCAGGCCGCGGCCGTCGCCCTGCTCGGGACGGCGATCGTCTTTGCCCTGCTTGCCGCCGGGTCCGGACTGGTCTCTTCGCCGGCCGGAGCCCTGGCGCCGCTCGTCGGCCTTGCCGCTGCGGCGGCGATGCGCTGGCCGGCGCAGCAGCAGCGGGAAGCCCGCGGTGTGCTGCTGCTGGCGCTGGGCTTCATGGCCGCCGCCTTCGGCACCGTGCCGGCGTCGCGGACCGGCAGCGACGAGCATGCCGAAGCTGAAGCGCGGCTCGGCAGGTTCCTGGCGGGGCACAGCCGCGTCCTGGTCGATGCCGCGGCCCACCCGCGGATCGTCGCCGGGCGCGGCTCGGCCGACGGCCTGATCACGGCCGGCGATACGGCTTTCGAACTGTCCATGCTGCGTCGCCGGATCGAAGCCTCTGCCCGGTCCGTCGCGGTCGCGGCGCCAGACGCTTCGCGCGATGCCGACGACGTCGGCCGCAACCTGCCCGGCTTCTATGCCGAGGGCGCACCCGGATTCCACCTGATCTACGACCGCGACGGCTGGCGCGTCTGGTCGCGCCGACCCCATGGAGACAAGTCGACATGACACGTTCCAACCGCATCCTCGTCGTCGACGACGATCCGCAATGCGCGGCCGCGCAACGGATGATCCTGGCCTCGGGCGGCTTCGAGGACATCGCCGTCGTCCGCAGCGCGGCGGCGGCCTTCGCCGAGCTCGGCCTCGCCGACGACGCAGCCGACCTGCCGCCGGCCGCCGACGTGATCCTGCTCGACGTGCTGATGCCGGCGCTCGACGGGATCGAGGCATGCGCCCGCATCCGGATGACCCGGCGCTATCGCGACGTCCCCATCATCATGTGCAGCGGCCTCGACGAGACCGCGGCGCTGAACCAGGCCTTCATCGCCGGAGCAAACGACTACCTGACCAAGCCAGTCCGCAAGATCGAGCTGCTCGCTCGCGTCCGCTCGGCGCTGCGATTCAAGCGCGAGCTCGACCGGCGCCGCGCCCGCGAGGCGGAGCTGCGCCGCGATCCCCACGATGGGGCCGCGACGCGCAATAAGTTCATCGATCCCGTCACCGGGCTGCCCAACCGCATCGGCTTCGAGGTCGCCGCCCGCGAGGCGGTCGCCACGTCGCGCTCGCACGGACTCCTGGCGCTGCGCATCGCCGACATGGGGCTCCTGCAGGCCGAGGCCGGCGTCGAGGCGGCGATGGACCTGACCGCATCCGTCGCCCGGGTGATCTGCACCATGCAGGCCCCGATCGACTGGAAGCTCTACGTCATGGCCAGCGACCTCTTCCTGATCTTCGCTCCCGGAGGCTCGCCCGAGCAGCTGGCGCTGCTGGGCAAGCGGGCGGTCGCCGCGATCGACGCGCTGCGGATCGTCCACGGCCATTCGCTGGACCACGATTTCGCCCGCGTGGTCTTCGCTGCCGATGCCGCCCGCGGCACCGACCTGCTTACGCTCCCGGCCGAACTGATCCGCTCGCTGGACGACAAGGCGGCATCGATCATGCGCCCCGCCAGGCGCCTGAGGGCGGCATGAGGGCCCTGGCATCGGCATTCGCGCTCGTTCCCCTGGGAGCAGGCACCGCCCAGGCCGCGGCCTGGACGCAGCCGGCGGGCGGCGGCCAGGTCATCGTCACCGGCATCCATTCGCACAGCGACAAGGGCTTCGACGACCGGGGCAGGACGATCGAGATCGACGACTACGACAAGGACGAGGCCTATGCCTTGGTCGAGTACGGCATCACCGACGCGCTGACCGTGCTGGCGATACCCAGCCTGAGCCGGGTCGAGGTTGACGGCGCCGGCGACAAGACCGGCCTGGGCCAGAGCGAGATCGGCGCCCGCTACCGTCTGGCCGCGACCGGGGCCGCGGTATTCTCGCTCCAGGGATCGCTGCGCGTCCCGGGCAGGAAGCGGCGCGACAGGGTCGCCCAGATCGGCGCCACCGATACCGAAGTCGACTTGCGCGCGCTGGCCGGGTGGAATTTCAAGCTCGCCCGTCACGACGGCTTCGCCGACGTCCAGGGCGCCTATCGCATGCGCAACGGCGGCCCGCCGAACGAGTTCCGCCTCGACGCGACGCTGGGCCTGCGCCCGGCGAAGCGGCTGCTGGTGATGGCCCAGTATTTCCATGTCCGCTCCGACGGCGCGGGGACCGCAGGCTTCGGCAAGCACCGCTACAGCAACCTCTACCTCAGCGGGGTCTACGACCTGGGCGCGAGATGGTCGCTGCAGCTGGGCCACATCGCCACGCTGAGCGGCCGCAATGCCCTGCGCGAACGAGGCCTCGCCGCGGCGATCTGGCACAGGTTCTGAGACGCTCGGGCAAGCCCGCCCATCTTGCGGCGCAGAGCGGTGCGGTGCATGGCTTCGGGCAGAAGCCCGCGCTGCGACCGGGCCGGATTCGCCGTAAAGGAGATGGGGATGAGGATCTGCCGGTTCACGCTCAACAGCGACGCCTCGGCGCAGCCGCGCGTGGGAGTCGTCGAGGACGACGGCATCCACGACGTCACCGCGATCACCGACAGGCTGCCGCCGCTGCGCTGGCCGGTGCCGCCGGGCGACCAATTCATCGCCGCGCTTCCGCAGCTGCGCCCGCAGATGGCCGAACTGGCGCGCAGCCAGCCGGCCATTGCGCTCGACGCGGTGAGCCTGCTGTCCCCGGTCGCCAATCCCAGCAAGTTCGTCTGCGGCGCGGGCAACTGGAACCACATGGGCGCGCCCTTTGGCATGATCGGCTTCATGGGCAAGGCGCCGACTGCGCTTGCCGGCCCGGGTGCGAGCCTGCAGATCCGCTGGCCGGACCGGACGACGGTCCACGAGCCGGAACTGGCGATCGTCATCGGCCGCGAGTGCGTGAACGTCAGCATGGAAGAAGCGCTCGACCATGTCGCCGGCTATGCCTGCGCTTTCGATTCGACGCTCAAGCCGGAGCGCGAGGACTGGGCCTTCTGCAAGTCGTTCGACACCTACGGCACGATCGGCCCCTGGATGGTGACCGCCGACGAGATCCCCGATCCGTCGTCGCTGTCCTACAGGTTCTGGATCGATGACGACCTGCGCGGCGAGCGCAGCTTCGCCGACCTGACCGGCAGCCCGGCCGAGATGATCGCTTTCGCCTCGACCTCGATGACGCTCTATCCGGGCGACCTGATCCTCTCCGGTGCGGCCGACGTCGGGCCGGTGCAGGTCGGGGAGACGATGACAATGGAAATCCCCCGGATCGGGCGGATGTCGGTCAAGGTGGTGAGGTCCGCGCACGCGCGAACCGCTCCCTGGGGCGCCTGACGCCGGGGAGCCCGGCGGCCGGCGTCGTCAATCGTCGCCGGGCGCCGGCTTCCCCGCGAGCATGGCCGCGGTCGGGGCGGAGGGCAGCGCCGAGAGCGCGCCGGTAACCATGTCGATGAGATTGGACGTGATCAGCGGCAAGTCCTCGTGCGCGAGTTCGCCGGTGTCGAGCTGGTGCTCCGCCATCGCCAGTACGCCATGGACGACGTTGATGAGGTAGCGCATGCGCATGGCGCGGATCGCGGCCGGCAGAGCAGCCAGGTTCGCCTCGATCCGATCGTAGATCTCGACTCCCGCCGGCGACAGGCTTCGCGCCAGCGCATAGCCGTCGTGATAGCGCTCGTACTGCTGGATGAACCGCAGGTAGTGATTGCCTTCGGCCCGCGGCTTCAACTCGTCCGCCAGAGTGGCGATCATCACCTCTAGGTAGAAGCGCAGGTCCCTGGCGCCGGCTTCGGCATCGAGCAGCCGCCGGCGGCGGCAGTCGAGGTCGCGCCAGCGGTGCTCCAGCACCGCGTAGACGAGCCGGTCGCGCGAACCGAAGTGATAGTGGGCGGCGGAAATGTTCTTCTGCTGGGCGGCCTGGTTGATCTGCCGCAGCGACACGCCGGCGATGCCATGTTCGGCGAACAGGCGCTCCGCCGCATAGATCAGCGCCAGCTCGCTCGACAGGCGGCCGCCCGAGCGCATCGTTGCCGACTTGCTCACGATGACATTCGCCGAAGTTCGACGCCTGCGGTCGGCATCCGGGCATCCTCTCAATTCGCTGCGGGAGCCGGCGTTATTTGCAGGAAAATGGGGGACTTAGTCAAATCCCGCCGGTTTCGATCACTTCCGAACGAAGCAGAGGCGCTTGCCGGTGCATTTGCCGAAACAGGATCAATATAGGTGAAGCGCCCTATGGACCTGCATCGGACCCGAACGTAAAAAATCGCATCGGAGTCGTGCAGATGAAAGAAAGCGCCGGCAAGGATCCCCGGATCGGCCTGCGGTCCAGGATAGCGATAATCCTGTGCTTGGCATTCCTGTCCTGGCTATTGGTATTTTCCGCTATGTGGATCGTCGCATTGCTTGTCCGACTCTGAAATGGAACACAAATAGCCGAGCAGGTCTCCGGAATCCTGTCCGACAACTGCGATCTCGTCTTGGCAGGCGCATCGCTCAGCCGCGCTTGGGGCCTCGCGGCACGTCGCGGAAGGGCACGTTCCTGTCACCCGAAGGCTCGCGCGGCATGCCGAGGACTCGCTCGCTGATGACGTTGCGGGCGATCTCGGTGGTGCCGCCGCCGATGCAGGACACCTGCCGCATCAGGAAATCCATGCCCTGGGCGCCGGTCGCCTCCTCTTCCTCCTCCGTCCAGCCGGCCGCCGTGGAGCCGGCGAGATCGAAGGCGATCGTCTTCTGCCGTGCATAGGCCATGCCGCGAAACAGGCGGTCGATCGCCGAGCTGTCGGTATTGCCTTTCCCCGAAGCCGCCGCCGCGGCAAGCCGGCGCTGCAATTCGTGCGTGACGATCTCGAGCGCGCGGGCTTCCCCGATCAGTTCCTGCGCCGCCGGATCCTCTAGGCGACCGGCCTTGCGCGCGATGGCGACCGGGGTCGGCCCTTCGGCAGCCGCGCCGCTCAGCCCGATCGGCCGGGTGACGTAGGGCGAATTGTGGCCGATCCGCTCGTGGTACATCCAGCGGGTGCCGACGGTCCAGCCGGCGTCGATCTCGCCCATCCGGTCGCTGTCGGGGATGCGGACGTCGGAGAAGAATTCCTGGCACGCCTCGGATTCGCCGTTGAGGCGTTCGATGCGGTGGATCTCGATGCCCGGCTGGTGCAGCGGCAGCAGGAACACGGTGAGCCCCTGGTGCTTGGGCACGTTCCAGTTGGTGCGCGCCAGGCACAGGCCCCAGTCGGCCCACCAGGCGCGCGAGGTCCAGACTTTCGAGCCGTTGAGGATCCAGTCGTCGCCGTCGCGGACGGCGGCCGTGGTCGCGCCGGCCACGTCCGAGCCGCCGCCGGGCTCGGACAGCATCTGCACCCAGACTTCCTCCCCCTTGAGGATCGCCGGGATATGCCGCGCCTTCTGCTCGGGCGTGCCGTATTCGAGCAGCACCGCGGCGCAGGGCGAAAAGGTCGGCACGGCGAAGCGCGAGGGGAACTCGTGGCCGGCGAGTTCCTCGTTGAAGGCGCGCTGATGCGCCGGGGTCAGGCCCTGCCCGCCGTACTCGCGCGGAAAGCACAGGCCGGCGAAACCGCCGTCGAACAGCTTGCGCTGCAGCGCCCGGTCGCGGGCGACGGCGACGAGCTCCTCCTCGTCGTTCTCGCAGTTCTGGTCGAGGTCCCAGGGCTGGATCGGGCCGAAGTTCTCCGTGATCCACTGGCGCGCGCGCAGGCGGAAGTCCTCGACGCTTTCGATGTCATCGCTCACGCGGCTTGCTCCCGTTCGATCTGGATGGCGGCGAGAAGGCGGCGGTGCTCGGCCGGCGTGCCGTAGAGCAGGCGGTCGAGCGTGACCCGGCGCAGGAAGAAATGCAGGTCGTGCTCGTAGGTGACGCCGATGCCGCCGTGGAGCTGGACGCAATCCTGCGCCAGTTCAGGGCCCCATTCGCCGATATAGGCCTTGGCCGCACTGGCGGCTTCCTGTGCGAGATCGGTCCGGTCGGCGACCGCCTCGGCAGCCGCGTCGCTGACCGCATGGCTCGCTTCCAGCCAGCTCTTCATGTCCGCAAAGCGGTGCTTGAGCGCCTGGTAGGAGGCGAGAGCCCGGCCGAAGGTATAGCGGTCGAAAGCCCAGTCGAGCGTCATCTGGAACGCGGCGTCCATCGCCCCGACGGACTCCGCGGCCAGGATCACCGCGGCATTCTGCAGCTGCTGGGCCACTGCCGCGTCGGCATCGGCTTGGCGGCCGACCAGGAACGCTCGGGGTACCTTGACGCCGTCCAGAGTAACGCTGGCGAACCGGCGCGTGACGTCGAGGCCCTTGAGCGGCCGGATCTCGATCCCCGCCTCGCCGGCCGGCACCAGCACCTGGCTCATCCCCCCGTCGCTGCGGCCGGTGACGAGCAGCCAGCCCGCCTGCCGCGCCGATTCGACCGGACGGACCGTGCCGTCGATGACGACGTCGTCGCCTTCGCGGCGGATGGTCACGCTCGCCTCGTCGGGCCGCTGCCAGGGCGCCGCGCCGAGGCAGGAAGAGGCGATCGCCTTCCCCGCCAGGATCTCGGCCAGGGCGGCACGCTGGACGTCGCCTTCCTGGCCGGACAGCGCAGCGGCGACGACGTTGCAATCGACCAGCGGACCCGGTGCGGCATGGCGACCGAATTCGTAGGCGATCAGCGCCAGGTCGACCGCTCCCCTGCCGCTGACGCTGCCGCCGCCGTCTTCCTCGGCGACCAGCAGCGAGGTCCAGCCCAGTTCGGCGCCGGTCGCCCAATAGCCCGGGTCGAAGCCGGCAGGATCGTCGCGATCCTTGCGCAGCCGGCTCAGCGGAACCTGGTCACCCAGGAAGCGCGCGGTGGTATCGCGCAGCAACTCCTGGTCCGAAGTCAGTACGTGCCACATGTGAAGACCGGATCGCTCCCTCGCCTATGCCGCCGTGATCGACGGTCCGGGCCATATGAGAATGCAACGCGCGCGGTGTCAAACGGGCATTGCCCCGCCGCCGGACCGGACGGGACGGCAAAGGCGCGGAAAACGGCGCAAACTGCGCCTCAGGACAACTCGCCTTCAGACCGGGACAAGGGCTAGATTGATTCGCATCAAAGATTGGAAGCCCCCCAGCCCGCAAGTTCAGCCTGATAGAAATGAAACCCGCGTCTCGCGGGCGGGACAGGCGCAATTCCATGAGCAAGACCCTCATCCAGAACGCCCGGATCTTCGACGCGACCGGTTCTGCGCCTTTTGCCGGCGACGTCCTGGTCGAAGGTAATCGGGTCGCCGTCGTGTCGCGGACGCCCGGACAGATCGGCGCGACCGATTGCACCGTGGTCGATGCCGCCGGCATGTTCCTGATGCCGGGCATGACCGAGGGCCATGGCCACCTGTCGTTCGACAACATCACCGCCACCGAGCACCTGATGATACCGCCGCCGGAGGAGCAGACGCTCACCACCGCGCGGCATGCCAGGCTGCTGTTCGACCACGGCTTCACCAGCGTGTTCAGCGCTTCCGAGGCCAAGCTGCGCCTGGCCGTCGCGGTCCGCAACGAGATCGAGGCGGGCCGCATGGCCGGGCCGCGCATCCGCGCCGGATCGCTGGAGATCTCGGTCACCGGCGCGATGGGCGACGAAGGGCGCATCCACGACCCGCGCAAGGGCCCGTCGATCATCGTCGACGGCCCGGAGGAGATGCGCAAGGCGGTGCGGCTGTGCTGCCGCGAAGGCTGCGACAACATCAAGCTCGACGTCTCGGGCGACCCCTTCTACCCGAACACGCCGGGCGACACGACGCCGATGAGCTATGAGGAAGTGGAGATGGCGGTGAAGACCGCCCACGCTTTCGGCCGCATGGTCAATGCCCACACGCGCTCCATCCTGGGCACCAAGTACTGCCTGCGGGCCGGCGTCGACATGTTCTACCACGTCGAATATTCCGACGAGGAAATGCTCGACATGATGGAGGCGGCCCGGGACCGCATCTTCGTCACCCCGTCGTTCGGGCTGCTGATCACGATGCTGCGCGAGGCTTCGCCCTGGGGCATCACTCCCGAGGTCGCCGGCGCGATGCGCATCGACGAGCTGGTCGACGCCGCTGCCGAAACCCACAGCGCGCTGCGCAAGCGCGGCATCCGCCACCTGATCGGCGGCGACTACGGCATCGCCTGGAACCCGCAGGGCACCAACGCCCGCGACGTCAAGCACTTCGTCGACTTCTTCGGCTATTCGCCGGCCGAGGCGCTGGTCTGCGCCACCCGCAACGGCGGGCTGGCGATGCAGGCCGACGGCTCGCTGGGCACGATCGCCGGCGGCCAGCTGGCCGACATGGTGCTGATCGACGGCGACCCGATCGCCGACGTGACCATCCTCACCGACGCCGCCCGCTTCACGATGATCATGAAGGACGGCGCCATCTACAAGAACGAGACTTCGGCCCCGCGGCAGAACCGCTCGGCCGCCTGAACCAGGAAATCGAAGGAGAAGCCCCATGAACTACGCCGATCCCAACAAGACCATGGTCCCGCCGCCCGGCGAGGCGCGCTGCCCGGCGATCAGCACCCAGGAGATCATCGCCGGAGACACGGTTCCCGCGCCCGAGTGGGTCCGCCAGGAATCCTACACCTACCTCGGCGACGAGGACATTTCCGCCGATCGCTACATCAGCGCCGATTACGCCCAGGCCGAAGTGGAGCGCATGTGGCCGCGCACCTGGCAGTTCGCCTGCCGCGAGGAACACATTCCCGAAGTCGGCGACTACTACGTCTACGACGTCGGGCCCTACAGCCTGCTCGTCACCCGCGTCGGCGAGGACGATATCCGCGCCTACTTCAACTCGTGCCTGCACCGCGGCACCAAGCTGCGCCACAGCGGCACCGAAGGCCACGCCACCGAATTCAAGTGCCCGTTCCACGCCTGGAGCTGGAACATCGACGGCAGCTGCAAGACCGTCCTGTGCGACTGGGACTTCCCGCACGCGCCCAAGGAGGAACTGTCGCTGCCCCAGGCCAAGGTCGCGACGCTGGGCGGCTTCGTCTTCGTCAACATGGACCCGGATTCGCCGTCGCTCGAAGACTACCTCGGACCCGACGCCCTGGCCCATTTCAAGGCCTGGAAGCTCGAGGACCGCTACGTCTACTGCCACGTCAAGAAGCGCATCCCGGCCAACTGGAAGCTCAACCAGGAAGCCTTCCACGAAGCCTACCACGTGCTGGCCACCCATCCGCAGGTCTGCCCGTCGAACGCCGACGCCAATTCGCAGTACGACACCTTCGGCGACCACGTGAACCGCTTCATCTCGCCGCTCGGCGTGGTCAGCCCGCACCTCTACGGCAAGGTCACCGAGCAGGACATCTTCGAGCAGTTCGTCATCGGCGACCCCAGCTCGCTCGAGGGCGCCGTGCGCCAGCTGGACGAAGGCGAAAGCGCGCGGGCGGCGATGGCCAAGCTGTACCGCAAGAGCTTCGAGGAAGCCAACCACGTCGACCTTTCGGACGTCTCGGACTCCGAGCTGCTCGATTGCTTCAGCTACAGCGTCTATCCGAACATGTTCGTCTTCCCCGGCATCTCGCTGCCGATGGTCTACCGCTTCCTGCCGGACCGCCACGACCATCGCAAGAGCACGATGGAAGTGCTGTTCCTGAGGCCCAAGCCGACCGACGGCAGCCACTACGAGACCGCCGAGATGCAGGTGCTGCGCGACGACCAGTCGTTCACCGAGGCCGACGAAATGGCGCCGGGCTTCGGCGGCATCCTCGACCAGGATACCGACAACCTGCTGCTGCAGCAGGAAGGCCTGGAAGCGGCTTCCAAGAAGTCGCTGACTCTCGGCAACTATCAGGAAATCCGCATCCGCCACTGCGAACGCTCGCTCGACCGCTACATGGCCATGCCGCCGCTCGATGTCGACTGGCGGACGCAGCAGAAGTGCGGGCGGCACTGACGATGCCGGTCGCTTCCGCCGCATCGGGGATGGTTGCGAAATGCGTCGAACCGGAAAGCTCCGTTATTCCCGCGAAGGAATGACGGCTCCAGGGAGTTTTGCCGCGATCCCGTCTGCGGGCGAAGGATAGCGAAGCAGGGAACAGCCCAAGGATTTCACCCCCCCCGCCGGCCCCTCCGGCGGGAACGGAGGAGCAGTGCCATGTCCTACGAACTCAACCGCCGGCTGGCCGCACGCAAGGAGCCGCTGCCGACCAGCGCCACAGTCGACCCGGTCAGCGCGACGATCATCCGCGGCGCGATGGAGACGATCTGCATCGAGGCGGCGACCCATCTCGGCCGCGCGGCGTCATCGGCGATCATCAACCAGTCGAACGAGCGCAACGGCGCCATCGCCGACGGTCACGGACGTCTGGCCGGCGCGGCCATCGGCACCCCGCACCTGAGCTTCGTCACCCAGCTCGAAGTCGCCTACGGCCTGATGCGCCAGGAAGAGGACGAATGGGGACCGGGCGACATCTTCCTGGCCAACGATCCCGATGCCGGCGGCGGCCACTTGCCCGACTACTGCGTCTACGGCCCGGTCTATTCAGACGACGGCGAGCTGATCATGGTGCAGTGCCTGCAGGCGCACCAGGGCGACACCGGCGGCAAGGATCCCGGCGGCTTCACGCTGGAGGCCACCGACATCTTCACCGAAGGCATGATCTTCCCCGCGCTCAAGCTCGTCCACCGCGGCAAGCGCCGCAACGACGTGTTCAGCATGGTGGTGCGCAACAACCGCCTGCCTTCCTTCGCCGGCGACCTCGCGGCGATGATCGGCGGCGTCCAGCATTCGGTGCGGATGCTGACCGACCTGATCCGCAAGTGGGGGCCCGAAGTGGTCAAGGCGGCGATCAACTACAACATCGACGCGACCGAGCGGCGCGTGCGCGAAGTCGTCGCCAGCTGGCCCGACGGCGTCTACGAGGCGACCACCTGGATCGATGCCGACACCCAGGGGATCAAGGACGTCAAGGTCCACGTCACCTGCACGGTCGAGGGCGACCGGCTGACCATCGACCTCACCGGCACCGACGACCGGCCAGAGCTGGTCGGAGTGTGGAACACCTTCTCCAACTCGCGCAGCTACATCATGACCCAGGTCGTCGCGATGATGGACCCGTCGATCAACAAGAACGAGGGCTTCTTCAACGCCATCGAGCTGATCATTCCCGAAGGCTCGATCGCTCACCCGCCGCCGAACAAGCCCGCGGCGCTGGGCTCGTTCCACCCCGCCTGCGAGATCACCGAGGCGGTCTGCATCGCGCTGTCGGGCATCGTGCCCGAGCGCGCCGCGCCGCAGGTCTACAAGATGGGCACGCCAAACGCGGTGATCGGCTTCACCGACGACGGCGAGATGTGGCTGGAGCAGGGCGTCGATTCGCGCACCTGCGACGCTTCCGCCGTGCAGGGCATCGACGGCTGGGGATCGTGCCCCAATGCGCTGGGCAACCTGCTGCTGTCGCAGGCCGAGGACGCCGAGCCGCGCTTCCCGATCGTCAGCCTCAGCCGCGAGATGGTCATCGACAGCGAGGGCCCCGGCCGCTGGCGCGGCATGCCCGGCAGCCGCAACGTCAAGAAGGTGCTGGCCCCGGCCACGGCCATGGCCTGGATGGTGACGCAGGAGCATCCGCTGCGCGGCATGTGCGGCGGCGACGACGCCCATCCCTACAGCAACTACTTCAACGTCGGCTCGCCGGACGAATACAAGGTCTCGCTGGCAGAGAACGCCTCGCTGCGCCCGGGCGCGGAGATCGCCTACCAGTACGGCGGCGGCGGCGGCTTCGGCCCCGCCCTGCTGCGCGACCCCGAGGCAGTGAAGGAGGACGTGCTCGACGAGTACATCACCGTGCAGCGGGCGCGCGACAGGTACGGCGTGGTGCTGACCGGCACACTGGAGGACTACGACCTCGCGGTGGACTGGGGCGCCACCGAAGCGCTGCGCAAGGCGATGGGCGCCGAAGAGCAGCGCGAGCCGGCGGAGTGATAATCCTCCCCAGAATGGGGAGGGGGACCGCCGCCGCAGGCGGTGGTGGAGGGGGCCCTCCTCCAGGCCCGGCGTCGACGAGGCGAACCCCCTCCACCCCCCGCTCCGCGGGCGGTCCCCCTCCCCGTTCCGGGGAGGAACTTAACGAGAGGAACCCAAAATGACCTATCGCGTGGGCATCGACATCGGCGGCACCTTCACCGACTTCGCGCTGTGGCACGACGGGCGGATCTCGCTGCACAAGAACCTCTCGACACCCGAGGACCGCTCGATCGGCGTGATGGAAGGCCTGTCGACGCTGGCCCGGCAGGAAGGGCTGTCGCTGCCCGAATTCCTCGCCCGCTGCGAAGCGATAGTCCATAGCACGACCATCGCCGACAACACGCTGATCGAGATGAACGGCGCGCTGACCGGGCTGATCACCACCGAGGGCTTCCGCGACGAGGTCGAGTACCGCCGCGGCTTCAAGGAGGACATCTGGGACGTCCGCCTGGCCCCGCCCAAGCAGATCACCCCGCGCCGCCGCCGCCTGACCGTGCCCGAGCGCGTGCTGCACGACGGATCGGTCTATCTCGAGCTCGACGAGCAGGGCGTGCGCGAGGCCTGCCGCCGGCTCGGCAAGCAGGGCGTGGAATCGGTGGCGGTCTCGCTGCTGTTCTCCTTCGTCAATCCCGACCACGAGAAGCGCGTCGCCGAGATCATCCAGGAAGAGCTGCCCGGTGTCGCCACCTCGCTGAGCCACGAAGTGCTGCCGCGCGGGCCGGAATACGACCGCACCTCGACCACCGTGGTCAATGCCTATGTCGCGCCGCGAGTGACGACTTACCTGCAGTCGCTGGTCCGCCGCCTCAAGGAGAACGGCTATCCGCACCACATGATGGTCATGCAGGCTTCGGGCGGGGTGATGACCGTCGAATATATCGAGGGCTCGCCGATCCGCGTGCTGGCCTCGGGCCCGGCCGGCGGCGTCGTCGCCTCGGCCCATTTCGGCTCGGGCAAGGGTTGCAAGGAACTGCTCTGCGTCGACATGGGCGGGACGTCCTACGACATCTCGCTGGTGCGCGGCGGCAGCGCGCCGGCCGAAGCCGGCTGGAACATGCACCACCGCTACCTGATCGGCGTGCCGATGGTGCAGGTGGAGACGCTGGGCGCCGGCGGCGGCTCGATCTGCCATGTCGGCAACGGCGAGGTCATGGTCGGCCCGCGCTCTGCCGGCGCCGAGCCCGGGCCGATCTGCTACGGCCGCGGCGGCACCGAGCCGACCGTCACCGACGCGCTGGTCATGCTCGGCATCCTCTCGCCCAAGTCCGAATTCGCCGGCGGCAGTTTCCAGCTGCGGCGCGAGGGGGTCGAGGAAGCCTTCGCGAAGATCGGCGAGCAGATGGGCTACGGGCCCGAGGAGGCGGCCTTCGACTGCTGGCGCGTGGTCAATGCCAACATGAGCCAGGGCGTGCGGCGGACGACGGCCGGCAAGGGCATCGACCCGAAGGACCTCGTCATGCTCGCCTACGGCGGCAACGGCCCGGCTTTCGCGGCGATCCAGGCCGAGGACCTCGGCATCGGGCGCGTGCTCGTCCCGCGGGCCTCGCCGACCTTCTCGGCGCTGGGCACGCTGGTCGCCAACCCCTCGATCGACGAGGAGCGGTCCTATGCCGCCAAGGCGACGCAGCTCGACCAGGCGAAGCTCAGGACGCTGTGGTCGGAACTGGCCAGCCGGGCGGAAAGCTACTTCGCCGACGCCGGCTACGAGGCCGACGCCGTCGTAGCCGACTACCAGCTCAACATGCGCTACGGCGGGCAGAACTTCGCGCTGACTTTCGACATCAAGGCCGGCGGCAAGCTCGGCGACCTGGGCTTCGTCGACGGCGGCCTGGGCGTGCGCGCGATCGAGCTGTTCAACGCCCGGCACATGGCCGAGTACAACCACATCCGCGCCGACGAGACGCCGGAAGTGGTCGGCGTGCGCCTGGCCACCCATGTCCGCACCCCGGCGCCGGTGGTGGCCGGCGGCTTTGCCACCGCGACGACTCACCCGATCCCCGCCAGCACCCGCCGCGCCAACCTGGGCAAGGGCTTCGCCGAGACGCCGGTGTTCTCGGGCGACCAGCTCGTCCCCGGCCAGTCGGTCGCGGGTCCGGCGATCATCGAGGAGCGGTTCACCACGATCGTCGTCTATCCGGGCTGGAAGGCCGCGGTGGACGACGCCGGCGACTACGAACTGATCCGCACCGGGTGATTTCACTTGACACGGATAACCATATCGGTTACATGGCGATCCTCACATGAACAGATCCCCGCTGTGGGCAATCTTTGATCCAGATCAATTACCGTCGCCCGAATCCTCAGCACAGTCGTAAATCACGAACCTAGGTTCGAAATAACGAACATGCATGGGATTGGGGATGACCAGCGCCGGAACGAAGGCAAGCCCGCGGCGAAGACGACCGGCGGCACGCCGGCCGCACGCGGCCCGGATGCCCGCCAGATCCTGCTCGACCCGGCCCTGACCCGACCTGCCTGCTCTCTGCCACCGAAGCCACGCCAAGGAGCCAAACGATGAGCGAAGCCGATCCCGCAATCCATTCCCCGGCCACGGCCTGGACTCTCGGGCCGATCGTCGATGCCGACGCCCATGTCGAGCCGCCGTTCGACATGTGGAAGGAATACCTGCCGGCGAACCTGCGCGACCTGGCCCCCTATCTCGAGGAAGGCGACGAGTTCGACTGCGTCGTCTTCGAAGGCCGCAAGAGCCCGCTGCGCCAGCTCAACAATGCCGCCGGCCGTACCGGTGCCGAGTTCAAGTTCAACGTCAAGCGTTCCGAGATGCGACCGGTCTGGCTGCCCGAAGTGCGGCTGAAGGACATGGACGACGACGGCATCGACCAGGCCGTGATCTTCGGCGGCGGCCCGCTCGGCACCTTCAACAACGATCTCTACCTCGCCAGCTACGACGCCTACAACCGCTGGGTGATGGACTGGTGCAATGCCGATAGACGCCGGCTGGAGCCGATCGGCTATGTCCCGATGCGCAATGTCGACGAGACTGTGGAACACATCAATCGCCTCGCCAAGCTGGGCTTCAAGGCGGTCAACATTCCTGCCTTCCCGCAGAACCCGGACGCCTGGAGCACCTCGTCGGGCATCGCCGCGCTCAAGGAAGGCCAGATCGCCGCGCTGACCGGCGACGCCCGGGGCAGCCTGCAGTACTGGCAGCCCGAGTTCGACAAGCTGTGGCAGGCCTTCGTCGACAACGGCATGGTCATCACCATCCACCTCGGCGCCCGCGTCCCGCGCTTCGGCGACAAGCGGCACTTCCTGCCCGACATGCCGATGAGCAAGATGGGCATGGCCGAGCCGATCTCGATCTTCGTGTTCAATGCCATCTTCGAACGCTTTCCCGGCCTCAAGATCGCCAGCGTCGAAAGCGGCGTCGGCTGGATGGCCTGGCTGGCCGAATACAATGACCGCACTTGGGAAAAGCAGCGCTTCTGGACCGAAAGCCCGCTGAAGAACCCGCCGAGCTACTACATGGACCAGAACGTCTACGGCGTCTTCCTGCAGGACCGCATCGGCATCCAGCTGCGCCACGAGCCGGGCGGGCGGAACATCATGTGGGCATCCGACTATCCCCATTCGGAGACCACTTTCCCGCGCTCGCGCGAGATCCTGCTGCGCGATTTCGCCGGCGTGCCGGACGACGATATCCGCGACATCGTCTGCAACCGCACAAGGGACTTCTTCCAGCTGCGGTAACGGTTCAGGAAAAGCGGTGCCGATCGGATCCTCCCCTCTAGGCGGAGGATCTTGTCGGGACGCCCTTTTGTGCTTCGCGATTAACCCTTCAAACCATAGGCAGGCCTTAAGCAAATCGTAACGCGATTGCTGCATTGCCGGGCTGTCCGTTAGCTATAGCCGAGGCAATGCAGGCCCGCGAAGAACGATTGAGCGTCCTTATACCTGCGCGCATTCGCTGGGAGGGACGCTGGATGCCGGCGAGCATCCGCAACGTCTCGACGCGCGGCATGATGCTGCGCATGCCCCAGCCGCCCCGCCCCGGAACCTATGTCGAGATCGAAACCGGCGCCTCGGCGATCGCGGCGCGGGCAGTCTGGACCGCCGGCCAGTCCTGCGGCCTCCATTCCCGCGAACGCTTCGACCTGGCATCGGTCGGCAAGAGCCGCGGCAAGCCTACGCTGAAGACCGCGCCGCGCCCGCAGGCTCGCCAGGTGCAGCGGCGGCTGACCATGGAGGAAATGGCGTCGAACAATCGCCTGGCCTCCAACTTCTTCCAGTACCTGACTTTCGCCGCGGTGGGCATCGCCGCCGCATCCAGCCTGGGCTGGGAAGTCTACCACGTGCTGTCGGCACCGATGGCCACCATCCACCACACGCTCGGCCAGAAGTGATGGCCCGCACACAGACACGATCCGTCGCACGATCGGAGACGCATGATGACTAAGATGGGACTAACCGCCATTCGCCAGACCTCGACCGGGGTGCCCAACGCAGAGTTGCGCCGCGATTTCGTGCTGCCGCTGGCGATCATCGCCAGCCTGATCATCCTGACGCTCACGACCGGCGTGCACATCTCGGTGCGGGCCTTCGATCGCGAGAGCGTCGTGCGCGAGCAGGCCCTGGCCAAGAACGGCATCGAGCAGCGGATCGAGGAAGTGGCGCTGATGGTCGTCCCGCAGGCCGACTGGGACGATGCCGTCAGCAATCTCGACAACAAGTACGACCCCGCCTGGGCCGAGGCCAACATCGGCAAGTACCTGTGGACTACCAACGGCTTCGACCGCGCCTTCGTGCTCGATGCCGACGACCGCCCGATCTTCGCCGGCCACGAGGGCGGCGGCGCGCCGCTGCAGGACTACGATCAGTTTTCCGGAGTCGCGCCCGGTCTCATCAAGGCCGTGCGCGAGCGCGAGGCCAAGCGGGGGCCGATCAAGGGCGGTCCTTCGCGCAACATGATCTCGCAGCCGATCCAGGCGAATACGCTCAGCTATGTCCGCGGCGAACTGGTGATCGTCACCGCGACGCTGGTGCAGCCCGACTTCGGCACCGCCCTGCCCAAGGGTGCGAGATCGCCGATCGTGCTGACCAGCATGGTAATCGACGCCCCCTTCCTGCAGCTGTTTTCCAAGCGCTTCCTGCTCGACGGCGTGGCCATCCGCCTGCCCTCGCAGACGCCGACGCCCGGAATGGCGGAAATCCCGGCGAAGGACGAGAGCGGCAAGACCCTGGCATACCTGACCTGGAAGCCGCTCAACCCCGGCTATGCCATGCTGCGCCAGATGCTGCCGCCGATCGTCGCCGCCTGCGTGCTGCTGCTGGCCATCGCCTTTTTCCAGCTGAAGCGGATCTTCACTGCCGCAACCGGCCTGATC
Source organism: Pseudomonadota bacterium (assembly GCA_963205265.1). Lineage (GTDB taxonomy): Bacteria > Pseudomonadota > Alphaproteobacteria > Sphingomonadales > Sphingomonadaceae > Novosphingobium. The sequence continues at coordinate 37,460 of CAUJJI010000240.1, forward strand.
GAGCGCGAGGCTTTCGTCCGCGACATCGCCTTCCAGGACACGGCGACCGGCCTGCCGAACCGAAATGCCTTCGAGGAGCACCTCGAATGGGAGCTGGAATCGATCGAGCCGGAAACTTCGACGGTCGCCGTCACCTATATCCGCCTGCCCGGCCTGTGGCGGGTTGCCGATGCGCTCGGCACTGCCGCGAGGGACGAGCTGATCGGCGTCGTCGCCAGCCGTCTCGGCAAGATGTGCCGGTCGGATTCGCTGCTCGCCCGGCTGTCGCAGGACGAGTTCGCGATCATGTCGGTCACTGCCCAGCCGCAGGAAGCGCTGGGCTTCGCCCGGCGCATCCGCTCGCCTCTCGGCGAACCGATTGCGCTTGGGGAGCAGCAGTTGCAGGTCCACTTCAAGCTGGGCACCAGCGTCACGCAGATCGCCATGTCGCATGACGAGCTGATCCACGAAGCCCAGGTCGCCGCGTTCCAGACCGGGCAGGAGGCCGAAGCCGTCCCGGCATGATGCGGCGCCCGGCGACCGGCGGCCTCCCCATCCTCCAGGGCAGCCTGGGGGAGCAACAGGTTCCCGCTAAAATCCGTGATCTCTGGAAACCCGGTGATTTTACGGTATAAAAGCGGCCGAAAAATCGGTAAACGTGTTACCGATAATTGGACCTGTGGGAGAGGTGATCATGTCAGGCGTCAGCATTCGCGATCTCGATGACAAGCACGGCTGGGGCTCGCGCGTGTCGGGAGTGACCTGGGACAACATCGACGACGAGAGCCTGCGGGCGCAGCTCAGGCAGCTGTTCGTCGACCGCGGCTTCATCGTCTTCGAGGACATGGACCCGTCGTCGCAGATGCAGGTGGCGCTGAGCAAGGTCTTCGGCCCGCTCAAGGACCATCCCACCCGCAACGTGCCCCGCGCCGGCTCCGACCTGGCCGAGGGCGTGATCGACATGCATTACACGCCGCGCGGCGATCCCGGCCACGATCACGGGCTGACCGAGGTGAACGGCAGGAAGCTGGTGTCGTACCTGCCCTGGCACTTCGACCACACCTACAACGACGAACTGAACTATGCCGGCGTGCTGCGCGCAGTGGTCCAGGCCCCAGAAGGCGGCCGGACGGGATTTGCCGACGGCATCGAGGTGTACAAGGCGATGAACCCCGACCTGCTGCGCCGGATCGAGGGCCTCAGCGCCATCTACACGCTGGACGTGCGCCTGACGCAGATGCGCTTCGGGCGCACTTTCAGGACTTTCGGCGATACCGAGCGCGACGTCGCCAATACGCTGGAATCGAAGCTCTTCCCCCGCGCCATCCACCCGATGGTGTGGACGCGGCCGACCGGCGAGAAGGTCGCCCATTTCTGCGGCTTTTCCGCCGTCGGCATCGAGGGCCACGAAGACCCCGAGGGCGACGCGCTGTTCGAGGAAGCGCTGCAGGAAATGTACCGCTGCATCAATCCCTACTGGCACGACTGGAAGCCCACCGACTTGGTGATCTGGGACAACCTGCGCATCCTGCATGCCGTCGAAGGCTGCGACCCGAAGTACGAGCGCCGCATGCATCGCACGACCATCAGGGGCGACTACGGCCTCGGCCGCTTCGAGGGCGGCAAGAAGATCGGCGAAGTCGACCGCGAGATCGCGCCGCTGGCCTTGCCGGCCTGAGCGCTTCCTAGGCCCGGGAATTCATGAACGACCAGGCATGGGCGATCATGTCGTCCAGCGCCGGATAGCACGGTAGCCAGCCCAGCCGGTCGCGAGCGGCCGAAGCGTCTGCGACCAGCGAGGGCGGGTCGCCGGCGCGGCGCGGAGCCGCTTGCCAGGCCACCTCGCGGCCCGTGACTGCCGCCACCCGATCGACCACCTGCCGGACCGAGAAGCCGTTGCCGTTGCCGAGGTTGAACGCCTGGAACCGCCCCGGCTCCAGCACCCGCAAGGCCGCGACGTGGGCGTCGGCCAAGTCGCTTACGTGGATGTAGTCGCGCACGCAGGTCCCGTCGGCCGTGGCATAGTCGGTGCCCATGACGTCCAGTTGCGGGCGCAGACCTGCGGCCACTTGCAGGGCGATCGGCAGCAGGTGAGTCTCGGGTTCGTGCACCTCGCCCAGCTCGCCCTCGGGATCGGCGCCGGCGGCGTTGAAATAGCGCAGCGCCACCGAGGCGATGCCGAAGGCGGCGGCATAGTCCTGCAGCAGCCGCTCGACCATCAGCTTGGATGCGCCGTAGGGGTTGATCGGGCTTTGCCCGTCGCTTTCGGCGATCGGGTGGTCGATGTTGCCGAAAGTCGCGCAGGTCGAGGAGAAGACGAACCGGGATACGTCGGCCAGCCGCATCGCCTCGAGCAGCGAGAGCGAGCCGGCGACATTGGTCCGGTAATAGAGATCGGGGCGTGCGATGGACTCGCCGACATAGGCCAGGGCAGCGAAATGCATGACCGCCTCGATGCGGTGCTCGCGCAGGGCCGAGGCGACGCGCTCGGTCTCCAGGATGTCGCCGTGGACGAAGGGACCGAAGCGAACCGCCCAGCGATGGCCGGTGCGCAGGTTGTCGAGCACGACGGGCTCGTGCCCGGCCTCGGCCAGGGCCTTGCAGGCATGCGAGCCGATGAAGCCCGCTCCGCCGGTCACGAGAATTCTCACCCGCCCTGCTCCGCCGCTTCCCGGTTCAGCCGCCGGCGGCTTTCAGGACGACCACCGGAATGACGCGCGACGTCTTCGCCTGGTAGTCGTCGTACTGGGGCCATGCCTCTGCCGCCTTCGACCACAGGCGCTCGCGCTCCGGCGACTGCACGGTCTCGGCGACCGCTGCGAAGATGCGGTCCTTGACCTGTACGGTCACGTGCGGATCGGCCTGGATATTGAGGTACCAGGCGGGATGGTTGGGCGCGCCGCCGAGCGAGGCGACGATGACGAGGTCGTCGCCGTCCGGAACGAAGATCAGCGGCACCGTCTTGTCCTTGCCCGAACGCCGCCCTCGGGTGGTCAGCAGCAGGATCGTCGCGGTGTTCCAGATATAGCCACGTTCGCCGTTGGTCTCGCGGTAGGCCTGGACGTGGCTGTCGCCGCGGATGGTGAAGTCCATTTCGTCGGGACTTCGTGGGGGTCTGGTCATGGTCGCTATCCTTCTGCCTGGCCTTTGAGCCTACTATGCCGCGACTGGCAAGGGCAGAGCCGCCCTTCCCCCGGCGCGAGCCGCGCTTGACTTTGTCACGCCTGAGGTAACAAACAAGCGGACGAGGCAAACGCGATTCGAGCGCGCCGCCCAGGCCACCGCAGGGTTTGAAACGGATCGGGTGCCTTTATTGAGGCAAGCATTGCGAAAGCGATGCTGCCGTCGGGAACTTGGAGAGGATGAACCGGATGCTGCAAAATCTCCCCGGGAAATGGGATCTGGAAGCCGACGTCGTATCGATCGGCTCGGGCATAGGCGGTCTCTCCGCCGCGATCACCGCGCACGAGCAGGGCGCCGGTGCGCTGGTGCTCGAGCGATCCGAGCAGGTGGGCGGCGTCACCGCGCTGTCGATGGGAGAAGTCTGGGTTGCCGGCAACCATCACGCAGCCGAGCTGGGCGTCGAGGATTCGGTCGACAGCGGCTTCCGCTACCTCAAGCGGCTGTCGATGGACTACGGCAGCGATGCCGCCATCCTCAACAAGGTGGTCCATGCCCGCCAGGCGCTGAAGTACTTCGAGGATCGCATCGGCCTGAAAATGGAGGTGATCCGCAGCTGCCCCGACTATTACTACACGGCGACCAACGACGCGGTGTCCGAAGGCCGGATGCTCGAATGCGTCCCCTTCCCCGGTGAAACGCTGGGCGAATGGCAGTCGAAGACGCGGCTCTCGCCGCAGATGCCCTATGGCCTCACGCACCACGACATGTTCCAGGCCGGCGGCACGGCCAACATGATGAAGTGGGATTTCACGCTGATGGGCGACCGGCTGACCAGGGACGAGCGCTGCCTCGGCCCTGGCCTCGCCGCCTATTTCGTCAAGGGCGCGCTCGACCGCGGCATCCCGCTGATGACTGGGGCCAGCGTGGAGGAACTGATCGCCGACGGCCAGCGCGTCGTCGGCGTGCGGGTGGTCAAGGACGGCAGGGACCTGTTCGTCAAGGCGAACAAGGCCGTCGTCATCGCTGCCGGCAGCTACGAGCAGAACCAGGAATACAACAAGACGCTGAGCCAGCAGCTCGAGCTCGGCACCATGCTGTTCTCCGGGATCAACGGCGCCAATTTCCGCCTGGCCGGAGCGCTCGGCGCGCGCACGGCGGCGGTTCCCGACATCACCTCGCTCGGCATGCTGGTCCCGGGCGAGGAGGACGAGGAAGGCAAGCCGCTGTGGCGCAGCGCCCTGCCGGTGATCGGCCAGCCGCACACCATCGTCGTCAACCGTGCCGGCAAGCGCTTCGGCAACGAGGCGTTCTACCGCTCGTTCTACTACATGATCGACGCGATCGACGGCGGCAACCAGACCCATCCGAACTTCCCCTGTTGGGTCGTGATCGACAGCCAGGTGCTGGAGAAATACCCCTTCGCCTCGCTGACCCCCGGCCAGCCCTGGCCCGAAGGCTTCGGCGCCAGTGCCGCCACGCTGACCGAACTGGCGCGCAAGATCGGCGTGGACGCGGCGGCGCTCGAAGCCACCGTCGCCCGCTTCAATCACTACGCCGAAAAGGGCGAGGATCCGGACTTCGGCCGCGGCACGCACCCGTGGAGCGCCTGGATGTGCGGCGATCCCTACCACAAGCCGAACCCGAACCTCGGCTCGCTGGTCAAGGGACCGTTCTATGCGGTGGAGCTGAAGCGAATGGGCGGTACCGGCATCCCCTCGGCCGGCCTGCTGACCGACCACCATTCGCGCGTCATGGGCTGGGACGACAAGCCGATCGAGGGCCTCTACGCCGCCGGCAACTCGGTAGCGCGGATGGAGACCGGCGCGATGATGCAGAGCGGCATCTCCAATGCCCGCGGCATGACTTACGGCTGGCTCGCCGCGCGCCATGCCTGCGGCGACCCCAGCAACCTGCTGCAGCAGGAAGCCGCGCGGATCGGACTGTGACCGCCCGATGATCGAGACCGAGCAGACCGTCACCATCCGCGAGAACATCGACAAGGTGTGGGACTTTGCCCGCGATATCCGCGGCTGGGCGAGCCTCATGCCCGGGATGCAGGAATGCGAGGTCATCGACGACGACAACTCGCGCTGGATCCTGAAAGTCGGGGTCGGCGGCCTGGTCCGCACGGTCAAGGTCCAGGTCCATGTCGACCAGTGGGACGGCCCCGGCCGGGTGTTCTTCACCTACAAGCTGGAAGGCGATCCGGTGCAGGGCGGCGGTGCCTACCATGCGACCGCCAGGGGCCCGGCCGAGACCGAGGTGGTGCTGACCGTCCGCGTGGAGGGCAGCGGCCCGATGGCACCGATGTGGGAAGCCATGGGCAGGCCCCTGCTGCCGCAACTGGCCAAGGGCTTTGCCGGCCAGCTCAGGGACAAGATCGAGGCACGGGCCGGCGACGGATCGGTTGCCGCCACGCCCGGGGCCCCGCCCTCCCCTCTGGCCGGCCTTGTCGCCTGGCTGCGCCGGATCTGGAATGCGCTGCTCGGCCGCTCCGGCCGGGACTGAACGTAACGAAGGAGAGAACCGTGAGTGAAGCCAACAAACAGGTCGCGCTGGATTTCCTGACGGCGATGAGCGAGGCCGATGTCGAGGGCCAGGCCGCCTGCCTGACTCCCGACGCCTTCACGATCACCAAGGGATTCGCCGGAGTCTCAGGCCAGCGCAATCGCGAGACGATGCTGGCGACCGTCGAGGCCTTCCGCGAGATCGTGCCCACGGGCTTTCGCCCCCGCATCGAGAAGGTGGTGGCCGAAGGCGACACCGTGGTGATCGAGTGGGAAGGCAATGCCGAGCTGAGCGACGGCACCCCCTACGGCAATCAGTACGTCTTCATCTTCACGTTCGAGAACGGCAAGATCAAGCAATTGAACGAATATTTCTGCACGGTTCTTGCCGACAGCACGATCCTGCCGCTGCTCGCCCAGAAGAGCGAGGAGCTGGCACACGGCAACTGACCGGGCCGCGGCGCGGCCTTACAGCATGATCTGGCCGCCGTCGGCATTCAGCGTCTGCCCGGTAAGGTAGCCGCCCTCGTCGCTTGCCAGGAAGACGGCGATCGGCGCGATGTCCTCGTCGGGGCGACCGAAGCGGCGGAGCGAGATCTCGTCGTAATACTTCTGAGCCCGCTCGGGATGGGCCTTGAGGTGCATTTCGGCCGAGGGGCTGAGCGCGGCCGGATTGATGACGTTTACGCGGATGCCGAACTGCCCCCACTCGCGCGCGGCCGAGCGCGACAGGGCGCGGATGCCTTCCTTGCCGGCACCGTAGATGCCGTCGCCGGGCTCGCCGTAGATGCCCTGCCGGGTGCCGAAATTGATCACCGAGCCGCCGCGCTCGCGCAGGTAGGGGAACGCCGCCTGCATGTGGTACAGCGTGCCGAGCAGGCCCGAGCCGAGCGTCAGGGCGATCGCCTCGTCGGTGATGTCTTCCACCTTGGCCTGCATCGTCGCCTGGGCATTGTTGACGAGGATGTCGATGCGCCCGAACCGCTCCGCGGCAGCGGCGATCGTGCGGGCGACGTCCTCGCGCCTGGCGACGTCGGCCTCGACCGCGACGGCCTGCCCGCCCGCGGCCTCGATCTCCTGCGCGGCCTGGCGCACAAGGTCGCCCCGGCGCGCCGACATGACCACGCCGGCCCCTTCCCGCGCAAAGGCTTTCGCGATCGCGAGGCCGATGCCCTGGCTGCAGCCGGTCACCACTGCCGCCTTGCCTTCCAATCTACCCATCCTGTCGTTCTCCACTCATGCCGGCGGTCGGTTAGGACCGCTCGCTCAACCGGCCCCTACCAGATCGTTCTCGCCGGAAAAGTCCACCGCCATCGACCTTACGCCGGGCGAGCACTCCGCATGAGTCCGCTCGAGCCGCCGGAAGGAGAACCGCCACTGCCCGTCCGCGCCGCGCACATAGGTCTCGTGATAGAAGCCGAAGCCGCGCAGCCACTGCTTCTCGCCGCTACTATGCCAGAACAGGTTGTCCTCCATCGCCCAGACCCCGGTCGCATGGTCGCGATCCTGGAACTCGATCACCGGCGAATGCGAATGGTGGACAGTGGTGACATTGGCCATGTGGATCTCGAGCGCCGCCGCAGCCACCTTGCCGCCCGTGCCCTGCATATTGGGGATCGCCGCCCCGACGAAGTCGTCGGTATGCAGCGCGGCATAGGTCGCCCAGTCCTTGCGATCGACCGCCTGGTCGCGCCGGGCCTTGAGGTCGCGGATCGCCTCGAGCGCGAGCAGCCGTTCGATGTCGTTCATGGGTGTGCCGTCGGTCACGAGTTCCCTCCGCTGGTTATTGATCTTGTCACGTGGCAATAGCCCAGGCCTCGGCTAAGCGCCACTAAAGCCTTTGGCGCAGGCCCTTGGCCGCTTCGGTGATCAGCGCATAGCCGAGCACCAGCAGGACCATGACGGCGACGACTTCGAGCGGCAGCGGGCGGAAAGCGAACAGCGCGGCGATGGCACCGCTATAGGGTAGCGCCAGCGCGACCACGGCGGTGAAGACCGAGCTCCACAGCAGCAGCCGCGACGGGCGGCTTTGCCAGAACCGGCGGCGCGTGCGCAGGACGAGCAGCGCGGCCAGCTCGGTCAGCAGCGAGACGACGAACCAGGCCGTCCGGAACGTATCCTGGTCGGCGTGCAGCACCAGCAGCAGCAAGGCGAAGGTGAGCACGTCGAAGACGGTGCTGACGAGGCCGAACAGGATCATGAAGCGGCGGATCCGCGCAATGTCCCAGCGTTGGGCCGTCGCCAGCCGCTCCTTGTCGACCGCGTCGCCGGCGATGGCGATGGCCGGCAGGTCCGAAAGGAAGTTGTTCAGCAGCACCTGCGACGGCAGCAGCGGCAGGAAAGGCAGGAAGACGGTGGCGAGCGCCATGCTCACCATGTTGCCGAAATTGGCGCTGATGGTGATGGCGATGTATTTGAGCGTGTTGGCGAAAGTCCGCCGGCCATCCTCGACACCGCGCCGGATCGCGCCCAGGTCGGGTCGCAGCAGCACGATGTCGGCGCTCTCGCGCGCGATGTCGACGGCGCTGTCGACCGAGATGCCAACGTCCGCCGCCCGCAGCGCCGGAGCATCGTTGATCCCGTCGCCCATGTAGCCGACCGCGTGGCCCGCGGCCTTGAAAGCGCGGACGATCCGCTCCTTCTGCTGCGGCTCGACTTCAGCGAAGACGTGGACGTCGGCGATGCGGGCGGCAAGCTGGGCGTCGGACATGCCGGCGATCGCTTCCCCGGTCAGCAGGTCGCCGTCGACGAGCCCGACGATCCTGGCCATCCGCGCGCTGACGTGGCGGTTGTCGCCGCTGACGATGCGGACCGAGATGCCGCGGCGGTGCATCGCTGCGACGGTCCGCTCGATGCCGGGCTTGGGCGGATCGAAGAACAGCAGGAAGCCTTCGAGGCACTCTGCGCCTTCGGCGCCGGTGGCCAGCGCCAGCAGCCGGAAGCCGGCTTCGGCCTTGGCCTGGACGAAGCTGTCGAGATCCCGGCGGGTGGCGCTGTCGAGCGGAGCTTCCGCCGTGCCGCGCCGCACCGTGGCGCAGCCGGCCAGCACCTCGTTCACCGCCCCCTTGGTGATCGACTGCTGCGTTCCGTCCGGCATCCGGGCGGTGACGCCGAAGCGCCGGCGGACGAAGTCGTAAGGCGTCTCGGCCAGCTTTTGGACGCCGTCCAGGGGCATGCTCGCTGCCGATGCGGCGGCGAGGATCGCCTCGTCGAGCGCGCTCTGCATGCTCGTCTGCAGCCGGGCATTGACCGCGGCCAGCCGCAGCACCTGCTGCGAACTCTCCCCGTCGATCGCGACCGCGGCGCTGAGGCCGATCGAACCGACGGTCAGCGTGCCGGTCTTGTCGGTGCACAGGACGTCCATGCCGCCGAGGTTCTCGATCGCCTGCAGCCGCCGCACCAGCACGCCATGCCGCGTCATGCGCCGCGCGCCGGTGGCCAGCGTCACGCTGACGATGGCCGGCAGCAGCTCGGGCGAGATCGCGACCGCCAGCGCCATGGCGAACAGCAGCGATGTCATCAGGTCGCGCTCCAGCAGCATCGCCGCGACGAGGACGAGCGCCACGACGACCAGCATCACGCGCATCAGCATGGCGCCGAAGGCCGCCAGCCCGCGCGCGAACTCGGTAGATTCCTCGGCAGCGGCGAGATCGCGCTCGATCGAACCGAACACCGTGTCCCTGCCTGTCGCCACGACGAGCATGCGACAGCTGCCGCTGCTGATCGAGGTGCCCTCGAACAGAGCGCCGGGCCGCTGCGACAAGGCGGCTTGTGCCGGGGCCCTGCCCGGCGCTTTCTCTACCGGATAGGCTTCGCCGGTCAGCACCGCTTCGTCGACCAGCAGGCCGGTGCTGTCGAGGACCCGGCCGTCGCCGGGGACGATGTCCCCCGCCTTGAGCAGCGCGACGTCGCCGGGCACCACTTCGTCCAGCAAGGCGGAGACCTCGCTGCCGCCGCGCAGCAGCCGCACCCGCCGGACCAGCCGCTGCTGCAATTCCTCGATCGCGCGCGACGCCGCATGCTCCTGGGTAAAGCCCAGCAGCCCGCTGCCGCCGACGATGACCAGTATGATCGCCGCGTCGATCCACTCGCGCAGCACCAGCGAGAGCAGCGCGGCGGCAATCAGGATCAGGACCAGCGGACTGGCGAACTGCGCCAGGAGCAGGCGCCAGGCACTTCCGGCTCGCGCCCGCTGCGGCTTGCCGGCGCTGCGCCGCGCCGCTTCGGCGGGATCGAGGCCGCCGCCGCCGGTGTCGAGCTGCCGCACCAGATCGGAAGCGTCCGCCGCCCACCACGCAGCTTCGACCATGGCTTGTCCAGCCTTTCCCCAGCGCCTTTGCGAGGCATCGTAGCGGGGAAGGCCGGTGGACGCCAGCAAGGCGCCGGCGGGCTACCGATGGCCGGGATTCAGTCCTTGCGCTTGTGCTCGGGCTTGCCCTTGCGCTTGGTCGAGGCCATCTCCTCGAGTTCCTTCTCGGTCATCGATTTCTCCATCGACCGCGAGGCTCCCTTGAGCTTGCTCTTGGGCGTATCGCCGCGCTTGGCCGAAAGGGCGGCTCCGGCCGCCTTCTGCTGTGCTCCCGATTTTGCCGGCATGATGCTGTTCCCGTGCTGACTGGCATAGACCTGCCGGTCCAACGCCGCGCCTTGCAAAGCGTTCCTGCCGCCGCGCGCCGGTGGGCGAGCCTGTTCGAAACTCTGCGAGGTTGCGCCTTGGCGCGCAGCAGCTAGGCTCGGCGCAAGCGACGAGATGGTCGCAGGGAGGGATCGAAAAAATGGAAGAATTGCGCTTCGACGGACGTGTCGCCGTGGTCTCGGGCGCCGGTGGCGGACTGGGACGCGAGTATGCCTTGCTGCTGGCGTCCCGCGGGGCGAAAGTGGTGGTCAACGACCTCGGTACCGACCGGCACGGCGGCGGCCGCGACAGCACCATGGCGCAGAACGTGGTCGACGAGATTCGCGCCGCCGGCGGCGAAGCCGTCGCCAACGGCGATACCGTCGCAACGCCGGAAGGCGGCGGGGCGATCGTCGAGGTGGCACTCGACAGCTTCGGCGGCATCGACATCCTGGTTCACAACGCGACGATCAATCGCCCCGGCGCTTTTCGCGACCTCGCCTGGGAGGATTTCTCGGCGGTCCTCGACGTCCATGTCGGCGGCGCCTTCCACCTCGCCAAGGCCGCCTTCCCCCGCATGTGCGACCAGGGCTACGGCCGCGTCGTGCTGGTCGCCTCGATCGCCGGCCTCTACGGCGAGAAGAACCTCTCCGCCTATGCCACCGGCAAGGGCGCAGTGATGGGCCTGGCCAACGCCCTGGCCATGGAAGGGGCGGAGCACGGGGTCACTGCCAACTGCATCGTTCCCGCCGCCCGCACCCGGCTGGCCGAAGGGCGCGACACCGACGGTTTTCCGCCGTGGGGCTCGGATCTCGTCGCCCCCGCGGTCGGCTGGCTGGCGCACGAGAGCTGCCGGGCCAGCGGCGAGATGTACGTCGCCCTGGCCGGTCGCATAGCCCAGGCCTACGTCGCCGAGACGCGCGGCGTCTTCCGGCCCGAATGGACAATCGAGCAGGTGGCGCAGCAGCTGGGCGAGATCACCGACCGCTCGCAGCAGGTGACCTTCGCGCCGGTGCCCTCGGGCTTCGGCGACCATCTCGCCTACAGCTTTGCCATGGCGCGGGGAGGCTGAGCTTTCCTGCCGCGCAGTGCGGCACGCGAAGGCCGGTCGGCGCTCGGCTAAAGCCGCTTGACGCGGAGCACCCGCACCGACAGTGAAACGCGGAAAGAACGCCAAGAAGGGCCGGAGAGGAATCGATGCGACGGGAACCACATCCGCTGACCGGAACGATGTACGAGCACCTCGGCGACGGCAAGGTGAAGGTGCAGAAGGAAGGCAGCAACAGCTACGGGATCTTCGACTGGAAAGGCGAATGGCTGGAGGGTGAGGTCACCCAGGCCGACCCGCTCATGCTGATGTACATCGGCGGCCCCGACTTGCCGCTCGACCACGAAGTGCTGTGGATGGCCGCCCCCTCGGAATGCTTCGACGGGACCAAGCCGGTCACCCATTTCCCCGGCACTCACATGGACGAAATGCCGCGCATCGTCGCCCGCTACCAGCCCGACACCGGCCAGGAGACCGAAGAAGGCTGGCGCTCGAACGGCTATTTCGACCCGCAGTTCTTCCTCGACAACGACCGCCATCCCGAAGGCATTCCCGACGCCTATCGCCAGCGCAACAGCTTGCCCGGCGGTCCCAAGCGGATCTCGACCGACCGCTACTGGAAGAAGGAATACCACGACCTCGAGGTCGAGCGCATCTGGAAGAAGACCTGGCAGATGGCCTGCCGGGAAGACGAGATCCCCAATGTCGGCGACTACTACGTCTACGACATCGCGCACCTTTCCTACCTGGTCGTCCGCACTGCCGAGGGGGTCAGGGCGCACCAGAACATCTGCCTGCACCGCGGCCGCCTGCTGAAGGACTGCTCGGGACGGGGCGAGAAGGAATTCCGCTGCCCCTATCACGGCTGGGCCTGGAACCTCGACGGCAGCCTCAAGGAAATCACCACCGAGTGGGACTTCCCCGGCGTCCGCCAGGAGGTGGCCCAGCTGCCGGCGGTCCGGGTCGAGACCTGGGAAGGCTTCGTCTTCATCAACCCGGATCCCGACGCCGGCCCGCTCGAGGAATTCCTCGGCCCGGTGATGATGGCGCACTACAGGCCCTACGGCTTCGACCACCGCTATATCCAGGCGAACGTCTCCAAGCAGATCCGCGCCAACTGGAAAGTGGTGATGGAGGCCTTCATGGAAGCCTACCACGTCATCGCCACCCATCCCCACCAGATGCTGGTCAGCGGCGACCTGTCGAACACGCATTACGACGTCTTCGGCAACTGGGGCCGCGCCGCGCAGTACCCCTCGCCCGGCAGTCCGCAGCGGGGGATCATGCTGACCAAGGAAGAAGCGCTGGCCCAGCACCGCGCCTCGGCCGACGGCCAGAAGGCGCTGATCGGGGCGCTCACCGGCGAGGACCTGTCCGACTGGCCCGATGCGGTGCTCAACGGGACGGGCTTCAACGACCTGTTCCCGAACCTGCACCCCTGGGGCGGATGGATGCGCATCTGCTTCCGCTTCCGCCCGCTGGGCGACAATCCGGAAGAGAGCATCATGGACATCTACCTGCTGGCGCCCTGGCCCAAGGACAAGCCACGGCCGGCGCCGGCAAAGCACCGCAAGCTGGGCTTCGACGATCCCTGGACGGCGGCGCCCGAGCTCCTCTCGCTGAGCAAGATCACCGACCAGGACGTGTTCAACGTGCCGTCGGTCCAGCGCGGGCTCAAGGCCAAGTCGCCGCCCTACGTCTGGTTCTCGCGCTACCAGGAGCAGAAGATCCGCAACTTCCACATCAACTACGAGCGGGCGCTCGGGCTGGCAGACGAGACGGAGTAACCGTCATCGCCGCCTTCGTCGTCCCGGGTCGAGCCCGGGAGGACGGTAAGATTCTCGTCGTCCCGGCGAAAGCCGGGACCGCTGGCGGCCGGACCGAACCTGCCGTCGACGAGGCCAGCGGTCCCGGGCCGAGCCCGGGACGACGATGCTGCCCCCTTCACCCCGCGCGAAAATCGCTCTACGGCGCCCTCCAATCCGAGGACCGTGACGATCGCCGACCCCACCAGCCCCCTCGCGCCCGAAGGCACTCTCGCCGCCCATCGCGACGCCGCGTTCGAGCTGCGCCATCGCCCCGACCTCGACGGCATCCGCGGCGTGCTCGCCTGCAACGTGATGCTGCTGCACTTCGGCATCAACCGCTTCGCCGGCCGCGCGACCGGCGGCGCCTGGCCGGGCTTCGTCTTCGACCTGTGCGTCGACGTGTTCTTCCTGCTGAGCGGCTTCGTCCTGACCTCGTCCTACCTCGCCTCGCGCGACCGCAGCTTCTCGCGCTTCGCGATCAAGCGGTTCTTCCGCCTGGTGCCGGTGTTCTACGTGACAACGCTGCTGGTGCTGCCTTCGGCCGCGACGATCTACCACTTCGAGCACATGCCCGCGGAAGTGGTGATGGGGGTGCCGTTCCTCGACAGCATGCCCGCCAACTACCCGGCCTGGAGCATCACCTGGGAATTCTACCTGCCGCTGCTGGCCTTCCTCGTCGCTCCCTACCTGAGGCTGCCCGGCGTGCTCGTCGCACCGCTGCTGCTCGCCTGCCTCGCCGGCCTGGCGATCGCCGACGTGCAGATCGCGGAGGGGACCCGCATCTATGCGGTCAGGGCGCCGCTGGGCCTGGCCGCGGGCGCGCTGCTGTTCCATCTCTATCGCGAGAAGGACTGGCGGTTCTCCTCGCCCGGGCTCACCTATGCGCTGTTCGCCGCGACCATCGCGACGATGACCTTCGCCGCCGCGCTGCCCTGGCTTGGCGCGATCGTCCCGGCGCTGGCGGCGGCCCTGGTCTGGAGCGCCGCGGGGCAGCCATCGCCGATCTTCTCCTCGCGGCCGCTGCAATGGCTGGGCGCCCTGTCCTATACGATCTACATGGCGCACATCCCGGTGCTGCAGACGATGAAGACCTTCTTCGGCGAAGGCGTCGCCGACGATCCGCTGGCCATGCTCGCCGGCATCGGGCTCAGCTTCCTGCTCGCCGTCGCGCTCACCCGGCTGGTCGAACTGCCCGGCATCCGCCTCGGCAACCTGCTGCTGCAGAACCTCGCGGCCCGCAAGGCGGCGCAGCAGGCGGGGCCGCTCTAGGCGCAAGCGCTTCGAATCGCGCGCTTGTCGCGATGTTGTTCTTCGATCCCAGGACGCCGTGGGGCTGGCTGGGCATCATCCCGCTGGCGAGCGGGCTGTTCAGCTTCTGCCCGCTTTACCGCGTGCTGGGAATGGACACCTGCAGCCTGGATTGACACCGGCAGCGCTTGCCTTGTGCCGGGCCCGGCGGCATAGCGCCGGCCATGCACGATATCCGCTCGATCCGCGATAATCCGCAAGCATTCGACGCCGCGCTGGCAAGGCGCGGCGTCGAACCCGTTTCGGCCGCTCTCCTCGAACTCGACGCCCGGCGGCGCGCCATCGCGACCCGGATGCAGGAAGCGCAGAACCGCCGGAACGAGGCGTCCAAGGCGATCGGCGCGGCCAAGGCCCGCAAGGCGGAAGACGAAGCCCAGGCGCTGATGGCCGAAGTGGCCGAGCTCAAGCAGCAGCTCCCCGCGCTCGAGCAGGAGGACCGCGAGCTCACCGCCCGCATGCAGGACGAGCTGGCGCGCCTGCCCAACCTGCCGCTGCCCGAAGTGCCCGACGGCGCCGACGAGACCGCCAATGTCGAAGTGGCGCGCTGGGGCACGCCGTGCAGCTTCGACTTCGCGCCAAAGGAGCATGCCGATCTCGGTCCGCCGCTGGGCCTGGATTTCGAGACCGGGGCGGCGATTTCGGGCGCCCGCTTCACTTTCCTGCGCGGGCAGATGGCCCGGCTGCAGCGCGCGATCGCGCAGTTCATGCTCGACCGGCAGACCGCCGAAAACGGCTACACCGAATGCGCGCCGCCGCTGCTGGTCAGGGACGAGGCGGTGTTCGGCACCGGCCAGCTGCCGAAGTTCGCCGACGACCTGTTCCGCACCACCGACGGCCGCTGGCTGATCCCCACTGCCGAAGTCTCGCTGACCAATGCCGTGCGCGAGCAGATTCTCGCCGAAGCGCAGATGCCGGTCCGCATGACCGCGCTGACTCCCTGCTTCCGCTCCGAAGCCGGGGCCGCCGGCAAGGATACCCGCGGCTTCATCCGCCAGCACCAGTTCGACAAGGTCGAGCTGGTGACGATCTGCCGCCCCGAGGATTCCCCGGCCGAGCACGAACGGATGACCGCCGCGGCGGAATCGATCCTGCAGGCGCTGGAACTGCCCTACCGCAAGGTGCTGCTCTGCGCCGGCGACATGGGCGCCACGGCGCGCAAGACTTTCGACCTGGAAGTGTGGCTGCCGGGCCAGGCCAGCTATCGCGAAATCTCCAGCATCTCGAACTGCGGCGACTACCAGGCGCGGCGGATGAACGCGCGCTACCGGCCCGAGGGCGGGAAAGGCACCGAATTCGTCCATACGCTGAACGGCTCGGGCCTGGCCGTCGGGCGGACGCTGGTGGCGGTGCTGGAGAACTTCCAGCAGGCCGACGGCTCCATCGACCTTCCCGCTGCACTGCATCCCTACATGGGCGGTTTCACGCGGCTGCAGGCGAGTGCCTAGGATGCAGCCTTGCCCTGTCTTCTCAAGCTGTCATGCTGAACTCGTTTCAGCACCCATCGCGCCTCCGGGTCCATTGGCGCGTGGGGAGAAATGGGCCCTGAAACAAGTTCAGGGTGACGGGGTAAGGGTATGGAGCGGGGGAATGGCGGACTGATGCGCATCCTCCTCACCAACGACGACGGCATCGGCGCGCCGGGGCTCTATGTGCTCGAGAAGATCGCCGGCGCGCTGTCCGACGACATCTGGATCTGCGCGCCCTCCGAAGAGCAGTCCGGAGCCGGCCATTCGCTGACCCTGACTCGCCCGGTACGGCTGCGCGAGCATGCGCCGCGGCGCTACTCGGTCACCGGCACGCCGACCGATGCCGTCACCATGGCGCTCAAGAAGCTGATGCCCGCCCCGCCCGACCTCATCCTGTCGGGGGTGAACCGCGGCGCCAACCTGGGCGACGACGTCACCTATTCGGGCACCGTCTCCGCCGCCTTCGAAGGCGCGCTGGCCGGCATCCGGTCGATCGCGCTCAGCCAGGTCTATGCGCGCGAGGGACTGGGCCACGGCGTGTCCTTCGATGCCGCCGAGGAGTGGGGCGCGCGGGTGCTGCGGCCGCTGCTCGACGCGCCCTTTGCACCGCGTAGCCTGGTCAACGTCAATTTCCCGCCGCTGCCCGGTGCCGAGGTCAAGGGCATCCGCGTGGTGCGCCAGGGCTTCCACGACTATGCGCGCGGTTCGGTGATCGAAGGCATCGATCCCCGGGGCTTCCCCTACTACTGGTTCGGCTTGCACGGCATCGAGCATACCCCCGGGCACGCCACCGATCTCGAGGCGATCGCCGACGGCTTCATCGCGGTCACTCCGCTGCAGCTCGATTTCACTCACGATGCCTCGCTGGCGTCGCTGTCGCAGCGCTACGCGCCATGAGGCGGGCGATGCTGCTCCCGGCTCTCGCCCTGCTGCTGGCGGCAGCCGGAGAGCCGCTGCCGCCCGACCAGGAAGTCGAGCACGTGGTCCAGGAAGGCGAGACGTTGATGGGCATCGCCAACCGCGCCAAGGTGCCGCGCGTGCTGATCATCGAGGCCAACGGGCTCAAGCCGCCCTATACCGTCCGCGCCGGCCAGAAGCTCGCCATCCCGCGCACGCGCCGGCACAAGGTGACCCGCGGCGATACCGGCTTCAGCATTTCCTACGACTATGCCGTGCCGTGGAAGGACATCGCCGTGGCCAACGGCCTGGACCCGGACGCGCCGCTGAAGCCGGGCGCCACGCTGCTGATCCCGACGATCATCCGGCCGGCGGCGCCCGCGCCGGCTGCGACCGAAGCCGCGCCCGGGCGCTGGGCCTGGCCGGCGGCCGGGCCGGTGCGCCGGGGCTATGCCGCGCGGACGCAGAAGGACTACCACGACGGCCTCGACATCAGGCTGAAGGAAGGCACCGCCGTCCGCGCCGCCGCGGCCGGCAAGGTGCTGTTCGCCGGCGAAGAGCGGCGGCAGTTCGGCAAGCTCGTGGTCATCGACCACGGCGGCGGCTGGCACAGCGCCTACGGCTTCCTGAGCAAGGTCACCGTGACCAGGGGCGAGGACGTCGGCCAGGGCGAGCGCATCGGCCTCTCCGGCCGGACCGGCAAGGCCCGCGGGCCCGAACTGCACTTCGAACTCCGCCGCGACGCGGAGCCCGTCGACCCCGCGCGACATTTGCCCGCGCGGGACTAGAGCTGTTCCTCGCCGGAACGGGGAGGAAGCAAAAGATCCTCCCCCATGGGGGGAGGTGGCATTCGCGTAGCGAATGACGGAGGGGTGTCAGCGTTCGATCGGAGGGGGACACCCCTCCACCACCGGCTGCGCCGGCGGTCCCCCTCCCCCTATGGGGGAGGATCTGAAACGGACACAGCTTCACCCCCGCTGGCGAATGCGGGCTAACGCCGGGGAAGGAAACACACGCACGGGACGGCCGGCGCTTGTGGTTTGCCTGGCGCGACAGGCTTGGCTGGTTGCGAGCCCTGCGGTGCGAGGCGTCGGCGGGT
>CAUJJI010000241.1 GCA_963205265.1 Pseudomonadota bacterium
ACCCGCCATGATTGCCGACCGGCCACGCCTACGGACGATGCTCGGCAGTCTCGCGCGGACATTGCATGTCGGCCCGCTGGCCGATTGCTTCTTTGATCCGGCAACTGCCCTGTGCCTCAACCGCATTTCGGAACCGGGTGCGACCGGACCAATGATCGCCATGTGCGAGCCGGTCCGCTGCCCCAATGCCTGTATTGTCGAACGGCATCGCCCGGCCTGGCAGTGCGGAGCTGACGAGGCGCGGCTGTTGCTGCGCGAGAAGCGGCTTCCAGAACCGCAACGGGTGACGCTTCAGGCCGAGGTGGCAAGGATCGAGAGGATCCTGTCGCAGATCGGTCCCGAAGCGAAGTAAGGCTGATAATCCCCCGCAAGCGTCCAGGGGAAGCCGTCCTGGTCTTGCGGCGTCGACATTCCAGCTGGCGGCCGCAGCCAGCGTGAAGGCTACAGATTGGCGGACATGGTGGCCAGAAGTCGCTTGAACACGGCAACTTCATCGCCCGATATGCCGGCGAGCAACCGTTCATAGACCACATCGGCTTCCGCTCTGAGCGCGGGCAGGATGCCGATCGCCTTAGGACGCAGGTGCAAGGTCCACACCCGCCGATTGCCTTCCACAGCCCGGCGCTCGACGTAATCCGCCTTTTCGAGTTGGTCGATGACGTGACCGACGCTGGCGCGTTCCAGTTCGAGGCATTTGGCCAGCTCGGTCTGGGTCAGACCGGGCGTGCGGAAGATATAGGCGAGAGCGCGCCATTGGGTTCGGGTCAGCCCGAACTTCGCGGTCGAGGAATCGAACACGCGGCGCAGCTTGCGCGGAACCTCCTCAACCAGGAACACCAGCCCATCGGCCTCGGTGAGGTAGCTCTGCTGGTCGGACGTGTTCGCCATGCCACAGCTCATAGCTTCCGATTGACCAAAAGGACAGCCTTTACTGTAAGGCATCATACAGTAAGATAAAAGCATGTCGAATCCGCCCGTCACGCTCTCCGGCCATTCCGGCCATGCTATCGCCGCCCTGATCGAAGGCCCTGAGCAGGGTATGCCGGTGCTGCTCGCCCACGGCGGCGGGCAGACCAAGCGGGCGTGGAAGCGGGTGACGGCGATGCTGGCCGACTGCGGCTTTCGCGCTATCGCGCTCGATTTGCGCGGTCATGGCGACAGCGCTTGGGCCGATGACGGAGCCTATGACATTGTCGATTTCGCGGGCGACCTGATCGCGATTGCCGGGTCGCTCGACCGCAAGCCCGCACTGATCGGGGCGTCGTTAGGCGGACTTGCCGGGATCATGGCCGAAGGCGAGGTCGCTCCCGGCAGCTTCGCCTCGCTGACCTTGGTGGACATCACACCGCAAATGGAGGCGGGCGGTGTTACGCGCGTAGTCGGGTTCATGGCTGCCCATGCCCGCGAAGGCTTTGCCTCGCCCGAGGAAGCGGCGCGCGTGATCTCCGAGTATCTCCCCCATCGTCCAAGCCGCAAGGCGTCGTCCGGCCTCGCCCACTATCTGCGGCAGAAGGGCGACGGGCGCTATTACTGGCATTGGGACCCGGCATTCATCGACGGCATCATGCGGCGCCATGCCGAGCGCGGCGACAGCAGCGACTTTGGGCGCACAGAATTGGGCGAAGCCGCATCGCGGCTTGCGCTTCCGGTCCACCTGATCAGGGGCGGATCGAGCGATCTGGTGTCACCGGAAGCCGTGGCGCATTTCCGCGCGCTCGTGCCGCATGCCGCTTACAGTGACATCGCCGATGCGACGCATATGGTGGTCGGCGACCAGAACGATGCCTTTGGCGACGCGATCCTCGATTTCCTTGTCCGCACGCACGGAAAGGCGGTCGCGGCATGAACGATCCGGCAGCAAGCATGGACCTCGACCAGCTCCGTTCGATGTTGCTCATTGCGCCGTTCCACCAATGGCTGGGGCTGGATATCGCCGAACTGACAGACGACGCGCTGATCCTTGAAATGCCGTGGCGCGACGAGATCGTCTCCAACCCGATGATCGGATCGGCGCATGGCGGCATCCTCTCGGCGCTGATCGACCTGACCGGGCTTTACACGATCAACGCGCTCGGCGGATCGGCGCGCGCCACCGCCGATATGCGGGTCGATTTCCATCGCCCTGCGACCTCAGGTCCGCTGCGCGCGATTGGGCGGGTGGTCAAGCTGGGCAAGCAGATCAGTGTCGCGGAGACCCGCATCGAGGATGCCGAAGGGCGATTGCTGGCCAGCGGGCGGGGTGCCTATGTCGGCTAGGTTCCGAATCTACGGCGGCGCAGCGTTGGTGCTGGCTCTGGCCGCGTGCGTCCCGGTTTCCCATCCCGGAGCACGGCCCGCGTTGCGCACTGCCGAGACGACCGAGGCGGGGCAGACCCTCGCCGCGCGCGGCAACACGGCCTGGCCGCCGGACCAATGGTGGCGCTTGGCGGGCGATCCGCAACTGACCGCGCTGATCGAGGAAGGCCTCGCCAATTCACCGCAGGTCGCGGTGGCGGTGGCGCGGGTCAGGCGCGCGGAAGCCGAGGCGCAGCGGGTCGGGGCCGCACGGCTCCCCTCGATTGGGGCCGAGGCCGAAGGCGGCCTGCGCCGCCAGAGCGGCAACAACGGCATTCCCGCGCAGTTTCTGCCCGATGGCTGGAAGGATTACGGGCAAACTTCGCTGAGCTTCGGCTTCGACCTCGACCTGTGGGGGCGCAACCGGGCGGCCCTTGCGGCAGCGACTTCGGATGCCCGAGCGGCGGCGGTCGATGCGGCGCAGGCCCGCCTGGTGCTGTCGGTTGCGATAACCGCCGCTTATGCCGAACTCGGTCGCCATTATCGCGAGCGCGACAACGCCGCAGCCATGCTCGCCAACCGCCAGGCGATGCGCGACATTGTCGCCCAGCGCCAGCGCAACGGGCTCGACAACCTCGCCAGTCTGCGCCGCGCCGATGCCGAGGTCGCCGGAGCAGAGCAGGATCT
>CAUJJI010000242.1 GCA_963205265.1 Pseudomonadota bacterium
TCGCAACATCATCAAAAACGCTATCTGCTTGGCCTCCGGGGGGAGGCGCGGTGATGATCGTGTAACGACGTCGTTTGGGTGTATGGGCAGAGGGGTGCCGAGTGCCGCGCATATTTGACAATATCGATCAATCATTGCTGCCTGCGCTCTCTGAAGCACTGGCTCATTCTGAGCGAGCTGACTTTTGTGTCGGGTATTTCAACCTTCGCGGCTGGAAACAGATAGACTCGAAAATCGAGGCATGGTCGGGGGAGGACGGTAGAGCGTGCCGCCTTCTCGTCGGGATGCACCAGCCGCCCGATGCCGAACTGCGTCACGCACTATCCGTTGCGGTGGACGACGAGTTGATCGACAACGCGAAAGTCCTGGAACTGAGACGGCGGCTGGCAGAGCAGTTCCGTGAGCAGCTTGCTATTGGGCTTCCGACCAATGACGATGAAGCCGGGCTTCGGCGGCTGGCGCGGCAAATTCGCAGCCGCAAGGTCGTGGTCAAGCTTTACCTGCGCCACAATCTCCACGCGAAGCTCTACCTCTTGCATAGGCCCGACCCGATCAACCCGAAGATCGGTTTCGTCGGCAGCAGCAACCTGACATTCGCCGGACTGTCTGCGCAGGGCGAACTCAATGTCGATGTCATGGACGTTGATGCCTGCCTGAAACTGGAAAAGTGGTTCAACGAACGGTGGAATGACCGCTGGTGCGTTGATATTTCCGACGAATTAGCGACGATCATCGAGGAAAGCTGGGCGCGCGATACGCTCGTCGAACCCTACCACGTCTATCTCAAGATTGCGCAGAACCTTGCGCGCGAAGCCATCCACGGCCTATCTGAGTTTCGTATCCCGACCATCTTCGGGAACAGCCTGTTTCGCTTTCAGGAAAGCGCCGTCAAAATCGCCGCCAACCATTTGAACAAGCGTGGCGGCGTGGTGATCGGCGATGTTGTCGGCCTTGGCAAATCCATGATGGCGGCGGCGCTGGCCAAGGTGTTCGAGGAAGATCACGGCACCGAAACGCTGATAATCTGCCCCAAGAATCTCGTTTCCATGTGGGAGGATTATGTCGATAAATACCGGCTGGTAGCCAAGGTGGTCGCACTC
The DNA here is from genome assembly GCA_963205265.1 of Pseudomonadota bacterium. GTDB lineage: Bacteria > Pseudomonadota > Alphaproteobacteria > Sphingomonadales > Sphingomonadaceae > Novosphingobium. Next base: position 1,101 of record CAUJJI010000242.1, read on the forward strand.
TCGCAGGTGGAGCGCCTTGCAGACCTGCGCCGCTATCGTGTCGTCCTGATCGACGAAAGCCACAACCTCCGCAACCGCGACGGCAGTCGCTACAAGGCGATTCATTCCTACATCGCCGCCAACGATAGCCTTTGCATCCTGCTGTCCGCTACACCCTACAACAAGTCGTTCATCGACCTGTCCTCTCAGCTTCGCCTTTTCGTGGACGAGGAACAGGACATCGGGGTTCGCCCGGAAAGCATAATTCGCAAGATCGGCGGTGAAACCGAGTTTGTCCGCAAACATCAATGCCCGCTGCACTCTTTGGCTGCGTTCGAGAAAAGCGACGAGGCCGATGACTGGCGGGAGCTGATGCGGCTCTATATGATCCGCCGAACCCGCAGCTTCATCGTGCAAAACTATGCGGAGACGGACCCGGCGAACGCGCGGAAATATATCACCTTCGCCGATGGCAGGCGGTCCTATTTCCCTACCCGCAAGCCGATCACGCTGAAATTCACGATCAACGATAGTGACCCAACCGACCCCTATGCGCGGGCCTATTCGCCGGAAGTGGTCAACATCATCGCCGCCCTTGGCCTCCCTCGCTACGGCCTTGGCAACTATCTCGCACCGGCTCCCGCCAACCCGCCGACACCCGCCGAGCAGAAAATCATCGCCGGGCTTGGCCGGGCGGGCACCCGCCTCATGGGCTTTTGCCGGACCAACCTGTTCAAGCGGCTGGAAAGCGGCGGTCCCGCCTTCCTGCAATCCATTGAGCGCCACATCCTGCGCAACAGGATCTTCCTTCACGCTATCGAAACCGGCCAGCCGCTCCCCATCGGCACACAGGATGCGGCGCTGCTGGATGTGAGTGACGAAGATACCAGCCTGTTCGACGAGGGCGGTGCCGACAATGGCGGAGAGGTTGAATCCCAACCCGTCATTGATCCCGACCGGCTGCGCGAACGCGCCGCTGAAATCTACGACACCTATCGCACGGCAAAACGCAGCCGCTTCAAATGGCTTTCGCCGAGCCTGTTTGTCAGCGGGCTGGCGAAAGATTTGCAGCGCGACGCCGATCAACTGGCGAAAGTCCTGTCCTTGTGCGGCGTATGGAAGGAAGAGCGCGACACCAAGCTCGCGGCTTTGGTCGCGTTGCTGAAAGACCGGCACCCGGATGAAAAGGTGCTGATCTTCACGCAGTTCGCCGACACGGCCCGCTATCTGGAATCGTCGCTGGCGAAGACCGGGATCGCGGGCGTCGCCGCCGCTACCGGGCAATCCGAAGACCCGACCAGGCTTGCCTGGCGCTTCTCCCCGGAATCGAACGATAAAGCGAAGCTCGCCCAAAAGGACGGTGAGCTTCGTATCCTGATCGCTACCGATGTTCTGTCCGAAGGGCAGAACCTTCAAGATTGCGCGATCATCGTCAACTTTGACCTGCCGTGGGCGATCATCCGCCTGATCCAGCGGGCCGGTCGCGTGGACCGCATCGGGCAGGAGGCCGATACCATCCGCGCCTATTCCTTCCTCCCTGCTGACGGGGTTGAGCGCATCATCCGGCTGCGGCAGCGTGTCCGCACCCGCCTGCGCGAGAACAAGGAAGTTGTTGGGTCCGACGAAGCCTTTTTCGAGGACGACGACAACGACAACCCTATCCGCGACCTCTACAGCGAGAAATCCGGCATCCTTGATGGCGATGACGAGGGCGAAGTCGATCTTGCCTCTTACGCCTACCAAATCTGGAAAAATGCCATCGACGCCGACCCCGCCCTTCAAGGCGCGGTCGAGAATCTGCCGGACGTTGTTTACGCGACCAAGGCGCTGCCCGAAATCGAAAATGCCAAGGAAGGTGCGCTCGTCTATGTCCGCTCCCCCGACGACAATGACTCGCTGGCGTGGGTTGACCGCGAAGGGAAAGTGATTTCGCAGTCGCCGCTCGCCATCCTGCGCGCCGCCGAATGTCCGCCCAACGAACCCGCGCTGGAACGGCTGGACGAGCATCACGCCATCGTAAAGGCAGCGGTCGCGCACATGGCGGAAGAAGAACGCACCACGCATGGCGCGTTGGGCCGCCCTTCCGGCGCGCGTTTCAAGACCTATGACCGGCTGAAAAACTACCTGCGCGACATCGGCACCACCCGCAATCTCTTCATCACGGATCACCTTGTACGCGAGATCGAAAAGGCGATGGACGACATATACGGCTTCCCGCTGTTCCAGACCGCGACCGATATTCTCAATCGTCAGCTAAAAAGCGGGATCACAAATGAAAAGCTGGTCGAATTGGTAACGGCCTTGCGCGATGAAGGACGCCTTTGCATCGTGCGGGATCAGGAAGAGCGCGACCGCGAACCTCGCGTAATTTGTTCCATGGGGCTTCGCGGCTGACGGGGGATTTCATGCCAATAGATAAAGTTCGCGCAACTGAGCAGCTTCGCGCCTTCGACTTCCGCCGCCTATTCATTGAGGAACTTGGCTGGGACATTCCTGGCACCAAAAAGGCCGAATCCATCCTTGCCGATGGCCAGCCCTACGACCTCGCACCTATCGCGGAAAAGCGCGGCGTCCGCATCTTTCATTGCGCGGCCATCCCTGATCGCCACGTCCGCCAGAGGATCGAGCGGGAAGTAACCAAGCTCGCATACGAGCATCTTATCATCTTCACCGATCCCGGCAAAAGCCGCCAAATCTGGCAATGGGTTGCGCGGGAAAAGGGGAAGCCCGCCGCCTTCCGCGAATATGATTGGCGCACCGGCACCGCGCCCGACCTGCTGCTGCAAAAGCTCGATCACATCGCTTTCTCCCTCAACGATGAGGAGGGGTTGACGCTTGCGGGCGCAACCGTCGCCCTGCGTGACGCCTTTGACCGCGAGAAGATCACCAAACGCTTCTACGAGGATTTCAAGAAGCAGCACGACGCCTTCCTGGGCTTCATCAAGGGCCTCGCCGATGCGACTGACAGAGCTTGGTATGCCTCGCTGATGCTCAATCGGCTGATGTTCGTCTATTTTATCCAGAAGAAGGGGTTTCTGGACGGCGACATCCATTATCTGCGCAACCGGCTGGACACGGTGCGCAAGGCGCAGGGCAAGGACCAGTTCCACAGCTTCTATCGCGCCTTTCTGCTCAAGCTGTTTCACGGCGGCCTCGCCACGCCGATAAACGCGCGCGACGCGGACACCGCAAAGCTGATCGGCAACATTCCCTATCTCAACGGCGGGCTGTTCGAGCCTCACGCGCTGGAAGGTGAAGGCCACGAAATCCAGATCGCCGACACGGCCTTTGAGGCCGTCTTTGGCTTCTTCGATCAATACGAATGGACGCTGGACACCCGCGCAATCACCGAAGCTGACGGGCGCGAGATCAACCCGGACGTGCTGGGCCACATCTTCGAGAAATACATCAACCAGAAGCAGATGGGGGCCTATTACACCAAGGAGGACATCACTGACTATATCACCCGCTCCACCGTTATCCCGTGGCTGTTCCGCAATGCCGAGGGGCATGACAAGGTGGCGTTCGAGCCGGGCGGCGCGGTCTGGCGGATGCTCGCCGACGACTCCGACACCTATATCTTCAAGTCCGTCCGTCACGGCGCGGATGCGCCGCTGCCAGATAATATCGCCGCCGGCGTCACTGATGTCGCCAAGCGCGGCGACTGGAACAAGGTTGCCAGCCCTGACATCGGCCTGCCTACCGAAACATGGCGGGAGGCCGTCGCCCGGCGTGAGCGTTACGCCGCCATCCGTGCAAAGCTGGCCGCCGGGCATGTGTCCGGCATCGAGGAGCTAATCACCCTCAATCTCGACATCCGCCAGTTCGCGCAGGACGCCATCCAATATGCCGAAAGCCCGGATCTTGTTCGCGCCTTCTGGAAGGGGATTTCGGCGGTCAAGGTGCTAGACCCGGCCTGCGGATCGGGAGCGTTTCTGTTCGCCGCGCTCAATATCCTCTACGATCTTTATGACGCCTGCCTTGAGAGAATGGAGCAGTTTGTCGCGAGCGCCCCGGAAGGTAGCGGAGCGCGCCAGAAATATTCGGACTTCCGCGACGTGTTGGCGCAGATCACCCGCCACCCCAACCGGGCCTATTTCATCTACAAGTCCATCATCCTCGACAATCTCTATGGCGTGGACATCATGGATGAGGCGGTGGAGATTTGTAAGCTCCGCCTGTTCCTCAAACTGGCGGCGCAACTGGAAAGCGCCGACCAGATCGAGCCGCTGCCGGACATCGACTTCAACATCCGCGCCGGCAACACGCTGATCGGCTACACGTCATTCGCGGACGTGCGGAAGGCGACCGAGGCCAAGGGCTTCGATTTCGACGACCGCGCGGGCAAGATCGAGAAGGCGGCGCAGGATTTGGCTGAAGCCTTCCGTCTGTTCCGCCAGCAGCAGACCACGCTTCACGGGCACATCGACGGCACCCATAAGGCCGAGCTTCGCGCCCGGCTGGGGGCGCTCGATGCTCAATTGGATAGCTTTCTGGCGCAGGACTACGGAATCCAGGGCGGCGTCGATCTTGCCGACACCGCAAGATTCCGGGCGTGGAAAGCCAGCCACAAGCCGTTTCACTGGCTCGCGGAGTTTTACGCGATCATCGCGGCAGGCGGGTTTGATGTCGTGGTCGGGAATCCTCCCTACGTCAAAGCCTCCGATGCCCGGAAGGAATATACCGTCCGCAATTACAGCACCGAGCGATGCCCGGACATTTACGCTTGGGTGATGGAACGGGCGACGACTTTGGCATCAAAGCAAGGCGCGTATGGCATGATCGTGCCGTTGAGCCTCACCTTCTCCGGCAACTTCCAGTCTCTACGGAAGCTCTTGTTGGACAAATTCACAGCGAGCTGGTTTTCGTCGTTCGCCCGCATCCCCGCCGCACTGTTCAGCGCCGAAGTCCGAGTTCGCAACACCATCTACATTGGCCTGCGATCCGGAGATACTGGGCATCACACCACGATCACCCACCGCTGGTTTGAAGTGGCACGTCCGCACCTCGTTGAACGCATCGAATATGCGCGTTTCGACAAGGCCCTTTGGGATGGACTTGTGCCAAAGATTGGGAATCAGCGGTTTCTCTCTGCATTGGAAGCCGCAAAGGCAGCCATTCCACCGATTGATGCAAAGATTGCCTCTCGGGCGACGGCCCATCAACTCTACTTCAAAAAATCCGCCTATAATTGGGTCTCATTTGGTTTCACCCCCGCTCCGGCCTACGACAATCTGGGCGGTAAGTTGCCCGTCACTGAATCTGGCATCACGTCATTCGATAGCAGGGACAGTGCGGCCCTCGCACACAGCTATCTAAATGGAAAGCTCGCGCTGATATGGTGGGCAATAGTTGGAGATGATTTCCACGTCACGAAATCCAATTTCGAGGCCATTCCGTTCCCAAGCTCTATATCTGACGATGACCGCGCTCGCCTGCTCGATTTGTCAAATAGGCTATCCGACAGCATGGCGGAAAATACGGTGTTTAAGCTAAATGCCGGAAAGAGAATCGGAAACTACAATTTAGCACTGTGCCGGAGCATAACCGACCTTTCAGATTCCATATGGTTGCGGAACCTGAATATGCCCGACGCCATGCAGGATATCGAGCTTGCATACGCCCAAATCGTCAAAACAGACTTCGAGGGGGATAGCTCCGATGAACTCGATGACGCGGCGTAACCCGGATGGCTAAGGATACGACCAAACTCGAGACAGGCCGTATCTGGCGTCGCATTACCGTTGCCGCAAGATCGGCGACAAACCCATCGTCGGTAGCCGTTGCCTATTTCGGGACTGATGGCCATAAACTTCTACCCCTGCGAGCCGGGAGTAGCTTGGTTGTTGACGCGAGCATTGCAAGCGTTTCAACGGGCCTAACCAACCCGAAATCCCTTCGAAAACTCCATAATGGCGGAGTATCAGTTTATTCGATTCCGCTACTTCATGCGAAAATGTTCGCATTTGACGGGGTTGCGTTTGTCGGCTCGACAAACGCCTCGCATAACTCTGCTAACGTATTGACCGAGGCATCGCTTTCCAGCCGTTCCGCCAACGTCATTAAATCCGTTCGTGACTACATAGATTCGCTCTGCACCGACCAGCTGGACAATGATGCCTTTGATTGGCTGGAGGCCCAATATCGTCCTCCCCGAGGAAAAATTCCTAGCGTTACCGTCCATCCAAACCCTCGGCTCGTGATGCAGATAATGGCATCGGACCAGCAGGGCTATTCCGGCCATCAGGTCCAGCCTCCCTCGGGAGCATGGGATTCCTTCTTCGGTGTGAACATCGGCGACCCTGTGCTGCCAACGCTTCGTTTGAGAAACAAGCTAACGGGCAACGTCATAGACCGAAAGGTAGTGCGCCACGCTTTGGTGATGACGATTGATATTCCCGAGGCCTCTACGGGTGCGATCCTGGAGATGTGGAGAGTAGGCCCCAACCGCTACGATTATCGGGTGGTTATGCCCGGTCAGCGCGGCTTTGGCGCTTTGGATCGTGCCCTTCACAATACGGTGAATCCGCTTTGGCACTCCGGTCGCCTTTGGTTTACCGCCTAGAGTGAGTGATTGGACGTGCTCACTTCATCGCCCATCGCCTTTTTCTGCTCCCAATCCTGTCCGGGCGATGTGATCCTGCGGGCGCAGGATTGGGCCAATGCTCGCGACTCCCAAAGCGCGCCCGTGATCGGCGGCTTCCACACTCCGGTTGAACGGGACGTGCTGCGTATCTTGTTGCGGAGCAGTGCGCCCGTCACCATCGTTCTCGCCCGTGCCGTCACCGGCTGGCGGCCACCTGCACCGCTCAGCGCCGCCATCCGCGACGCCATCGCCACTGGCCTTGCCGAGATCGTCAGCCCGTTTCCCGAAACCCATCGCAGGACGACTGCCGCCAGCGCCGAAGCCCGCAACCGCCATATCCTGACGCTGGTCCCGACTATTCTGATCTCCCATGCCGCCTTGGGCGGAAAAACCGAGGAGCTGGCTCGGGCAGCGATCGAGCGCGGCGTTAGCGTTCAAACCTTTGCCTCGCCGCACAATACCAATCTGATCCAACTGGGGGCAACGGCTCTTGCCTAGAAGTGTGCGGTTGACGCCGTTTGCCAACCTGCCCGGCGTGACGAGTGAGCAATTCAAATCCAAGTCACGTCGATTGTCACAGGGGTGGTCAAGTTTGCGAAAGTTTCCAGACAATTACCAGGAATAAAATTGAATTTGACGGGTCCGTTTGGATAGGTTGGATTCGACTGAGAAGCTGCCATTTGCCGAAAAGCCCGGATTTGCTGGCTTCGAGCCTGCGATTTGTCGCGTACGGTGTGTACCACTGCTACTCACCTTTCGGCTCCAGTTGCCATCCCGGAGCAGACTGCCGGACCTGCACCCGTTGTCGGTAGGATGGGCAGCCTGGCTGCGAGACGGTGGCCCCAATTCGTCCCTATCGGGGGGCGGTGATCGTGCCGTAAACGGCAACTGGGTTCTAGAAGTGTGGGGGAGAATGTGGGGGTAGGTTTTGAGAGTCGAAGAAATAATAATTATATCAAGGCTTTGATATTGCAGTTCGATACAAGCCCTGCACCCAGCAATCCTCGCCCGGTGCCGCGCCGCGGCTATCATGCCCGGCGTCGTCCCAATGGTGAATGCCGCGATAATCACGCCGCTTCACTCGCAAGTCACCACGCTGCTTTATCCCGGATCCCGCAGGGGCAGACCTATTGGTGCGATTGGACGCGAGGTAATCACCATGAACATGATGAAGGCACTGATTCCCAGCACGATCCTGACGCTGCTCGTATCGGCATTGGTCGGCTACGGCGGTGCGGGGCGCGGTTTCCTGAACCTGCAGGCGGGGTCCTTGATCGGATACCAGGTGTTCTGGTCGTGGACGCTGTTCTTCGTCGCCATGGCCCTGAACGGCGCGCTGGTGCTGCGGATCCGCAGCCAGGAAGCTAGGCCGGCCGAATCGGGGACCATGGCTTAGTGGAGCGAACGAAGGGGCTTTTGATGGGTGCAAGCACGCTTGATCAGATTCGCGAACTGCGCGAGGCGCTGCACGCGCCGGCGAACGAGGCGGCGTTCCAGCAGTGGCGGGACATGGTTGGCGAAATCGATTCCTCGCTGCAGTGGAACGCCTGCTATTCGCTGACCGCGCGCAAGCTGATGGAGCGGCTGCGCGAAGGCATCGCCGGCGTCTTTTCCGCCCACCGCGCCAACCAGGCGCCCGACCTGTCACGGGCCATGGTCCCGCTTTCGGCGCTCGAATCGCTGGTCGTCGGACGCCTTGCCGGAGCCGATTGCCGGCGTTGAGCCGCGCCCGCCCTCCTTCCGACATCGGCTTGTGCAGGCCCTGGCCGTGTGAGAAGGTGTCCGAGGGGGTGGACCATGCACAAGAAGATCCTGCTGGCCTATAACGGCTCGGCTCACAGCGCTGCAGCCTTGCGGCAAGCCGGCGAACTGGCGAAGCTGGCCGGTGCGGAACTCCACATCCTGGGCATCGTCGTGACCACCGGCGGACTTGTCATGGCACAGGCGGCCGGCTCGCTCGACGTGATCGAGATGGAGCGCGTCCGCATCGAGAAGGCGCTCGAGGAAGCGGCGGTGGGCCTCACCGCAGCAGGCATCCAAGTGACGACCTGCGTCCGGCAGGGCGAGCCGGCGGCCGAAATCATTGCCCATGCGCGCAAGATTCACGCCGACCTCACCGTGCTCGGCCATACCGACAAGGGCCTGCTCGCCCGCTGGTTCGAAGGCGGCTCGGTGGGCGCCAAGCTGCTTGCCCATCTGCCGTGCAGCCTGCTCATCGCGACAGACCGCTAGCTAATACCGCCGCCGGCCTGCGGCCGCCCGCTTTGACATCGGCCACGCCGCCGCTATCCCGGCGGCAGACGGCAACCGGGAGAATCAAGGCAGTGGCGGGCGATCTCTATTCGTGCCTGGCGCGCAGTTTCGCGAAGTACGGCGACAGGTTGTTCATCGAGGATGCGGCGCGAAACTGGACGTACCGTGACGTCGAGACCGCCGCGGGCCGGCTTGCCGCGCGCCTGCAGGACCTGGGCCTCGGGGCAGGGGACCGGCTGCTCGTCCAGACCGACAAGTCGGTCGAGACCATCATCCTCTACTTCGCCTGCATGCGCGCCGGTGCGATCTACCTGCCGCTCAACGTCGACTATACCGAATCCGAGATCGCCTATTTCCTCGCCGATGCCGAGCCGGTCCTGGCGGTCTGCCGGGGGTCCAGCGTCGAGTTGTTCGCCAGGCTCGGCGGCGACCGGCTCGAGGTTCGCACGCTCGACCAGCTGTTTGCCGATCTGCCGGACGCCCAGGCGGCGCCGGTGTCCCGGCAGCCGGACGACGTGGCCGCGATCCTCTACACCTCGGGCACGACCGGAAAGCCGAAGGGGGCGATGCTGAGCAATGCCAATCTCGCTTCCAACGGCGAGATGCTGGTCGACTTCTGGCAATTCACTCCCGACGACATCCTGATCCACGCGCTCCCGATCTTCCATGTCCACGGACTGTTCGTCGCTATGCACTGCGTGGCCCTTTCGGGGGCATCGATGATCTTCCTGCCGAAGTTCGACAGCGCGGCCGTGGTCGGCGCCATGGCCCGAGCGACCGTGCTGATGGGCGTGCCGACCTTCTACATCCGATTGCTGGCCGACCCCGCCTTCACGCGTGAAGCGGCCGCGGGAATGCGGCTGTTCGTCTCGGGCTCTGCCCCGCTGTCGGCCGACATCCACCGCGCCTTCGAGGAGCGCTGCGGCCACCGCGTGCTCGAACGCTACGGCATGACCGAGACCGGCATGCTGACGTCCAACCCCTACCTGGGCGAGCGCCGCGCCGGCTTCGTCGGGCGGCCGCTGCCGGGCGTGGAACTGCGCATCGCGGAATTCGAGAGCGGGCGGGTCCTGCCGCAGGGCGAGGTCGGCATCGTCGAAGTGCGCGGACCGAACATCTTCAAGGGCTACTGGCGCAATCCCGAGAAGACTGCGGCCGAATTCCGGCCCGACGGCTACTTCATCACCGGCGACATGGGCTTCATCGACGCGGACGGCTATGTCCAGCTGGTCGGCCGCGAGAAGGACCTGATCATCTCGGGAGGCCTCAACGTCTACCCGGCCGAAGTCGAGGCCCTGCTCGACGATCGGCCCGATGTCGCCGAAGCCGCGGTGATCGGCGTGCCGCATCCCGATTTCGGCGAAGCCGTGGTGGCCGTGGTCCAGCCGTCGGGACCTTTCGACCCGGTGGCGGTGCGCGAGGAATTGCGCCGGGACCTCGCGGCTTTCAAGGTGCCGAAGCAGATCATCGCGGTCGAAGAGCTGCCGCGCAACACGATGGGCAAGATCCAGAAGAAGCTGCTGCGGGAGCGCTATGCCGGGATGTTTGCCGGGGGCGGGGAAGGGTAGAAAGCCCGCCCTCCCGCGTCCGCCCAGGGATCGCTGAGAAATCGTCGTCGTCCCGGGCTCGACCCGGGAGCACTGTGATCCTGGCAGGACGTTCCATCGACGAGGCCGGCAGTCCCGGGGTGAGCCCCAAACGACGTAACTAGCTCTCCGGAGTCCCGATCCACCCGCCTGCCGTCGCCACATAGAGGCGGGCCACGTTCAGGTATTGCCGGGATCTTGCTTCTACCAGCGCCAGCCGCGCGCGCTGATAGCTGCGGCCGGCATCCAGGACCTGCAGCACGCCGCTGTTCCCCACCTGGAAGCTGCGCCGCGACAGGTAGAGGTTCCGCTCGGCGATCCTGGCGGATTCCAGCTGCGCGGAGAAGGTCCGGCCGTCGGTGTCGAGCGCCGACAGCAGATCCGACACCTGGCGAAAAGCCTCCAGCACCACGTCCTGGTAGCGCTCTGCCGAAGCGCGGACCTCGGCCTCGGCGCCGCGCTGCTCCGCCTTGAGTGTGCCGCCGTGAAAGATCGGGGCGGTCAGGCTGCCGAAAATGTCGAAGGCATTGCCCTTGCCCTTGAAGAGGTCGCCCGGGTTGCCCGCCAACTGCGACATGTTCGCGCCGATGGTGATGTCGGGATAGAGCTGTGCGGTCGCTACGCCGACGGCCGCCGTCGCCGCGTGCAACCTGGCTTCGGCTTCCAGGATGTCGGGCCGCTTGTGCACCAGCGCGGCAGGCAGGGCCACGGGAACCGTCGCCGGCAGGTTGAGCCGGTCCAGCGAGAAGTCGGTGGCACCCAGTTCCGCCGGCGAGGCGCCGGTGAGAATCGCCAGCATGTTGCGCGCTTCGGCAAGCTCCTGCTCCAGGCCGGGCAAGCGCGCGCGATCCTCGCTGAGCTGGCTCTGGGCCGTGAGCACTTCGACGAGCGTGCCGACGCCGGCCTTCTGCCGCTTCTGCGTCAGGTCGACGTCGCGTTCGTCCTCGGCCAGCAGGGCGCGCTGGGTGGCGATGCGGTCGTTGAGGCCGGCGATCGCCAGCACCTGCGCGACGACGCGGCCGGTGATGATGAGATGGGCCGCTTCGACCCTGCGCTGCTCGGCCTCGCTTTCGGCAACGGCCTGTTCCAGCGCCCGCCGGTTCCGCCCGAACAGGTCGAGATCATAGGAGATGCCGCCGCCGACCGTATAGAGATCGAACTCCGGATTCTCGATCGCTAGCCCGGCTCCGGCCAGGCCGTCGAAGCCGAAAGCCTGCAGGTTGACCTTCTGCTGCTCGACCCTTGCCTGGCCGTCGACCTGCGGTAGCCTGCGGCCGGCGACCGCGGCGATCCTCTGCCGCGAACGCTCGAGTGTCGCCAGGCTCGCGGCAAGGCTGTGATTGTGCGTCAGCGCGCGGCCGACCAGCTCGTTCAGCTGCGGCGAGCCGAAGCTTTTCCACCAGCTCGCCCCGGGGCCCTCGGCCAGTGCCGCGCGGGCTCCGCCGTCGCTGCCATAGCCGGCGCCGGTCGCAGGCGGCGGGGCCGGCTTGAACTCGGGCCCGACGGTACATGCAGCCAGGAGCGCGAGTGAGGCGAGGGGTAAGGTCTTGCGCATCGGTCTATTCCATTGCCGGAAGGGGTGCGTCGGATGCCCGCTGCCGGGTATTCCGCATGAACAGGATGAGCGGCAGCATCAACACCGAAATCGAGAAGACCAGCCAGTAGAGCTGGACATAGCCCACCATGCTGGCCTGCCGGACGATCTCCTGGTTCATCCGCACGAGCGTGTCGAGCGAGGCGAAGTCGAAGTCGGGCTGGGCTATCTGCAGGGCAGCGCTGTCGGGGCGCACGCCTTCGGCGAGGTGGGACCGCGAGGCGGCGCTAAAGTGGACCAGTTCGCGCTGGAGGTACGAGATGCCGACGGCATTGCCGATGTTGCGCATCAGCGCGTTCATCGAGGCGCCTTCGTTGCGCAGATGCCGCGGCAGGGTCGAGAACATCAGCACCGACAGCGGCACGAAGATGAATCCTCCGCCGACGCCCTGGAAGAACCCGGCCAGGAGCAGGGCGCGGTCGTCGACGTACAGGTCCATCTGCGCATAGAGCGCCATCGAGAACGCGGATATGCCGAGGCCTGTGGCCAGCACCACCCTGGTATCGAAGCGCTCGATGAGCCGCGGCACGAAAAGCATGGACGCGATCGTCCCGATGGCGCGGGGCATGCCGACCATCCCGGCCTGGAACGCCGTATAGCCGAGCAGCGACTGCGTCATGATCACGATCGGCGGCACCGACGCGAAGACGACGAGGCCGAGCAGCACCCCGAACAGGCTGCCGACCGAGAAGTTGCGGTCGCGGAAAAGCTCGGGACGGATGAAGGTGTTGCGCGCGGTGAAGATGTGGACCGCGCCCAGGTAGACTGCGATCGCCAGGATTGCCGCATAGATGCGGATTTCGGTCGAATCGAACCAGTCGAGGTGCTCTCCGCGGTCCAGCATCAGCTGGAAGCTGGTGAGCGCGGCAAGGACGGTCATGAAGCCGAACATGTCGAACCGCTGCGGCTTGTCGTTTCGGTTCTCCGAAAGGAATGCGCTGAGTCCGATAAAGGACAGGATGCCGAAGGGCACGTTGATGAAGAAGACCCAGCGCCACGACAGCACGTCGGTAAGCCAGCCGCCCAGCGTCGGCCCGATGATGGGGCCGGCCATGGAACCGAGCGAGAAGATGGCCATGGCCTTGCCGAAGTTCTCCGGCGGGTTGATGTCGAGCAGCACCGCCTGGCTCAGCGGCACCAGCGCGGCGCCGCAGGCGCCTTGCAGTGCGCGTGCAAGGACCAGGGTGGCGATATCTTCCGAAGCGCCGCACATGGCCGAGGCGAGAGTGAATCCGCCAACCGAAACCAGCATGACCACCTTGCGCCCGAAGCGCCCGGCCAGCCAACCGGTCAGCGGCGTCGCGACGGCACCGGCGATGAGGTAGGACGTCAGCGTCCAGATGATCTGCTCGGGCGAAGCGGAGATCGAAGCCTGCATGTGGGGCAGGGCGACGTTGGTTATCGTCATGTCGATCGCCACCATCGAGGAGGCAAGGATCATCGGCACGGTGATCAGCCACCGCGTCAGGGGATCGGGATAGCTCGGGCTCACGGCCGGCCGGCGGAATCCGCCTTGTTGCCCTTGGGCGAGTACGGCGGTGTGTCCGCGCCGAGGAGGTGACGCATGTGTCCGGTATCGACTTCCACCTCGACGCTCAGGCCGGCGCTCAGCGGCAAGTCGGCGGGAACCTCGTCGAGGGCGATCTGCACCGGCAGCCGCTGCACGACCTTGACCCAGTTGCCGGTCGCGTTTTCCGCCGGCAGGATCGAGAAGCTGTTGCCCGTGCCCGGGCTGAAGCTTTCGACGTGGCCTTTCAGCTTGTAGTCGGGGAAGGCATCGATCGTGATCTCGGCCTTCTGGCCGACGCGCATGTAGCGCAGCTGGTTTTCCTTGAAATTCGCCTGGACCCAGAATTTCTTGCCGGTGAGCATGAAGACGGGACGGCCGGGCTGCACGTAGTTGCCGACCTGGAGCTGGTTCACGCGGGTGACGATCCCCGACTGCGGAGCGCGCACCCCGGTGTCGCGCAGGTCGACTCGCGCCTTGGCGAGCTGGGCGGCGGCCCGGCGCACGTCGGGCTGCGCATCGGCAGGGCCGCCGACATTGCCCGACAGGCTGGCCCGCAGGCTGTCCGCCTTGGCCTGGGCGGCTGCGATCGCGGCGCGCGCGGTGCGGACTTCGGTGGCGGCGGTGTCGAACTGCGTGCGCGAAGAGATGCCTTCCCTGAGCAGCGAACCCTGGCGAGCAGCCTCGGACTGCGCGAGGGCGTAGCGCGCTTCCGCTGCGCGGATCTGAGACAGCGCTTCCTCGTAGTCGGCCTGGGTCGAGGCGACTTCGGTGCGCGCGTCGGCAAGCTGCGCCTCTGCCTGCGCGACTGCTGCCTCGAAGGTCCCCGACGCGATTCGGAACAGGATCTGGCCTTTCTCCACCTGCTGGTTCTCGCGCACCTCGATGGCCGTGACCTTGCCCGGGACCGACGAGCTGACGGCAACCATTCCTGTCTGCAGTGACGCATTTTCAGTCGATTCGTAGCGGCCGCCGGTGAGGTAGACGTAAAGCCCGCCGATCAGCACGGCGACCGGGGCCGCGAGCATCAAGATCCGGCGCAGCCGCCGCCGACGCTCCGGAACCGCCGGTTCGCTGTCGTCGGTTTCGACAGTGGAGGATTGGGCGTTCATGCAATTTCCTGTTTTCGTTCCCCCGGGGCGATACTAAGCATGGCTAGTATCGGCAATAGGAAGATATCGGATTATGAATTCGGACCGGGTCCTCGATCTTGAAGGTGTGCACAACTTCCGCGATTTCGGCGGCTATGCGGTAACAGGCGGCGGCCGATTGAAGCGCGGCCTGCTGTGGCGTTCCGGCCAGCACCACGGCGCGACCGACGGAGATCTGCGCAAGATCGCCGCGCTCGATCTCGTCACGGTCTTCGACCTTCGCGGCACGAAGGAACGTTCGACTCACCCGTGCCGCCGCCCCGCCGACTTCGCCGCCACTGTCTATTTCCCGGAAGAGGCGAGCCAGCGGCATGCCCCGCACGTGGCCGTTGCCCGCAGCGCCAGCCGTCGCGATGCCGCCACGACGCGCGAGGGAATGCGGCGCAACTACGGCAGCATCGCGTTCCGGCCGGAACTCGTCGGCATGATGCGCCGCTTCCTCGCCGAACTGGCGAAGGGAGAGGGCGCCAGCCTGGTCAATTGCATGGCCGGCAAGGATCGCACCGGCATTTCGGTCGCCGTGCTGCATCTCGCCACCGGCGTCCATCGCGACGATATCATCGAGGACTACCTGCTGACCAACACCGCCGGCGACGTCGAGGCCCGGATCGCCGCCGGCGCCGCCACCATCACCGCTCTCGCCGGCACGACCGACGACGAGGTACTGCGCGTTCTGATGGGCGTCGAAGCGGAATACCTGGAATCGGCCTTCCGCATGATGGCAGAGCGGCACGGCTCCCCCGACGGTTACCTGCGCGACGTGCTGGGCGCCGACGACGCCTTGCGTGCCCGGCTGAGGGAAGCACTGGTCGAAATCTGAAGCCGGCCTATTTCTGCAATGTCGTGCCGCTATGGCCGCGGCACGGCTCGATCGAGGAACAAGCAATGACAGGTGAAAGGCTCCTCCCGCTGGAGGGGGTGAACAATTTCCGTGACTATGGCGACTACGCCGTTGTCGGCGGCGGACGAGTCAGGCGCGGCGTCCTGTGGCGCTCGGGCCAGCATGTCGGGGCCAGCGATACCGATCTGGCCGCGATTGCCGAGCTCGGCCTGGCCACGGTCACCGACCTGCGCGGCGAAAGCGAGCGCCAGCTCAATCCGTGCCGCCGGCACGAGGGCTTCGCCGCCGTGGTGTTGTTCAGCGATGGCGAGACGGCCGGCCTGTCCTCGCACCTGGACGCCGCCGCCGACGTGATGACCGAAGCCGACGCGCGCGGGGCGATGCGGCGGCTCTATTCCGAAATGCCCTATCGCCAGACCCTGATCTCGGTCCTCCGGCGCCATTTCGCGGCATTGGCCGAGCGCGTCGGCGGGAGCCTGATCCATTGCTTCGCCGGCAAGGATCGCACCGGCGTCTCGGTCGCGCTGACGCACCACGTGCTCGGCGTCCACCCCGAGGACGCGATGCAGGACTATCTGCTGACCAATGCCGCCGTGCGGGGCCGTCCGTTCCCCGGCAACGCCGGCAGGGACCAGGAGCGCTACGCCCGGCTGAGCCCCGCTGCCGCGGAAGCGCTCGGCGGGGTCAAGGAGGAATACCTCGCCGCAGCCCTCGCCGCGATGCGCGACAGCCACGGCTCGGTCGACGCCTATCTGGGGGCTGTCCTCGGCGTCGACCAGGCGCTGGCGGAACGCATCCGGGAGCGATTGATAGAGCGGCCCGCGGTCGGATGAGTACCGGGGGAGGTTCTGGAGTGCGGCCCTAAGATCCTCCCCTGGAAGGGGAGGTGGCATTCGCGTAGCGAATGACGGAGGGGTGTCAGCGTCTGATCGGAGGGGGACACCCCTCCACCACCGGCTGCGCCGGCGGTCCCCCTCCCCCTACGGGGGAGGATCTTGAGCAGACCCAGCTTCACCCCCGCTGGCGAATGCGGGCTTGCGCCGGGGAAGGAAACACACGCACGGGACGGCCGGCGCTTGTGGTTTGCCTGGCACGACAGGCTTGGCTGGTTGCGAGCCCTGCGGTGCGAGGCGTCGGCGGGTCGGGT
>CAUJJI010000243.1 GCA_963205265.1 Pseudomonadota bacterium
CTGAAGGACCGCGTCCCGCTTGAAGTCCTCGGTGAAGTTCGCTTTGCCCATCGGGGCCTCCTTGGTATGCATCCGGCGAAGGCCGCCTTGCGCTGAGTGACGCAAATCGTTGAGCACTGTGAGTATGGACAGCCATACTGACAGTGTCTTGAGCCGCCTCGACATGGTGGAGACTGGGCGCCGTCGCCGCTGGAGCGAGGGCGAGAAGGAGCGGATCGTGCTGGAGAGCATGGCCGGTCCGCGCCAGATCTCCGCGACGGCGCGGCGGCATGGGATCGCGCGCTCGCAATTGCTGGCTTGGCGGCGGGCGCTGTTCGTCGAGCCCAGTGCTGCACCTGCAGGCTTTGTCCCGATGATTGTGACGTCCGAGACTGACCGGCGTGAGGACGCCCGGATGATGGGCGCGGGAGCGCCGTCGGCCTTGGCGGTCGCCGCGCCGACGCCGGGGCGGATCGAGATCGTGCTGCGCGGCGGTCGGCGCATCATAGTCGAGGGCGCGGTGGATGCCGATACGGTGTTGACCCTCGCACGCGGCCTTGAGGCGCTCAGGTGATCCCGGTTCCGGTCGGCGTGAAGGTGTGGCTGGCGACCGGCCACACGGACATGCGGAAGGGGTTCGCCTCCCTGGCGCTGGTGGCACAGGAGGTCTTGAAGCGTGATCCGCTGGGCGGCCACATCTTCTGCTTCCGCGGGCGTCGCGGCGATCTGTTGAAGGTGATCTGGCACGACGGGCAGGCGGCGAGCCTTTACGTGCGTCGCTTGGAGAAGGGTCGCTTCCTGTGGCCGTCGCCGGCCGACGGCGTCCTCGCGATCACGCCCGCTCAGATGGGCTACCTGCTCTCCGGCATCGACTGGCGCAATCCGGTGGAGACCTGGCGTCCGACGGCGATCGGATAGAGCTTCGAGTCTTGTGTTTGCTGGCGGATGTGATTCCCTCTCCTTGTGAACGCGCCCGCTGAATCGCCCGTCCCGCCGACGCTGCCGACTGATCTGGCAGCGGCGCATGCGATGATCCTGGCGGAGCGCCAGGCGCGTATCGAGGCGCAAGCCGAAGCCCTCACCGCGAAGGCCGCGGCGTCATCGACCGAGGCGACGATCGTGCATCTCAAGCTGATGATCGAGAAGCTCAAGCGCGAGCTCTACGGTCAGCGCTCGGAGCGCACGATGCGCCTCATCGACCAGATGGAGCTTCAGCTCGAGGAGCTCGAATCGAAGGCGACCGAGGACGAACTTGCGGCGGAGGCGATGTCGCGCCAGGCATCGCTGCCCGTACGGGCGCGCGGTCGTCCTGTCCGCAAGCCCTTCCCGGAGCATCTGCCGCGCGAGCGGGTCGTGATCGCAGCACCGACATCGTGCCCGTGCTGCGGCTCGATGAAGCTGTCGAAGCTCGGCGAGGACGTGACGGAGACCCTGGAGGTCGTGCCGCGGTCCTGGAAGGTGATCCAGACCGTGCGGGAGAAGTTCACGTGCCGCGCTTGCGAGATGATCACACAGCCGCCGGCGCCCTATCATGTGACGCCGCGCGGCTTCGTGGGGCCGAACCTGCTGGCCATGGTACTGTTTGAGAAGTTCGGTCAGCACCAACCGCTGAACCGGCAGAGCGAGAGATACCTTCGAGAGGGCATCGACCTCTCCGTCTCGACGCTCGCCGACCAGGTCGGCGCGGCGACTGTGGCGCTGGCGCCGTTACATGACCTGATCGCCCGGCACGCCATGGCGGCGCAGAGGCTGCACGCCGACGACACGACGGTGCCGATCCTCGCCAGGGGCAAGACCGACACGGGCCGGATCTGGACCTATGTGCGCGACGACAGGCCCTTCGGCGGCGCCGATCCGCCGGCGGCGCTCTACTTCGCCTCACGCGACCGGCGGCAAGAGCATCCGGACGTGCACCTCGCGACTTGGAGCGGCATCCTGCAGGCCGACGCCTATGGCGGATACAACGGGCTGTACGATCCCGCGCGTCCGGGCGGGCCGGTCACGTCGGCGCTCTGTTGGTCGCATGCCCGCCGGGGCTTCTTCGAGCTCGCCGACATCGCCGCGAGCGCACGGCGCGGGCCTGGCGCCGCGCCCGTGTCGCCGATCGCCTTGGAGGCGGTGAAGCGCATTGACGCGCTCTTCGCCATCGAGCGCGAGATCAATGGCCTGGACGCCGACGAGCGCCGCCAGGTCCGGCAGGAGCGCAGCCGCCCGATCGTCGACGACCTGCGCGCCTGGCTTGGCGAGCAGCGCGTCAAGCTCTCGCGCTCGGCGACCGTCGCCAAGCCGATCGACTACATGCTCAGGCGCTGGGACGGCTTTGCCTCGTTCCTCGACGACGGACGGGCCTGCCTGTCGAACAATGCCGCCGAGCGGGCGCTCAGAGGTTTTGCCCTCGGTCGAAAAGCCTGGCTCTTCGCGGGCTCCGATCGCGGCGCCGAGCGTGCCGCCGCCATGGCGACGCTGATCCAGACAGCGAAGATGAACGACGTCGATCCACAGGCCTGGCTCGCCGACGTGCTTGCCCGCATCGCCGGAATGACCCAAGGCCGGCTCGACGAGCTTTTGCCGTGGAACTGGCGCGCGCCGTCGATCACAGCAGTCGCGGCCTGACGATGCACGTCAACAAGGTCCACTCCGTCCGGACCTTGGCGCTCGTCGCTCGCGATCTCGACAAGGACGAAGACTGGCTCGCCGATCTCGCGCTCGACATGGAGCCGGAGGACGGGCTGATCTGGGTCTACGATCCGCAGCACGAGGACGGGACCATGGCCTTCACCGAATACGGCGTCGAAAGCCTGCTCAACCTCATCGAAATCCATCGCAGCAGGCCAAAATAGGCCTGCCGCGGCCTACGCCGGATGATTACCCTGGGGCTGTGGCCGTCGATCAACCACGCGTTGGTGACGGCAGCCCGCGAGCGGGCTGGACGCGAGGCCTCGCCGACCGCGGGCGTCATCGACAGCCAGAGCGTCAAGACCACGGAAAGCGGCGGAATTCGGGGATTCGA
>CAUJJI010000244.1 GCA_963205265.1 Pseudomonadota bacterium
CCAGTCGTCGAAATGCCGACCGGCATCGATGTCGAGATCGTCTTCCTGGACGGCGTCTATGTGAGGAATTCCCAATGATCGAAGAAGCGCAAACGCGGCCCCGCCGCTGGGCGAAGCTCGCGCTCGGCCTTGCCGCGCTGACCACGCTTTCGGCCGGAACCGGCTGGGGTGTGGCCCATCTCGTGAGCCCTGCCAATGCCGCTCCCGACCTTGCCAAGGTGCGCGCCGCACTGAAGCTCCGGCTGCCCAAGACACCGATCGATGCGATCAACTGCTCAGGGCTTGGCGGCCTGTGCGAGGTCGCCTCGAAGTCGACGCTCTTTTACGTCGATGCCCGCGCCAAGTATCTTGTGATCGGTCGCATCTACGACATGGAGGCGCGCCAGGATTTGACGGCAGCGCGGCTTCTCGCGCTCAACCCCGACCTGCTCGCGGCGGGTGCCGCGCGCAGCCAAGCGGGCAGCGACGCGGCTCCGCCGCAGCGCCCGGCAGCACCCAAAACGGTCTCGCTTGGCGGCCTTCCCGCCAATGGCGCGATCCATTGGGGACCGGCGAATGGCCCGAGGGTCGTGGTCTTCTCGGACTTCCGCTGCAGCTACTGCAAGAAGTTGAAGGAGGAGCTGAGGGCAATCGGCGCACGGGTCGAGGAACGCCCGATTTCGATCTTCGGCGCGGAAAGCCGCAAGGACTCCGAGCGGGTGCTGTGCTCACCGCGTCCCGAAGTCGCGCTGAACGCCGCCTATTCGGGCCTTGCGCTCGCCAATCCTAAGCCCTGCGACACCAGCGGGCTCGATGCCAACGAGGCCTTTGCCAAGACGCACGGCTTCGGCGGGACACCGGTCATCGTCCGCCCGTCCGATGGTGCGGTCATCGAGGGCTACCGTCCGGCCTCTGCGCTGCGTGCTTTCCTGACGGCCGCGCCGTCCAACCCGAAAGGCTGACCGTCATGACGTCCCCCGTCCGTCTTGTCCCGCTCGCCGCGCTTGCCCTCGTCATGAGCGGCTGCGTGGGCCTGGGCACCAACATCGAAGGCGACTTCACCTGCCGTGCACCCAAGGGCGATTGCGCGCCCTCAAATGTGATCGACCAGCGCGCCACCGCTGAACTCGGAACGACGCCGTCTGCCGGACTCCAAACAGCGCGAGTGCGCGCCGGGATCGCCAGCGGCGATCTGGCCCGCACGTCGGAACGTACGATCCGCATCGTGTTTCCAGCGCACGTCGATGAAGCTGGCACGCTCCACGATGAAGCCGTGGCCTGGGCGGTTGTCGAAAACCCGCAATGGGCGGGTGCGCTGCGGCGCAAGGAGGGCACGGAAGCACCCGAACTGATGCGTCAGCTGCGCAAGCAACTGAAGGCCGCGCAGAATTCCGCCTCCGATGCTGAGACTTCCAGCCCGGCCCCAATCGCGCCGGATAGTCCCGACGAGACCAATGCGCCGCTGATAACCGGCGACACTTCCCCCTTCCCGCTTGCCTCCCCGCTGGCCCTCCCCTCCACGGCGGCCGAGGCAATCGCCGGTGCTCAGGCACCGGCGGTCGAGGGGTTCGACATGCCCTCTCCCCCGCATGATCGGACCCCTCGGCCACACTCTTCCCTGCCCGGCTTGCAGTTCCCGAGCCTCGAAGCCCTCGCGGCCGCGAAGTCGAAAAAGGCCAAGTCGCAGCAAAGCGCGCTGGATCAAACCGCAATTGCTCCCGTCAGCAAGGCTGCGGACGCATCGCCTGAGGAGCAGAAGTGATGGCCGTCTCGATTGGAACCCTGTGCGACCGGCTGCTGACCGGACTGCTTGGCGATGCCGAACACGCCGAGGACGCGCGCCCGCGTCTGATGCTCGACATGCTGTCGGACTGGCTTCCTTACCGGGTCTATGATCCGCAAAGCCGGCTCTATGTGAACGCGCGCTCCAAAGGCTTCGTCCTGGCGGTCACGCCGCTCATCGGCGCCGACGAGCGCACCGGCGAAATCCTGGGACAGTTCTTCTCCGAAGGGCTGCCGCCGGGAGCCTGCCTCCAGGTCCTGCATCTGGCGTCCCCGCGCATCAGCCGGATCGTCGCGCCGTGGTTCGCGCCGCGCTACCTCCAGGGCGGCGTGTATGAGGCCATCGCCCGCCACCGGGCACGCCGCCTCTACGGCATGGTCTGGCATTCGGCCTCGGACGACGCTCCGTTCCATGCCCGTCATCACCAGGTGATCATTTCGGTGGGCGTGCCGGCGACCAAGGCCGTGCCCAACGAAGAGCTCGTCCAGACCCGCGAAGGCCTCATCGCCATGCTGAAGTCGCTCAATCTCGGCGTCGCCGAGGTCGAGCCGCACGGCCTGATCGCGCTGATCGACGATCTGACCTCGCCGACCACCGCGCCGCAGGACGATGCCGTGCCGTATAACCCCAATGACCCGATTGCCGACCAGGCGATCCGGCGCGACATCGAACTCGTCGTCCACGAAGACCGCATGCACCTCAAGACCGAGCGCTTCCGCGCGACCGGTGCGCTCAACGACGGCGTGCCCGAAATCGGCACGGTCTATCCCGACACCTTCGATGTGCGGCATTTTGGCGCGCGCAACATGCCGCCGCGCTGGGCGCCGTGGGAGTGCGCTCGGCTCATCGGCGATCTGTTTACCGACAAGCTGCGTTTTCCGTGTCCCACCGCGACCATGCTCTGCCTTGTCTACCCCGACCAGGAAGCCGCCGCGGCCAAGGCCGGGTTCAAGTTCATGCGCACGACCAGCCTGGCGGGAACGCGCAGCGCACGCTTCCTGCCGCGTCTCGCCGAGCAGTCGGCGGAATGGCAGCATGTCCAGGCCGAACTTCAGGAAGGCCGCCGCCTGGTCAGGGTCTTCTATGGGCTCACGACCTTTTCGCCTGCCGGGCTTGGCGACCGCCACGAACGCGCGGTCAAATCGATCTACAAGGCCGCAGGCTGGGATCTTGCCGACGAGCGCTACCTCCAGATCCAGGGGCTGCTCGCCGCCATGCCGCTGACGCTCGCCGATGGACTTGCGGCCGACATGGAACGCCTCAAGCGCTTCCGCACGCTGCTCTCGACCACGGCGGCCAATATCGCGCCGATGCAGGGCGAATATCTCGGCAGCGAGCACCCGCACCTGCTCTTTATCGGGCGGCGGGGCCAGCCCTTCTTCTGGTCCCCGTTCGAGAATGAGGCCGGCAATCACAATGTCGCGATCTGCGGCAAGTCGGGATCGGGCAAGTCGGTGCTCTTGCAAGAGATGTGCGCTGCACTGCGCGGAGCCGGCGCCAAGGTCGTCGTCATCGACGACGGGCGCAGCTTCGAGCACTCGGTCAAGCTCCAGGGCGGACGCTTCGTCGAGTTCACCATGAAGGCGGGCTTCTGCCTCAATCCCTTCTCGATGATCGACGCTGACCGCGCAGTCCAGGACGAGGACTACCGTCTCGACTGCTTCGGCATGGTCAAGGCCATCGTCGGCCAGATGGCGCGGCATTCAGCCGCGCTGACCGATACCGAGCGCGGCCTCATCGACCGGGCGGTGAACACGGTGTGGAATGACCTCGGTGCGGGTGCCCGCATCACCGCAATCGGCGAGGCGCTTGCGGGCATCGGCCACGACACCGCGGCCGACCTTGCGACTGCGCTCGGCCCGTTCATGGCTGGCGGCACATACGGCGCGTTCTTCGAAGGCGAGGCAAGTCTCGACCTCGACAGCGATTTCACTGTTTTCGAAATGTCCGACCTTGCCAGCCGCGAAGAGCTGCGCTCGGTGGTCCTCTCCGCGATCATGTTCATGACCAGCCAGGCGATGACGCGCAGCCCGCGCTCGGTGCGGAAACTGCTGCTGATCGACGAGGCCTGGTCGATGCTGAAGGGCGGGTCGATGGGCGAGTTCGTCGAGACCTACGCGCGCACCTGCCGCAAATATGGCGGCGCGCTCGCCACCGCGACCCAGTCGCTCAATGACTACTACAAGTCGGACGGCGCGACGGCCGCGCTCGAGAACAGCGACTGGATGCTGATCCTCCAGCAGAAGCCGGAGACGATCGCCGATTTCCGGCGGGCCAAGCGGCTCGACATGGACGACCGCACCGAAACGCTGATCCGCAGCCTCAAGCGCCAGGGGAACTCCTATTCAGAGGTCTTCATCAAGGGGCCGGAGACCGAGACGATCGGCCGGCTCGTGCTCGACGACTATTCGGCCACACTGTTCTCCAGCTCGCCCCAGACCTTCGCGGCGATCGATGCCGAGATCGCGCGCGGCCACCAGCTTGCCGATGCGATCGAACGCATCGCCTTTCCCGACCACGACTGAATCCAGCCACAAAGGAATATCCATGCCCCTGCACCTCGTCTCCCCGTTCGATCGCGAAGTGGAAGCGCCGCCCGGCGACCGCCGGCCAACGCCCGTCAGCACCCTGCGCTGGCGGCAGCCGCTGCGCGATATCTGCTTCATCCTGATCAAGGCGGGGGCGTACCTCGGCTCGATCTACCTCGCCGTCCTCGGGCTGCCGCTGCTCTTCTTCCTGCTGCTGGCGGGCGGCGACCTCGGCCTGTTCTTCATGCACCTCGGCAATCTCGCCGCGCACTATCTCGCGGCCGATCGCGCTGCCCAGGCAGGCTTCATCAATGAACTGAAGCTCGGCCTGTTCGGCGTGGCCACGCTCATCGTGATCTGGCGCCTGCCGCGCTTCCTCGACGATGTCTCGGCCGCCCTTGCTCACCGAAAGGAAGTCCTGTGAGGAACATTCTGGCAACATCAGCCGCGCCGCGCCGTTTCGCAGGTGTCTCGCCCGGCGCGCTCGCAATCACGGCCAGCCTGATTGGTTCGACGCTCTGGGGCGCCTGGGCGACCCACAAGATCGTGACGCTTGAACGCCACGAGGTGGTCACAGTCCAGCTCTCCCGGATCATGGGCGATTTTGTCGAGGCCGAGGCCCGTTCGGGCAGACCGCCCGAAGCGATGAAGGCGCGCGTCGAAACGTACCTCAAGGCGGTCGAAGCCTCGGTCGCAAAGCTTGGGCAAAGCGGCCGCACGGTCCTCGTCGCCGAAGCTGTGGTCGCCGGGACTGTGCCGGACCTGACCAGCGAAGTGCGCGCTGACGTCGCGCGCCGGATGGGGGCCGTCGCTCATGTCAGCCGCTGACGGGCCATCCACTCGCGCTGGCCTGTTTCGTGCAGGCTGGCCAAGGCTGGCCCTCTGGGCCGGCTTTGGCACCGCTGCGCTCGCGCTCAGCGCGACGACGAACTTTGCGCAGACCCACGCGCTGATGATCAATGCCAGTCCGTCGCTGCCGCACTGGGCGATCTGGCTTGATCGCGGTGCGGTTCCCGCGCGCGGCGATCTGATCCTGTTCGATCCGCCGCCGTCGGCGCTCCTGACCCGGCATTTCGGGGCTGCCCCCCAGCCCTTCGGCAAGCGCGTCATGGGGATCGCCGGTGACGTGATCACGGAAAGGGACCGCACCTTCTTCGTCAACGGCAAGGCGGTTGCTGTCGCGAAGGTCGCCAGCCGCTTTGGCGAGCCGCTGGCATTGGGGCCGACCGGCATCATCCCCAAGGGCTGCTATTTCGTCGCGACCGGGCACAAGGACGGGTTCGACAGCCGCTACGGTGCGATTGGCTGGATCTGCGCCAAATCCGTGCTCGGGGTCGGGAGACCGGTGCTGTGAAGGCCCTCACCTACACCGCGCTGGCGCTGATCCTGGCCGGTCAGGCACACGCCCGCGACTACGGTCAGCAAGGCACCGTCTGGCCAGTGATCGAGCCCGACCTGCTTCAGCAGATCCACGCGCGCCTCAAGCACCTTGAGGCAAGCGGCGAGACCGCCCGTCTCAACGAGGGTCTGAAACGGCGGACCATCGCACGGGTCAAGCGCCCGACGCCGGTCGCGGGAATTGTGGCGGCATCTGCCATGCGGCGCTGGAATTTCGATCCGACCATCACGGTCGAAGCCGACATCCGCGATGACAAGGGCCGGGTCATCATGGCGCAGGGCACCCGCGTCAATCCGCTCGATACGGTGCCGCTACGCGCGCCGCTGGTGTTCCTCGATGGCGACGATACCGCACAGGTCGACTGGGCCGCCAGGCGTTTCGCCGGGACGACGGCCAAGTTCATCCTGGTGAACGGCGCTCCGCTCGATCTGATGAAGGCACGCCAGCGGCGCTTCTATTTCGACCAGGGCGGCAAGCTCACCGAACGCTTCGGTATCCGCGCTGTGCCGGCGACCGTCGAGCAGCAAGGCCGCGTCCTCCTCGTCACCGAACAGGCCATCAGGCCCAAGCCTGGACAACAGCCATGATCTGGAAATCTCGCCCGGCAGCAAGGTACTGCCTTGCCTTTCTCGCCTCGCTGCTCCTGGCCTTTACCAGCAGCTCACCGGCGTCCGCTTCGGCAGGGCCGGGCCGCTGCACCGGCAAATTCGTCAACCCGATCACCGACATTTGCTGGTCGTGCCTGTTCCCGATCTCGATCGGGGGTCTGAAAATCTGGCCATCGGGTCGGCCAGACCCCGACAATCCGGCGCTGCCGGTATGCCTGTGCGGGTTGCGCCCCGGCATTGCCATGGGGTTCTGGGAGCCGGTACGGCTTGCCGACGTCAGCATGAAGCCCTGGTGCTTCGTCAACCTCGGCGGGATGAAGCTCGACCCCGGCTTCGACATCGGGTTCAAGTCGATGGCGGGGCCGTCGGCGGTTGGTGGCGCGACCCAGTACAACTCGCAGTGGCACGTCCACTGGTACGCCTATCCGCTGATCTACTGGATGGAGATCGTCGCCGATTTCCTGTGCCTTGAATCGGGCTCGATCGACATTCTCTACATCACCGAGATCGATCCGCTCTGGCAGGACAGCGAACTCACAGCCATCATCAACCCCGAGGCCGTGCTGTTCGCCAACCCGCTGGCGCTGGCGGCATGTGCTGCCGATTGCGTCCTGGCCACGGCCAAACTGCCGTCGGATGCCCTGTTCTGGTGCGCAGGCTGCCAGGGCACCATGTATCCCCTCAACGGCAACGTCTCGGCGACGATCGGTCATGTCCAGGCCTCGCGGCTCGCGCTGTCACGGTTTGCCTACAAGCTCCACCGCGAACTCGTCGCCTGGGGCACGATGGGCGGCAAGGGTCTGTGCGGCAAATACCTGATGCCGGTGATGCGCAAGCAGCAATACCGCTTCCAGGCCACCAACCCCAATCCGCAGACCAAGGGCCGCTACGCCTGCGCGCCCATTGGCGCTTCCACCACCTTCATGTCGGCAGGCCAGGTCTATCCCGCCATCGGCGAGGACATGGGCTATCTGGTCTGGCGCAAGCGGAACTGTTGTGCGCTATGAAGACATGTCCTCATCTCGCTGTAATCGCGTGCATTGCAAGCGTTGCCGCTTTTGCTGGCGCCGCGGCGCAGACCGCAGGATCCGACCTCGATCTGGAGGCGATCCGCGCGCGTGCCGCCGCGCAGGCGGCCGAAGCCACTGCAAACGCGCAAGAAGGCAAGACCAACGGTCGGCGCTATGCGAACGAACCCAAGCCGCGCGGGCAATCCGGCGATCCGACATTCGACTTCGACCGGATGGTTGTCGATGCCGGCGACATGGCCAAGCAAGGCTTGGGTGAGGCCCCTCGCTTCATTGCCTTTGCGTCACTGTCGATGCCGGCCCCCGCCCTTCGGCAGATGATGGATGACGTGACGCGCGCCGGCGGCGTGGTCGTGTTCCGCGGGCTTACGCAAGGCTCGGCCAAGGTCATGACCGATGCGTTGTCGCGTGTCCTCAAACCCGGCGAGCAGATGGATGGTGTCGGGATCGACCCGCGCCTGTTCCGCGCCTTCGGCATCGAAGCCGTGCCGACCTACGTCGTCACCTCGAGCGATTTCGACCTGTGCGACGGGTTCGATTGCACCACCGCCGCCCCGCCCTTCGATCGCATGAGCGGCAATGTGACCACGGCCCATGCGCTCACGACCTTTGCGCAAGGCAACGGCCCCGGCGCGAAGCTCGCCGCCCAGCATCTCGCCCGACTTGAAAGGCAAAAGCCATGAAAGGCACCTTCTTCGCGAGCATCGCGCTCGCACTCATGTGCCCCACCCTCGCCCACGCTCAGGCCCAGGGCACCATGGATGCCGCCAAAGCCGACGGGAAAGCCTTTGGCAAGGACAAGGCCGGGACGGCGCAGAATGCCGCGACGGTCCAGCCCGATGCCAGCCGGGTGCCCAATTTCGGCGGGGTGCCGAACCAATCGGGCTACTTCGACGACCCCGACCGGATGAGCCGCGAAGCCGCCAGTCAGACGAGCACCAGCACCGGCTATCGCGCGATGAAGGATTCGATGGATCGGCGCGCGCGCTTCGCGCCGCAGGATCTCGATGCGACTATCGCGCGCAGCAAGGTCATTAGTGACGATCCGCTCTCCTATACGTGCGGTATGGCGATCGGCGGAACGCAAGGCCGCTGCGTCCCCCTGCCTCCGGGAACCGGCAGCGCCGCGCGCTACATGGCCACCTGCAACACCGGCTACACAGCGACCCAGGAGACGAAGAACTGCCCGGTGACGCTCAAAACCACGGTCGAGCAGCGGCAGGTCTACGGCTATTATTGCGTTGGCGGCAGCGGGGTCGATCCAGCTACCGTCTACAACTGCAACCGCTATCCAGCGCCGCAATGCACGGTCACGCAGTCGTACCCGATCAACCTGTGCGATCCCTATCTGGGCATCTACTGGGGGTGCAACTCGGGCGACCTCCGGGTCGATCTTGTCAGCTGCACGTCACCGGTCGATGGCGCGACCCCCTACACGGTAACGGGCGAGAATGTCGTCACGACGACGCGCGACGAAAGCCAGTGCGCCAGCCTCGCCGGTGACAGCAGCTGTCAGCAGGACACCGAGACTTGCACCGACAGCGACCCGGTGACGCGCATCGTCGATGGCGTGGCTGTCACCCAGCCCTGCTGGGCCTGGTCGCGCAGCTACGCTTGCGCGACCTATACCGAGGCGCAGGACTGCCAAACGCTGGAGAGCACGCCCGGCTGCAAACTGGTGCGCGAGGATTGCCTGAC
>CAUJJI010000245.1 GCA_963205265.1 Pseudomonadota bacterium
CGCCAGCGGGGGTTGAGCTGTGCCTGCTTAAGATCCTCCCCCATAGGGGGAGGGGGACCGCCGGCGCAGCCGGTGGTGGAGGGGTGTCCCCCTCCGATCGAACGCTGACACCCCTCCGTCATTCGCTACGCGAATGCCACCACCCCTTCCAGGGGATGATCGTTTGGCCGCAATCCGGTTCCCAAGCCCCCCGCCGAAGGCTCCGCTTACTCCCCGCCGAAGCTGTAGCGCAGGCGGAAGCCCCACATGCGCGGCATGTTGAGGTGGCCGCCTTCGCCGCCGATCGTCGCCAGCGAGGTGGAGGGCGCGAGGATGCGCTTCTCGTTGGTCGCATTGGTCATGAAGAACGACAGGTCGAGCGGCGAGCCGAGGATCGATTCCCAGCTGGCGTTGAGGTTCACCAAATTCGTCTCCTTCAGCTTGAAGAAGTTCGGCGAAGCCAGCGGCGAGACCGCGCGGTTGGCGTCGGTATGGGTCAGCGTCGCGCCGAACGATATCCTGCCGACGCTCTCGTCGAGCGGCAGGGTATAGGTTCCCGACACGGTCACCCGGTTCTTCGGCGACAGCGCCAGCGCCTGGCCGACCTGCGCGGTCGGGATCAGCTCGGAATAGTAGATCGGGCGCGGCGGCGCGACGAACGACTGCAGCTTGGTGTTGAGGTAGGCATAGGCAACATCGATCTTCAGGCCTGCGAAGGGGCTGATCGAGGCGTCGGCCTCGATGCCCCAGATCCTCGACTTGCCGGCGTTCACGATCGGCTGGGCGTTGGGAATGATGCCGATGAAGTTCGGCGCGACGACCGTGTTCACCGCCAGCTGCTGGTCGCGGAACTTGTTGTAGAAGCCCGCGACGTTGAAATAGCCCGGGACGGCTCCGCGGAAGCTGGTCTTCGCGCCGGCTTCGAAGGTGTCGACCGATTCCGGATTGACCGTCTCGATGCCGACGTTGTTCGAGTTGATCGAACCCTGGCGATAGCCCCGCGCCCACTTGAGATAGAGCAGCATGTCGGCATTGGGCTTGTAGTCCAGGTCGATCAGCCAGGTCGGCTTCTGCCACTTCTTGCGGAACTTGAGATTGCACTGCGACGGGTCGGTGACGATCAGCGGGATGCTGGTGTTGCCGCCGTTGAAGACGATGCGGTTCTGGCAGCTCGTCACCCCGGTACCCGGAGTCGGGACGTTGATGTTGAGGTTCTGCGAGAGGTCGCTCATCTTGTCGATGGTGTAGCGCACGCCGCCGGTCAGGCTCAGCCGTTCGGTCAGGTCATAGGTCGCCTGGGCATAGAGGCCCTTGTTGTTGAACGTCGTCTTGACGTTCGAGCCCGAGATCGAGCCGAGGCTGAAGCCCGGCCCGAGCACCAGGTTGGTACAGTTGAAGCTGCGCACGTCGGCGCAGTTGATGAAGATCCCGGTCAGGCCGCTGTTGAAGCGCAGCGGCTTGCTGATTTCCAGGTAGGCGCCGGCCTGCCAGGTCAGCCGGCCACCGGCGGCGTTGCCCTGGAACTGCAGCTCTTCGGTCATGGTCGACTGGGCGGAATTGAACCCGCTGCGGCCCGGGAACAGCTCGATGCCCTTGGCGAAGCGCTGGCCGTTCGGCAGCAGCAGGTTCTCGCCGAACAGGCTGAAGCTCGCCGCTTCCCTGTACTCGCCGTAGGACGCGATGTTCTTCACCGTCAGCGAATCGCTGGCGCGCCAGGTCGTGGTGTTGATCGCCTGCCACTGCTTGATCCGCAGGAACGGATCGGGGTTGGAGTTCTCGAGGCTCCAGTAGCCCTTGCCGGCGGCTTCGACGCGGGCGATCTGCGCGCAGATCAGCCCGCCGAAGATCGAAGGCAGGAAGCCCGCGGGCGCGCTGCCGTCGGGGTTCTTGCAGGCCATGATCTTGGGCGTGTCGCCGGTCGTGCGCGAGCGGCTGTAGCTGAAGATCGTATAGTTCTCGAGGTCGGGCGTGAGATCGGCGAGGATGCTGAGGCGCGCGGCGAAATAGTTGCTGGTGCCCAGCCGGTCGGGGCCGATGCCGCTGACGTTGTGGATATAGCCGTCGCGCTTGTTGCGATCGATGCCGACGCGCACGCGGAAGGTGTCGCTGAGCGGCACGTTGAGCACGGCCTGCGCCCGGCGCAGGTCGTAGCTGCCGAGCGAGCCTTCGACGTAGCCCTCGAGCCGGTCGGTCGGCTTCTGGGGCACCAGCAGGATCGCGCCGCCGGTGGTGTTGCGGCCGAACAGGGTGCCCTGCGGTCCTTTCAGCACCTGCAGGTTCTGGAGGTCGAACAGGCTGCCGACGCCGGCGCCGTTGCCCGAAGTGGTGCCGCCGAACGAACGCGGCGCGACGACGTCGGCGAAATAGACGCCGACCGAGGGCGAGGTCTTGCCCTCCTGGGTGAAGCCGCGGATGACGAAACTGCTCTTCTCCGGCCCGAAGCTGGAGTTCGTCGAAAGCGACGGCACATAGGCGCCCAGCTCGGCGGCGTTGGTGATGTTGCGGTTGGTGATCGTGTCCTGGCTGAGGACGGTGATCGAGATCGGCACGTCCTGCAGGCGTTCTTCCGATCGGCGGGCGGTGACGATGATGTCGCCCGATGCCGAAGCATCGCTCTGGGCGAAGGCGGGTTCGGTCAGAACCAGTGCGAGCCCGGTGACAAGGCAGGTCGACAGGCAATAACGATAGCTTTTCATCCGATTTCTCTCCCTTTTTTATCGCGTTGCATTCAAGACCTGGCAAGCAGGCGGCACAGTTCGAAATCCCGGCGATCTTCGCTCACCGGCGCGGCGCGGTCAGCCGGCATAGCGCGGCTCCGGCACGCCGCGGCTGCCCAGGCCGTCGACGACATAGACGTGGCCCGAGCCTTCCTCTTCCGGCCAGCCGAACTGTGCCGGATCGATGGTGGTCACGTAAAGGCGATCGTGCTCGGCCCCGCCCCAGGCGACACTGGAAATCAGCCGCACCGGCATGTCGATCACCCGCTCCAGCCGGCCGTCGGGCCGATAGGCGGCGACCTTGCCGGCCTGGAAGATCGAGACCCAGACGACGCCGTCGGCATCGACGGCCGAGCCGTCGGGCACGCCGCCCAGTTCGCTGGTGTCGGCGAAGACCCGCTTTTCGGAAACCTGCCCGGTGTCGAGGTCGTAGTCGTAGGCGTAGAGGTGCTTGAGAAAGCTGTCCGCGCAGTAGAGCACCCGGCCGTCGGGCGAGAAGCAGTGGCTGTTCGACTGGTGCGTGCCGCTGTCGAGCCGGGTGACGGCATGGTCGGTGCCCAGGCTGTAGAGCCCGCCGATCGGCCGGGGATTGTCCATCCCCGCGCTGCAGCCGCCGAAGACGAAGCGCCCGCGGCGGTCGGCGGCGCCGTCGTTGATGGTGACGTCGGGATCGGCGAAGACCGGCCCGGCGAGCTTCGTGCATTCGCCCGTCGCGAAGTCCAGCGCGTGGAGCGAATCTCCCATCGCCAGCACCGCGCCGCCCCCTTCGCGCAGGGCCAGGGCGCCGACGTGGCCGGGCGTCTGCCAGCTCCGGTTCGCCCCACCGGCGGGATCGTGCCGCAGGACCTTCATGCCGAAGATATCGAGGACGTAGAGCGCCTGCTCGTCTGCGTCCCAGACCGCGCCTTCGCCCAGGCCCAGCCGCTCGATCGGCGCGCGTTCGATCCTCATTGCGTCCCTCCCCCCTCGTGCCGCCGTCAGAACACGACTGCGGCACCTTCGATTCCCGCCAGCACCTTTCCGGCATCGATGAGCGATTGCTCGGCCGTCAGGAAATGCGCGTTGCCCGCGTTGATGTCGCGGAAGCAGCGCTGGATCACCGTACCGTTGCGCAGCCCGTGCGTCATGCTCGAACTGTAGGCCGCCTGGGCGATGCGCACCGCGACGACATAGGCATGGCTGGTCGCCAGCCGGCCGTCGAGCTGCATCTCGGTAGTGATCGGCTCGCCCGCCGCGGCGGCATCGAACAGCCGGGCGAACGTCTGCCTGAGATAGGCCTCAGCGGCGTGGAGCTCGGCAGTCAGGGCGGCGAAGTCGCGCTGGAAAGTCTGCATCTCGCTGCCCGGCCTGCCGCCCTCGCGCGGCTTGGCGCGCATGAACTTGAGCCATTCGTCGAGCATGCGCCGCGCCGCGCCGACAGCGAAGGCGCCGTGCGAGATGCAGGGCATGGCCATGAAGCCCATGCGGTAGAGCGCCCCGCCCCTGGGTTCGCGCGGGGCGGAGGTATCGTGGAAGAAGTCCGCGTGCAGCACCTGTTCGCTGACCGCGAAGTCGTAGCTGCCGGTGCCGCGCAGGCCGAGCACGTCCCAGTTGCCGAGGAATTCCACCGTATCGCGCGGGGCGAGGCCGATCAGCATGACCGGTTGGCCGTGCGGCCCGATCACCGGCTTGCCGCCTTCGTGCAGCACGTAGCCTCCGACGATCCACTGCGCATTGGGCGAGCCCGAGCCGAAGGAAAAGCGGCCGGTGATGCGATAGCCCTCGCCTTCGCGCACGGCCTTGCCGGTCGGCGCGGCCTGGCCCGCGGCATGAAGGAAACGGCCCTGGGGGAAGATCGCCGCGACCGCCCTGTCGCCGAGGAAGGCACCGGCGACCGCGCCGCCGGTCATCACCGCATGGGCATACCAGCCGGCGGAGCCGTCCCAGTAGGACAGCTCGGCGATGACGTCGAGCAGCGCGAGCGGATGCGCCTCGCCGCCGCCGACCGCGCGCGGGGCCATGAGGCCGAAGATCCCCGCCCGGTCGAGCGCGGCGACGACCTTGGGGCTCAGCTTGCTGGCGCTCTCGTTGGCGGCGGCCTCGGCATCGATCATCGGACCCAGCGCGCGCACGCAGGCCAGCCAGTCGGGCTGAGCCTCGTTGTCGACCGGAACCGCGGAAGTCGCCATGCCTTGCCCTCGCTGCCTGTCCGCCCGGTCAGGCGGGCGTGAATTCGATCGGCAGGCCCTTGATCCCCCAGACGCCCGGGAACGGACGCCAGTCGAGCGCGCCCGCCGGCCTGGGATCGCGCATGTGCCGTGCGACCAGGTGGATGCCTTCCTGCAGCTGGGCGCGGGCGATGTATTGGCCCAGGCACATGTGCTTGCCCATGCCGAAGCCGACCTGGCGGCGCTGCGGGTCGATCGGCCGCTCGGGATCGAATTCGTGCGGGGTCTCGAAAGCGGTCGGGTCGCGGCCCGAGACGTTGAGCGTGAAGAACATCATCGTGTCCTTCGGCAGCACCACGTCGCGATAGACGAATTCCTGGTCGGTGAAGCGGAAAGTCGAGCTGGGATTGAACAGCCGGAGCGATTCCTCGACGACCTTGCGGCAGTATTCGTAGTCCTCGGCGCAGCGCCGGTATATCTCCGGGTGGCGCATCATCAGGTGCATCATGTAGGTGAAGACGTTCTTCGAGGTGTCGTAGCCGGCGACGAACAGGAAGATCAGCAGGTCGACGAGCTGCCGGTGCGAAATGCCGCCCTCGTCGCTGGCCTCGAGCAGCAGGTCGAGCAGGTCGCCCTTGCCTTCCTCGGCCCTGGGCCGCGCGCGCCGCTCGGCGATGAGATCCTCGCTGAACCGCTCGAGATGGACGACGGCCTCGTTCAGCGCCGGCAGCCGGGTCGGGTCCATGCTCATGCCCAGGCCCATGGTCTCCATCGAGCGGCGCAGGCTGGGGATCGCCTCCAGTGGCGCGCCGATCATCTGGGCGGTGACGGCGACCGGGTAATAGGAGGCGAACTCCTCGAAATCGATGTGCTCCCTGGGCGCCCATTCGCGCAGCAGCCGTTCCATCGTCTCGCGCATGATCGGCCGCAGCTGGTTGGCGTAGCGCGGCGTGAACTTGGCGGCGAAAGTGCTGCGCATGAGCCCATGTTCCCTGTCGGGCATGGCGATCATCTGCTCTTCGGTGAAGCGCCCCCAGGGCGTGCCGCGCGCGCCCATGATCTCGACGACACCGTCGAACGAGGGGCGGAACTTGTCGTCCTGGACCAGCAGGTCACGGATCGCCTGGTACTCGAAGATGACATAGCCGGCCTCGCACTTCGCCAGCCAGGGGTGCCTTTCCCGCGCCGCCTCGATCTGCGGATAGGGATCGGCGGCGAACGACGGCTCGTGCCACGGCAGGTGATAGAGATCGAGGTCCTCGAGCTTCTGGGCCATTGTCCGAATCCTTCTCCCGCGCCGTTCTATGGCACTTTATGGATCATATCCTGCCGCAAGCTGCGGCGGGGGGGAAGGGGCTGTTCGCCGCCAGCCAAACGCTTCGGCTGCCGGGGGCAAGTGGGCGTTGTCCCTGCCCCGTGACCGGGACAGCAGCGGGACGGTCAGAAGACGTACGGCGGCAGCGAGTGGAACGCCTGCCTGAGCGCCTCGCCCCAGCCGGCCGAGATCGACCGGAAATAGGGATCGGACGCGTCGATGCGGCGTTCGTGCAGCGGTTCGAAGCTGCTGGTCTCGACCACCAGCAGGTCGAGCGGCAGGCCCACCGAGAGGTTGGCCTTGATCGTCGAATCGAAGCTGACCATCAGCAGCTTGACCGCGTCCTCGAAAGTCATCTTGCGATCGTAGCCGCGCAGCAGGATCGGGCGGCCGTACTTGGTCTCGCCGATCTGGAAGAACGGCGTGTCGAAGCTCGCCTCGATGAAGTTGCCTTCCGGGTAGATCAGGAACAGCCGCGGCTCCATGCCCTTGATCTGGCCGGCGAGGATCATCGAGGCGGTGAACTGGCCCGAGCCTTCCTGGCCGTTATCCTCGTCGCGGGCGCGGATCGTGTCGCGCAGCAGCTTGCCGACGACAGTCGCCACCTGGAACATGGTCGGCGCCTCGAGCACGGTATTGTGGCGCTCGGCCGGGGCCTTGTTGCGCTCTTCAAGCTGGCTGATCACCGACTGGGTGGTGGCGAGGTTGCCGGCGGTCATGATCGCGACCACCCGCTCGCCCGGCACCGACCAGTGATACATCTTGCGGAAGGTCGAGATATTGTCGACGCCCGAATTGGTCCTGGTGTCGCTCATCAGCACCAGGCCCCGGTCCAGCATCATTCCCACGCAATAGGTCACGTCGCATTCCCTTGCCGGCCCGCGCGAGGCGGGACGGTTGCCCCCGATCGGTCCGCAGGGTAGCGGGTCGATCAAATCAATCAATACGCAGCTGCAGCATCGGTCACTGATCCGCCTGGTGCTGCTGTTCGACGGCGAGCCGTACCTGCAGCTCCGAATGGCCCTGGCCCAGCGACAGTCCGGAGATCGGCGCGGCGTCGGCATAGTCGAAGCCCGAGGCGACGCGGACGTAGCGCTCGTCGGGACTGATTCCGTTCGACACGTCGAAGCCGACCCAGCCGAGGCCCTCGACATGGGCTTCGGCCCAGGCGTGCCCTGCTTCCTGCTCGATCCGGCCCTCGATCTTCAGGTAGCCGCTGACATAGCGCATCGGGATGTCGAGCAGGCGGCCGGCGCCGATGAAGATCTGGGCATGGTCCTGGCAGACGCCCTGGCCGGCTTCCAGCGCGGCTTCGGCCGTGGTCTCGGCATCGGTGACGCCCAGTTCATAGCACACCGTGTCGCGCACCGCCTGCGACAGCGCATGCAGCACCTCCAGCCGGTCGCCGCGGTCGCCTTCGAGACCGGCGACCATCGCGCGCATCCGCGGTCCGGGCCGGGTCAGCCGGGTCGGGCGCTGGAACAGCCAGAGCGGCACGTGGCCGGCGTGGTGGCCGATGATCCCGGCATTGTCCGATGTCTCGACCAGCCCGCTGCAGGTGACCGTCAGCACCTGCGTGCCCGGCGCCAGCGAGATCAGCGTCGTGTGGTTGTGGTGCTGGTCGTCGTACTCGACCTCGAAGCTGGCACCGTCGAACTCCATCCGCCAGTCGAGCAGGTGCTGGCCGTGAGTCGGCTTGGGCGTCAGCCGCAGCCGCTGCAGGCCGTAGTGGACCGGGTCGGAAAACTCGTAGCGCGTCACGTGGCGGATGGAGAGGCGCAACGGGCAGGCTCCTATGCGATGAAACGGTAGTCGGCGGAGATGGCCTCGCCGATGCGGATCGTGTCGCCGATGAACTCGGTGAGGAACTCGTGCAGCCCGCGCTCGAAGATCGCCTCGATCGTCAGCTGGTGGAGCCGCGCCCCGGCGTGGCGCAACAGGCCGTGCGCCTCGGTCTCGCCGCCGTACTGCAGCGCCAGCCCGGTCATGTTGCTGCGGATCTTCTCGTAGCAGAACACCAGGCTGCGCGGGAAACGCCGGTCGAGGATGAGGAACTCGGCAATGCCGCGCGGGTCCATGCCGCCGGCGTTGAGCCAGCGGTAGGCGCGGTCGCCGGCGACCGAGCGCAGCACGGTCTCCCATTGCACGTTGTCGAGGCTCGACCCCACCCAGGCGATCGAGGGCAGCAGCACGTGATACTTCACGTCGAGGATGCGCGCGGTGTTGTCCGCCCGCTCGACGAAAGTGCCGATGCGCGAGAAGTTGAACACCTCGTTGCGCAGCATCGATCCTTCCATCGCCCCGCGCACCAGCATCGCCTGCCGGCGGATGGCCGAAAGGATCGCGCCCATCTCGCTCTCGCGCGGCGGGCGGGACAGCATCTCGCGCAGCAGCATCCAGCTTTCGTTGGTCGCTTCCCAGACTTCGCGAGTGATGCTGGTGCGCACCGCCCGGGCATTGGTCCGCGCATATTCGATCATCCTAAGGACGCTGGCGGGATTGTCCTTGTCGCGCAGGATGAAATTGCAGACCTGAGGTCCGGTATAGTCGCCGTTGCGCTGGAGAAAGTCCTCGTTCTGGCCGATCGTCACCAGCACCGATCGCCATTCCTCTTCCTGCGCGTGGTCGCCGCGCGTCAGCGCCATGCGGAAGCCGACGTCGAGCAGCCGCGCGCAGTTCTCCGCACGCTCGAGATAGCGGGACATCCAGTAGATGCCGTTGGCGGAGCGGCCTAGCATGGCGGGGTCGGGGTTTGGGTTGGGTTCACGCGGAGCCGCGGAGACGCGGAGGGAGTTTTGGTTCGCGCAGAGACCGCAGAGGACGCAGAGAGCTCGCGCCCGCGGCGCAGCCGCCCTATTCCACAGACCTCTTCCCGCGCGGCAGGCGCTCGGATGAAAAGGAGCCTTCGGCTCGGCACGCCCCCTCTGCGTCCTCTGCGGTCTCTGCGCGAAAATATCTCCGCGTCTCCGCGCTTCCGCGTGAACCACCCCCCCTCCAGGCCCCTGCCGCCAAGCGTTTCCACCAGCATCAGTCCTCCAGCACCCAGCTGTCCTTGGTCCCGCCGCCTTGCGAGGAATTGACCACCAGCGAGCCCTTCTTCAGCGCCACCCGCGTCAGCCCGCCCGGCGTGATCTCGACGCCGTTGGGCGAGACCAGGACGAAGGGCCGCAGGTCGACATGGCGCGGCGCCAGGCCGGCCTTGGTGAAGATCGGCACGGTCGACAGCGACAGAGTCGGCTGGGCGATGTAGTTGGTCGGCCGCGCGCGCAGCTTCTTCTCGAAGGCGGCGATCTCCTTGCGCGAGGCGGTCGGGCCGATCAACATGCCGTAGCCGCCCGAGCCGTGGACTTCCTTGACCACCAGCTCGGACAGGTTGTCGAGCACGTAGCGCAGCGATTCGGGCTCGCTGCAGCGCCAGGTCGGGACATTCTGCAGCAGCGGCTTCTCGCCCGTATAGAATTCGACGATCTCGGGCATGAAGCTGTAGATCGCCTTGTCGTCGGCGATGCCCGTGCCCGGCGCATTGGCGATGGTGATGCGGCCCGCGCGATAGACGTCCATGATCCCCGGCACGCCGAGGACGCTGCCGGGCTTGAAAGTCAGCGGATCGAGGTAGTCGTCGTCGACACGGCGGTAGAGCACGTCGATCGGCTCGTAACCCCGCGTGGTGCGCATGGCGACGCGCCCGTCGACGACGCGCAGGTCGCTGCCCTCGACCAGCTCGGCGCCCATCTGGTCGGCGAGGAAGGCGTGCTCGAAGTAAGCGGAATTGTAGATGCCGGGCGTCAGCACCGCGACCACCGGGCGAGCCGCGGCGCAGTCGGGCGCGCTGGCGCTCAGGCTGCGGGCCAGGCGGTGCGGGTAGTCCTGCACCGGCCGCACCGGCACGCGCGAGAACAGCTCGGGGAACATCGCCATCATCGTCTCGCGGTTCTCGAGCATGTAGGAGACGCCCGACGGAGTGCGGGCATTGTCCTCGAGCACCATGAATTCCTCGGGCCCGGTGCGGACGAGGTCGATGCCGACGATGTGGGTATAGACTCCGCCCGGCGGGGTGAGGCCGATCATCTGCGGCAGGAAGGCATCGTTGTCGCGCAGCACGTGCAGCGGCAGGCGGCCGGCGCGGACGATCTCCTGGCGGTGGTAGAGGTCGCTGAGGAAGGCGTTCAATGCCCTCACCCGCTGCTCGATCCCGCGCGACAGCTTGCGCCATTCGCGCGCGGTGATGATCCGCGGGATCATGTCGAAGGGGATCAGCCGCTCCTCGCCGGCGTCGTCGCCGTAGACATTGAAGGTGATCCCGGTGCGGCGGAAGAAGCGCTCGGCCTCGATGTGCTGCTTCCTCAGCCAGTCGCGGTCCTGTTCGCCGTACCACTCGCAATAGCCGCCATAGGCGGACCTCACCGCGCCGTCGGCGTCATACATCTCGTCGTAGTTTGCCGTGGCAGTTTGCTGCATTGCGACTCCCGTTGCAGCGAAGTGATGCAACATGGATCAGCACTTGGCAAACATTTTGCTGCAAGTGCGAAATCATCGGCGGAGCGAGTCATTGCGCGCGCCGACGTTTCGTCGGCGCGGGTCAAGCCCGGGGACGACGCACCGGCGACAGATCGAAGCTAGGCCCCTTCGAGGACCTTCGCTTCACCCGGCTCGAATTCGATCGGCAGGCCCTTCAGCCCCCAGGTTCCCCAGAACGGCCGGAACCCGACTTCGCCCGCCTGGCGCGGGTGGCGGATGCGTTGGGCGATCTGGTGCAGCGCCTCCTGCAGCTGGGCGCGGGCGATATATTGGCCGAGGCACATGTGCTTGCCGAGCGCGAAAGCGATCTGCCGCTTCTGCGGATCGATGACGCGATCGGGATCGAAGGTATCGGCGTCGGGGAAAGTCCCCGGGTCGCGGCCGGAAATGCTCAGCGGGAAGAACAGCATCTGGTCCTTGGGCAGCAGCACGCCGCGGAACTCGATGTCGTCGGCGACGATGCGGCCGAGCGTGCCCGGGTTGAACCAGCGCAGCGCTTCCTCGATCACCTTGCGGCAGTACTCGTGATCGTCGGCGCAGCGCGCGTAGATCTCCGGGTAATCGAGCAGCGTGTACATCGTGTAGGTCAGCACGTTCTTCGAGGTGTCGTAGCCGGCGATGAAGAAGAACATGATGAGGTCGACGAGCTGGCGATGGCTGACGTCACCGCCGTCGCTGGTCTCGATCAGCAGGTCGAGCAGGTCCTCGGCCTCGGCATGCGGATTGGCGCGGCGGTCGGCGATCACCTTCTGGACGAAGTCGTCGAGCCGGACCATGCCTTCCTGGATGCGCGGGAAGCGATCCAGCTCGTAGCTGTGGGCGAGGCCGATCGCCTCGAGATCGTCGCGCAGCAGGGCGATGCCTTCCTGCGGCGCGCCGACCAGGGCGAACATGACCGAGATCGGGAAGTGCGAGGAAAATTCCTCGAAGTCGATCTTGCCCTTCGGCGCCCAGTTGTCGAGCAGCCGCGACACCGTCTGCCGCATCATCGGCCGCAGCTGGTTGGCGAAGCGCGGCGTGAACTTGGCGGCGAAGGTATCGCGCAGGAAGCGGTGCTGCGTCTCCGGCAGCGAGATCAGCTGCTCCTGGGTGAAGCGGCCCCAGGGCGTGCCTTCCATGCCCAGGACGCCGACGATATCCTCGTAGGGCGGCCGCAGCTTGTCGTCCTGGCCGAGCAGGTCGCGCATCGCCTGGTACTGGGTAATGACGAGGCCGAGCTTGGACGTCGCCAGCCAGGGGTGCTTGGCGCGCGCTTCGTTGAAGCGGCTGAACGGATCGCGGGCGAAAGCCGGATCCTCCATCTCGAGGTGCGGCAGGTCGAGTTCGGCCAGGGTCTGCATGAGGCGTCCTCTCTACGCAATGCTGACCATATTCTTAGGCGGGGGGCGCGGAATGTCAACGCGCCTGCGCCCCGCGACGCGGGGTGTAGACTGCGCGCGGAAAGGCGCATGTAAGGGGGAAGAGCAGCCGCCGTACGTGGCGCTCGCTCGCTGGGGCAGGATGCGCCAGGCATCCCGCGCCGGAATCAGCCCTGGCGCGCCTTGAAGCGGCGGTTGGTCTTGTTGATCACGTAGGTCCGGCCGCGGCGGCGGATCACGCGGTTGTCCCGGTGGCGGTCCTTGAGCGACTTGAGGCTGTTGCGAATCTTCATGACTATCTCTTCTCGCGGCTTGGCCGCCCGAAATTGGAAGCGGCGCCGATAGGGTGCGCGGGCCGCCAAGTCAAGCGGCGCTTGGTCCCCGCCGCCCGATCAGCCCCTGCCCATTTCGCCCAGGCGCCGCTCCCAGGCCAGCGCATGGCCGACGATCGTATCGAGATCGTCGTAGCGCGGCACCCAGGGCAGCGTCGCCTTGATCCGGCCGTTGTCGGAAATCAGCGAATCGGGGTCGCCGGCGCGGCGCGGCTGCATGCGGCGCTCGATCCGCCGGTTGGTGACGCGATCCACCGCGTCGAGCACTTCGAGCACCGAGAAGCCGCGGCCGTAACCGCAGTTCATCGTCAGCGAGCGGGCGGGCTCGGCGATGAGCGCTTCCAGCGCCAGGACGTGGGCGGCGGCCAGGTCGGTGACGTGGATGTAGTCGCGCACGCCGGTGCCGTCGGGCGTGGCATAGTCGCTGCCGAAGATGTCGACATGGCCGCGCTTGCCCAGCGCCGCCTCGACCGCGACCTTGATGAGATGGGTGGCGCCGGCGGTCGACTGGCCGGTCCGCCCCGCCGGGTCGGCGCCGGCGACGTTGAAATAGCGCAGGGCGCAGTAGTTCAGCGGATGGGCCCGGGCGACGTCGGCCAGCATGTGCTCGGTCATCAGCTTCGACATGCCGTAGGGATTGATCGGCACTTGCGGCGTCGCCTCGGTCACTCGCGGCACGTCGGGCACGCCGTAGGTCGCGGCGGTCGAGCTGAAGATCATGTGCGGCACGCCGGCAGCCACGGCCGAGGCGATCAGCGCGCGGCTCTTGGCGGTCTTGTTGTGGTAGTACTTGAGCGGGTCGGCGACCGATTCGGGAACGACGACCGATCCGGCGAAATGCATGATCGCCCGCGTACCCTGCTCGGCGAAGATGCGGGCGAGCAGCGGCTCGTCGGCGATGTCGCCCTGGTAGAACGGCACGGTATCGGGCACGGCCCAGCGAAAGCCGGTGACGAGGTTGTCGATCACCGCCACCGGCCAGCCGGCGTCGGCAAGAGCGAGGACGGCGTGGCTGCCGATATAGCCGGCGCCGCCGGTCACGAGAACGGGAAGCTTGTCAGTCATGTCGGGCGTTCTGCTAGCATCGCCGACCGGAAATTCGGTTAACGGTGGTGCGATCCTTGCCGGATCGGCAAGGGCAAGCCAATAGTCGCGCGCTACGGCGCCAAGCGGAGTGCGTTGAATGCGGTACCTGTCCCTTGCAGCCGTCGCCCTGGCTCTGGCCGCCACTTCGGCCTGCGTCGCCCCGGTCGGCCCGGTCCAGGTGACGCGCTTCCACTTGCCCGATACCGCCGCGCTGGGCCACGGCGCCATCACCGTCGAGCCCGCGCCCGGCGAGGACGGCGCCAGCCTGGAATTCCGCACCTATGCCGCCGCCGTCGCCCGGCAGCTGGTCCTCGCCGGCTACAGCGAGCAGGTCGCGGGAAGCGCCCCGCAAGTCGCCCAGGTCCGCATCCGCCGCGCCAGCGTCGAGCCCGGGCGCCGCGGCGGCCCGGTATCGGTCGGGATCGGCGGATCGACCGGCAGCTTCGGTTCGGGCGTCGGGCTGGGGATCGGGCTCGACCTGTCCGGCCCGCCGGCGGGAGAAGTCGACACCGAGCTGTCGGTGACCATCCGCGAGCGCGCCGGCGACCGGGTCCTGTGGGAAGGCCGCGCCCGCTTCACCGTCAGCGCCCGCTCCCCGCTGGCGAACAGCCAGCTCGGCGCCGCCAGGATGACCGAGGCGCTGTTCAAGGGCTTCCCCGGGACATCGGGTGAAACTATCGAAGTGAAATGAGCGACATCCAGATCACGTCCACGTTCGATTCCGGCAATATCGAGGTCCTGTCCGTCACCGGCGCCGCCGCCGCGCTGCGGATCAGGCGCGACCGCGATTCCGAATTCTTCCAATGGTTCCATTTCCGCGTCTCCGGCGGCAAGGGGCGCGCGCTGGAGCTGCGGCTCGGCGGGCTCGGTGCCGCGGCCTATCCGATGGGCTGGCCGGGCTACCGTGCCTGCGTATCCGAGGACCGGCAAGTCTGGACCCGCGCCGAGACCGCGTGGGACGAGAAGAGCGACGGCGGCACGCTGACGATCCGTTACACGCCGGAAAGCGATCTCTGCTGGTTCGCCTACTTCGCGCCCTATTCGCTGGAGCGGCACGACGATCTCGTCGCCGCGGCCGCCGCCTGCGAAGGCGTCGACTATCGCTGCCTGGGCCACAGCCTCGACGGCCGGCCGATCGACTGCCTGGAAATGGGCGACGGGCCGGTCCAGGTCTGGCTCTATGCCCGCCAGCACCCGGGCGAGAGCATGGCCGAATGGTGGATGGAAGGGGCGCTCGAAGCGCTCACCGATGCCGCCGACCCGGTCGGCCGGGCGCTGCGGCGGCAATGCCGGCTGCACGTCGTGCCCAACGCCAATCCCGACGGCTCGGCGCGCGGCCATTTGCGGACCAATGCCCTGGGCGTGAACCTCAACCGCGAATGGGCCGACCCCTCGCCCGAACGCTCCCCGGAAGTCCTGGCGATCCGCAACGCCATGGACGCAAGCGGCGTCGACTTCGCCATGGACATCCACGGCGACGAGGCGATCTCCGCCGTCTTCCTCGCCGGCTTCGAGGGCATCCCCTCGCTGCAGCCGGAGCAGCTCGCCGGCTACCGCCGCTACCGGGCGATTCTCGACCGGCGGACGCCCGATTTCCAGACCAGGCGCGGCTACCCGGTGGCCTCGCCGGGCAAGGGCAACCTGGCCATGGCGACCAGCCAGCTGGCCGAACGCTTCGGCTGCGTCGCGATGACTCTGGAAATGCCGTTCAAGGACCACGACGACGCCCCCGACCCGGTCCAGGGCTGGAGCCCCGAGCGCAGCAAGCTGCTCGGCCGCGAATGCCTGGCGGCGCTGGTCGAATGGCTGGAACAGCGCGAGGGATGACGCCGCGCTTGCAGCGGAGCAGCGCTTGATGGCACTCGCCGCCTGGAAAATGCACTAACCCATCTTTCACGATCGCCCTGGCGCGTGATCATCTCAATGCGAATCGTCAGCGCTTCCAATAACATGATCACGCCCTAGCCCAGGCTCCCCGGTCCGAAGGCGTGCGGCAGCAGGACCGAGAGCCGCGTCTCGAGCACTTCGGCGCCGCCGGCGCTCCAGACCAGCGGGTCGGTGCCGCCGAGCTGGGCGAGTTCGCTGAGCACCTGGCGGCAGCGGCCGCAGGGCGTGACCACCGCCTCGGGCGCGCCGGACTTCCCGCCGATCACCGCCACCGCGACAAGCCCGCCGCGCGCGCCGGCATCCATCGCCTTGGCCGCGGCGACGGTTTCGGCGCAGAGCGAGAGGCCGTAGCTGGCGTTCTCGACATTGGCGCCGGTCGCCACCGTGCCGTCGGCGAAAGCCAGCGCGGCGCCGACCTTGAAGCCCGAATAGGGCGCATAGGCCCGGCCCATCGCCTCGCGCGCGGCGGCGACCAGCGCCTCGCGGTCGGGCGCCGGGCTCACGGCTGCACCACCACCCAGCGCAGCGGCTCGCCGGCGTCGTTGGCGAGCGCGCCGTTCGCCGTCCACAGGGTCCATGGCCGGCCGGCATAGTCGGGCTGGAAGCGGTCGCCGGTCAGCCACAGGTTGCGGTCGATCCGCGCGGCGATGCCGTAGCGCTTCTCGAAGCGGCCGGAGACCTTGAGGATCGCCGGCTT
The DNA here is from genome assembly GCA_963205265.1 of Pseudomonadota bacterium. Taxonomy (GTDB): domain Bacteria; phylum Pseudomonadota; class Alphaproteobacteria; order Sphingomonadales; family Sphingomonadaceae; genus Novosphingobium. Next base: position 16,037 of record CAUJJI010000245.1, read on the forward strand.
GCCGGTATGCGTCTCGAGCTGGTTGAGGAAAGTGGTCAGCTCGCTCTCGATCGCCGCTTCGCTCGCCTTGACCGGGCAGTCGTCGCCCAGCAGGTCGAGCTCGACCGCGGGCGGCAGCAGGCGGGCGTCGCGCGGCACGACGGTGACGAAATTGGCCGCCTGGCGGTCCGCCGGCTGGCAGGGATCGTAGCAGTGGACCGCGCCGACCTGCAGCCGCGCGCTGCGCGCCGCCTCGAAGTTGCGGACGAAAGCGGGGTCGCGGGCAAAGGCGCTGGCGCTGGCGTCGACATAGGCGAAGTCGGCGCCGATCGCCTTGATCGCCGGCCAGTCGACCTCGCCGTCGTTGTTGCCCACTTCGACGCCCTGCACCGGATAGGCATCGCGGTCGGGCTGCCAGTGGTGCAAGTGCCACCAGCCGAAACCGCCGCCGACGAGCGCGATGAGCAGCACCGCCCCGAGCAGGCGCAGCTGCGTCCGGCTGCTTGGCCTTCGCCGTGCCATGAGTGCGACAGTCCCCTCTCTAGCCCTTGATATGCAGCACGCAGATCAGGGTGAACAGCCGCCGCGCGGTCGCGAAGTCGGTTTCGACCTTGCCGTCGAGCCGCTCCAGCAGCATGTCCGCCGCTTCGTTGTGGACGCCGCGGCGGGCCATGTCGATCGTTTCGATCTCCGCCGCCGTGGCCTTGCGGATGGCCTGATAATAGCTGTCGCAGATCGCGAAATAGTCGCGGATCGGCCGGCGGAAGCGCCCGAGGCCAAGGATCAGCGTCTCCAGCAGACTGCCGCCGTCATCGGAGATGTCGAGCACCAGCCGCCCGTCCTGCACCGACAGCCGCAGGCGATAAGGCCCTTCGTGCCCGGCGCCGTAAGCGCGCAGCGGCTTGAAGCGGTTCTCTTCGATCAGGTCGAAGATGGCGATTCGCCGCTCCTGCTCGATATCGGCGTTGCGCCACAGGATGGTCGCCTCGTCGAGTTCGATATGCGAGATGCGCGGGTCCGCCATGCTGGAGCGCTGTACGCAATTGCAGCATGGTGCGGCAAGGGTGATCCGAGATATCATGTCCCGATAGCCCCTAGCGTGTCGTCTCGCAGTTTTGCACAGGGCTGTCCGGGGGCAGAATTTTCGCTCCCGCTTGCCCCGCGTTTCGTGCCGGAGCATTGTCCCGCGCTTATGGCCCACGAAGACCTGCTCATCCGTTCCGCCGAGCCCGCCGTCCGCGCGCTCCCCGCCAATATCGAGGCGGAAGCCGCCTTTCTCGGCGCCGTGCTCATCGACAACCGCGTGATCGAGGAGCTGCCCGCGCAGCTCTCCCCCGCCCACTTCTTCGAGCCCGTCCACGCCCGGGTCTACGAGCGCATCCAGCAGCTGCTCGATCGCGGGGCCGTGGTCACGCCAGTGACGCTGCGGCCCTATTTCGAATCGGACGCGGCGCTGAAGGAGCTGGGCGGCCTCGCCTATCTCGCCCGTCTGACCGCCGACGGCCAGGGCCTGCTGGCCCCGCGCGAGCTGGCCCAGCAGATCTACGACCTCGCCCTGCTGCGCGAGCTGGTGACCGTCGGCCGCAACCTCGTCGAAGGGGCGATGGACACGTCCGAATCGGTCGCCCCGCTGCAACAGGTCGAGCAGGCGGAAGCGGCGCTCTACAACGTTGCCGAAGGCGCATCGTCGGTCAGCGAGGCGCAGGGCTTCGCCACGGCGACCCGCACCGCCATCGCCGCGATCGAGAAGGCACTGAATTCCGGCGGCCACATCTCGGGCAAGACCACCGGCCTGACCTCGGTCAACGAGAAGATCGGCGGCCTCCACGATTCCGACCTGATCATCCTTGCCGGGCGCCCGGGCATGGGCAAGACCTCGCTCGCCACCAACATCGCTTTCAATGCTGCCGACCGGCTGCGCCGCGACCGGATCGACGGCATCGACGATTCCCAGTCGGTCGGCGCCGCCACGGCCTTCTTCAGCCTGGAAATGAGCGCCGACCAGCTCGCCACCCGCATCCTCGCCGAGCAGTCGGGCATCAGCTCGGAAGCGCTGCGCATGGGCAAGATCAGCCGCGACGACTTCCAGAAGCTGTCCTTCGCCAGCCAGACCCTGGCCGAGCTGCCGCTCTACATCGACGATACGCCCGCGCTGTCCATCGCCGCGCTGCGCGCCCGCGCCCGGCGCCTGAAGCGGCGGCACAACATCGGGCTGATCGTCGTCGACTACCTGCAGCTGCTGCAAGGGACCGGCCGCGCCGGCGACAACCGCGTCAACGAGATTTCCGAGATCAGCCGCGGCCTGAAGACGCTGGCGAAGGAGCTTTCGGTCCCGGTGATCGCACTGTCGCAGCTCAGCCGTGCGGTCGAGCAGCGCGACGACAAGCGGCCGCAGCTTTCGGACCTGCGCGAATCGGGCTCGATCGAGCAGGACGCCGACATGGTCTGGTTCGTCTACCGCGAGGACTACTACGTCGCCGCCAAGGAACCGAAGCAGCCGGTCGACGGCGACGACGCCAAGATCCACGAAGCCCACGCCGCCTGGGTCGCCGACATGGAGCGCGTCCACGGCCTTGCCGAGCTGATCGTCGCCAAGCAGCGCCACGGTGCCACCGGCAAGGTGCGCATGCGCTTCGAATCGCGCATCACCCGCTTCTCGGACCTCGCCTCCGACGATCTGCGCGGGAACAGCTATGGGGACGATTGACCGCAAGGTCATGCTGGTCACCGGCGGCACCGGGTCGATCGGGACGGCGGTGGCGAAGGAAGCGGCAGCGCAAGGCTGGGCAGTCGTCGTCCACGGCCGCAGCGAGGCCAAGGCGGCCGCGCTGGCGGCGGGACTGGGCGACGCGGCGGCGGCGGTGGTGCTGGACGCCGGCGAAGGCGGCGCGGCGGCGCGGATCGTCGAGCAGGCGGCGGCAAGGTTCGGCCGTCTCGACGCGGTGGTCGACTGCCTGTCGAACGGCCCCACCGGCTACCGCCTGACCGGCCGCTTCGCCGAGATCGAGCCCGAGGGCATCGGCCCGTTCTACGATCTCTCCGCCGCCTGGTTCCAGCGGCTGGCCCATGCCGCCTATCCGCATCTGGCGCGGCGCGGCGGGACGCTGGTCGCCTTCATCTCGGACGCCGGACGCTTCGCCGCGCCCAACCAGACGACGGTCGGCGCGGCGCGCGCAGCGACGGTCGGCTTCGTCCGCAACCTCGCGGTCGAAGCAGCGCGCGACGGCATCCGCGCCCACTGCATCTCGCCGAGCTACGTCCTGGAAAGCCGCACCGCCGAGCTGATGGGGTCGAGCCGCATGGAGACCGCCGGCAAGCGCGCCGGCCTGGGCCTGCCGACCCCGGCGGATATCGCCCCGGTCACGGTATTCCTCTGCGGCGACGGCGCGGCGAAGATCACCGGCCAGGTCATCAGCGTCAACGGCGGGTTGAACGCGTAAGCGTATCGCGGAACGCACCCAGCCGCTCGACCGCCTCGTCGATCACCGCGTCGCCCTTGGTAAAGCAGAAGCGCACGACGTTCGTCGGCCCCTCGCTTTCGAAGAAGACCGAGACCGGGATCGAGGCCACGCCCGCCTCGCGCACGGCGCGGTCGCTGAACGCGCGGTCGGGCAGGTCGATTCCCGAGGCCGCGAGATCGACGCAGAGGAACCAAGTCGCCGCATTGGGCAGTACCGCATAGCCCGCCCCTTGCAGGCCGAGCGCCAGCCGCTCGCGCGATGCCGCCCAGGCCTGGCGCTGCCCGGCGAACCAGGCGTCGGGCTTGCCCAGCCCCTCGGCCACGGCCCACTGCAGCGGCGGCGCCGAGGCATAGGTCAGGAACTGGTGCGCCCGGCCCAGGACCCGCGCCAGTTCGGGTGCCGCGCACATCCAGCCGATCTTCCAGCCGGTCACGCCGAAGATCTTCCCCGCCGAGCCGATCTTCACCACTCGCCCGGCCATGCCCGGCAGGCTCATCAGCGAACGGTGGGCGATGCCGTCGAAGCGGACGTCCTCCCAGACCTCGTCGCTGATCACGGCCAGGTCGTGGCGCAGGCACAGCTGCGCGATCATCGCCAGTTCCGCCTCGCCGGCGGTCGTGCCCGCGGGATTGAGCGGATCGTTGAACATCAGCAGCCTGGTGCGCGGACCGATTGCCGCCTCGAGGTCCTCCGCGCGGTAGCGCCAGTCCGGCGGCTGCAGGTTCACCGCCACCGGCACGGCACCGGCGCGGCGGATCATCGGCGCATAGGCATCGTAGGCGGGCTGGAACAGGATCACCTCGTCCCCCGGCCCGGCCAGGGCCAGGATCGAGGCGGCAATCGCCTCGGTCGCGCCGGAGGTTACGATCACATCCTCGCGTGCGATGTGAAGTCCCTGGCGCCGGCGGTAGAAGTCGCCGACGGCATCGCGCAGCTCCGGCAGCCCGGCGCCGGGGGGATACTGGCTGGACTTCTCGCGCAGCGCCCGCGCCGCGGCCTCGATCAGTTCGGGCGGGCCCTGCTCGTCGGGAAAGCCCTGGCCGAGGTTGATCGCGCCGAACTCGCGGGCGAGTCCGGACATGCGCTCGAAGATGGTGGTTTCCATCGCGGCGTAGATGGGATGGGCCTTGGTCATGCCCGCTCACTACCCATAGTGGCGCGGATTTCATATATTGCAGATTGGCCCGCGTGGTTTGTCGAGAAGTGCAAATGCGTGTAGCCTAGGCCCAAAGCAATGATCCCGCCGTGCGCCTGATCGGTCGAGCACGCGGTCGAGGATGGGGAGAAAGGTAACAGCCATGTCTTTCGAGCTGAACCGCAAGTTGGCCGCCCGGCGCGACCCGTTGCCGACCAACGTCAACATCGACCAGGTCACCGCCGACATCATCCGCGGCGCTTTCGAGACGGTCTGCTTCGAAAGCGCGACCTTCCTTGGCCGCGCCGCCTCGTCGCCGATCATCAACCAGTCGAACGAGCGCAACGCCGCGATCGTCGACGGCCACGGCCGCCTGGCCATGGGGGCGATCGGCACGCCGCACCTCACCTTCGTCAACCAGATGGAGACGCGCTGGGGCCTGATGAACCAGGACCGCTACGACTGGGGTCCGGGCGACGTGTTCCTGGCCAACGATCCCGACCACGGCGGCGGCCACCTGCCCGACTACTGCGTCTACGGCCCGGTCTACGACGACAAGGGCGAACTGATCTGCATCCAGACGCTGCAGGCGCACCAGGGCGATACCGGCGGCAAGGACCCGGGCGGCTTCACTCTGGAAGCCACCGACATCTTCACCGAAGGCGTGATCTACCCCTGCATCAAGCTCGTCCACCGCGGCGAGCTGCGCAAGGACGTGTTCGACTTCGTGATCCGCAACAACCGCTTCGCGACTTTCGCCGGCGACATCGCGGCGATGATCGGCGGGGTCCAGCATGCGGTGAAGATGCTCCAGGGCCTGATCGGCAAGTGGGGCTCCGATACGATCAAGGCGGCGATCAACAGCTCGATCGACCACACCGAGCGTCGCGTGCGCGAGGAAGTCGCGAAGTGGCCCGACGGAACCTACGAGGGCACGGTCCTGATCGACCACGACACCGCCGGCACCAAGGACATCAAGGTCCATGTCGCCTGCACGGTGAAGGGCGACCAGCTGACCGTGGACCTGACCGGCACCGACGACCGCCAGGACCTCGTCGGCGTGTGGAACACCTTCGCCAACAGCCGCTCCTACGTGATGACCCAGGTCATCACCCACATGGACCCGACCATCGTCCGCAACGAGGGCATGTTCAACGCGATCGAGATCATCATTCCCGAGGGCTGCATCGCCCAGCCGCCGCCGAACAAGCCCGCCGCGCTCGGCTCGTTCCATCCGGCCTGCGAGATCACCGAGGCGGTCTGCGTCGCGCTGTCGCAGGTCGCGCCCGAGCGCGCCCAGCCGCAGCTCTACAAGATCGGCATGCCCAACGCCGTCATCGGCTTCGACGAGAACGGCATGATGTGGATGGACCAGGGCGTCGACTGCCGGTCGATGGACGTCTCGGCGGTCAAGGGCATCGACGGCTGGGGCTCGTGCCCCAATGCGCTGGGCAACCTGATCCTGTCCGAGGCCGAAGACGCCGAAAGCCGCTTCCCGATCCTCAACATCAGCCGCGAAATGAAGACCGACGGCGGCGGCGCCGGCCAGTGGCGCGGCGCCCCGGGCAGCCTCAACGTCAAGCAGGTGCTCAAGCCGACTTCGGCGATGGCCTGGATGGTCTCCGCCGACCATCCCCTGCGCGGCATGTGCGGCGGCGACGACGCCATCCCCTATACCAACCATTTCGAAGTGGGTTCGCCCAACGAGCGCAAGATCGAGCATACCGCCAGCGACCTGCTGCCGTCGGGCTCGGTCATCGCCTACCAGCACGGCGGCGGCGCCGGCTTCGGCTTCCCGCTGCTGCGCGATCCCGAGCAGGTCAAGGAAGACGTGCTCGACGAATATGTCAGCCCCGAAGCCGCGCGCAACAAGTACGGCGTGGTGCTGACCGGCACGCTCGAGCAGTACGACCTCGCCGTGGACTGGGACGCCACCGAGGCGCTGCGCAAGCAGATGGGCGTCGAGGAGCTGCGCGAAGCGGCCGAGTAGGGTTATGATCCTCCCCGCTACGGGGAGGGGGACCGCGGCGCCGCAGGCGACGTGGTGGAGGGGGCTCGCCTCATCGACGCGACTTCCTGGGGATAGCCCCCTCCACCACCCTGCGGGTGGTCCCCCTCCCCGTGCCGGGGAGGAATTTTCAGGGCTAGAGGATACTCAATGACTTATCGCGTTGGCATCGACATCGGCGGCACCTTTACCGACTTCGCCCTGCTCAAGGGCACCGAAGTCATCCTCCACAAGAATCTCTCCACCCCCGAAGACCGCTCGATCGGCGTCATGGAGGGCCTTGCCAGGCTGGCCGCGATCGAGGGGCTGTCGCTGCAGGACTTCCTGGGCAAGTGCGACGCCGTGGTCCACGGCACGACGATCGCCGACAATACGCTAATCGAGATGAACGGTGCCCTCACCGGCCTGATCACCACCGAAGGCTTCCGCGACGAGATCGAATACCGACGCGGCTTCAAGGAAGACATCTGGGACGTCCGCCTGGCCCCGCCCAAGCAGATCACCCCGCGCCGCCGCCGCCTTACCGTGCCCGAGCGCGTGCTGCACGACGGCACGATCCATCACCCGCTCGACGAGGACGCGGTGCGCGAGGCCTGCCGCAAGCTGCGCCTGCAGAACGTCGAGGCGGTGGCGATCTCGTTCCTGTTCTCCTTCGTCAATCCCGAGCACGAGAAGCGGGCAAAGGAAATCGTCACCCAGGAGATCCAGAACGCCTACATCTCGGCCAGCCACGAAGTGCTGCCGCGGGCGCCCGAATACGACCGGACCTCGACCACCGTGGTCAACGCCTATGTCGGCCCGCGCGTCACTTCCTATCTCGAGCGCCTGGTCGCGCGACTGGCCGAGGGCGGCTACAAGAACCAGCTGATGGTCATGCAGGCCTCGGGCGGCGTGATGACCAAGGAATATATCGACGGCGCCCCGATCCGCGTGCTGGCCTCGGGCCCGGCGGGCGGCGTCATCGGCTCGGCCCATGTCGGCGTCGCCAAGGGCCACCGCAACCTGCTTTGCGTCGACATGGGCGGGACCTCCTACGACATGTCGGTCGTCATCGACGGCCAGGCCCCGGCCGAAGCCGGCTGGAACATGCACCACCGCTACCTGATCGGCGTGCCGATGGTGAAAGTCGAGACGCTCGGCGCCGGCGGCGGCTCGATCTGCCACGTCAACAACGGCGCGCTGCAAGTCGGGCCGAAGTCGGCGGGCTCCAAGCCCGGCCCGATCAGCTACGGCCGCGGCGGCACCGAGCCGACCGTCACCGACGCGCTGGTCATGCTCGGCATCCTTTCCACCGACGAAGGCTTCGCCGGCGGCTCCTTCCGCCTCAAGCGCGACGGCGTCGAGGACGCCTTCAGGAAGATCGCCGACGAGATGGGCTACGGGCCCGAGGACGCGGCCTTCGACTGCTGGCGCGTCGTCAACGCCAACATGAGCCAGGGCGTGCGCCGCACGACCGCGGGCAAGGGCATCGATCCCAAGGACCTGGTCATGCTCGCCTACGGCGGCAACGGCCCGGCCTTCGCCGCGATCCAGGCCGAGGACCTGGGCATCGACAAGGTGCTGGTGCCCAAGGCCTCGCCGACTTTCTCGGCTCTGGGCACGCTGGTCGCCAACCCGACGATCGACGAGGAACGCTCCTACATCGCCAAGGCCACTGAGCTCGACCTCGACAAGGTCCGCGCGCTGTGGGACGAAGTCGGCTCGCGGGCGGAAAAGTATTTCCGCGACGCCGGCTTCAAGACCGAAAGCCTCTCGGTCAACTACCAGCTCAACATGCGCTATCCCGGGCAGAACTTCTCACTGACTTTCGACTACAAGGCCGACGGGCGGCTGCACGACCTGTCGTTCATCGATGCCGGCTTCGGCGAGCGGGCGATGGAACTGTTCAACGCGCGGCACATGGCCGAATACAACCATATCCGCGAGCACGAGACGCCCGAAGTCTCGGGCGTGCGCCTCGTCGCCATGATCCCCACCACCTCGCCCGATGCGAAAGGCGGCTTCACCGCGCCCAAGGGCACGCCCAGCCCCGCCAAGACCCGCCGCGCCAACCTCGGCCAGGGCTTCGCCGAAACGCCGGTCTACCTGGGCGGCGAGCTCAAGCCCGGCGACGAAGTGGCGAGCCCGGCGATCATCGAGGAAAGCTTCACCACGATCGTCGTCTATCCGGGCTGGAAAGCGCGGGTCGACGATGCGGGGGACTACGAGCTGGTGAAGGGATAGCGGTCTTCCCGAGCCGGCCGGCGCATCGGCCGGTCGGCGCCTCACCTGGCGCTGTCCTACTCCCGCTCCCTGGCCTAACCTCCTGGCTCTTCGAGTCCCGCAAGGGACAGGAAGGCTCCGGCGCCCCTGCCGGTGCGCGCGCCACAGGCCCATAAATGGGAGCCCGAATTGTTTTCCTTGGACAGTGTCGACAGTGTCAACACCTCCGCACCTGCGCGGATCGCTCCGATCCGGGCCCCGGGGTCGCGGCAGCGCCACGCCTCTTGCCGCTTTCGTTCCGCCACACTTAACTTGCCATTCAGCGGTCCTGACCTACATAGTCACCTGTGAAGAAGGACGCTTTCCCGACATGAACGATGACCAGCAGCCCAACGGCAACCCCTGGCTGAAAAGCCTGCTCCTTTGGGGCGGGATATTCCTCGTGCTGCTGATGGTGGTATCGGCGTTCGGACCGCGGACCGAGGCCGGCAGCTCGATCCGCTATTCGGATTTCCGCAGCAAGGTCGCGGAAGGCACGGTTTCCGAAGTTCAGATCGGCGAGGACCGCATCGTCGGCAAGTACAAGAACGGCGACAGCTTCAGCACGATCCCCATCCCCAACGATACCAGCCTGCCGCAGCTGCTGCAGGAAAACGGCGTCAAATATGCCGGCAAGCAGCCGGAAGAGCCGAACCTGCTGCTCTACATCCTGGTCCAGGCCCTGCCCTTCATGCTGATCCTGGGCATCGCCTTCTTCGCGCTGCGCCAGGTCCAGAAGGGCGGCGGCTCGGGCGCGATGGGCTTCGGCAAGTCGAAAGCCAAGCTGCTGACCGAGCGCCAGGGCCGCGTCACCTTCGCCGACGTCGCCGGCATCGACGAAGCGCGCGAGGAGCTCGAGGAAATCGTCGAGTTCCTGCGCGATCCCCAGCGCTTCGCCAAGCTCGGCGGCCAGATCCCCAAGGGCGCGCTGCTGGTCGGCTCGCCCGGCACCGGCAAGACCCTGCTCGCCCGCGCCATCGCCGGCGAAGCGGGCGTGCCGTTCTTCACCATTTCGGGTTCCGACTTCGTCGAAATGTTCGTCGGCGTCGGCGCCAGCCGCGTGCGCGACATGTTCGAGCAGGCCAAGAAGAACGCGCCCTGCATCGTCTTCATCGACGAGATCGACGCCGTCGGCCGCCATCGCGGCCACGGCCTCGGCAATTCCAACGACGAGCGCGAGCAGACGCTCAACCAGTTGCTCGTCGAGATGGACGGCTTCGAGGCCAACGAAGGCATCATCATCATCGCCGCGACCAACCGGCCCGACGTGCTCGACCCGGCGCTCCTGCGTCCCGGCCGCTTCGACCGCCAGGTGGTCGTGCCGATCCCCGACATCGACGGGCGCGAGAAGATCCTCGCCGTGCACATGAAGAAGGTGCCGCTCGCTCCCGACGTCAATCCGCGAGTCATCGCCCGCGGCACGCCGGGCTTCTCGGGCGCGGACCTCGCCAACCTCGTCAACGAGGCGGCGCTGCTCGCCGCGCGCCGCAACAAGCGGCTCGTCGCCATGCAGGAGTTCGAGGACGCCAAGGACAAGGTCATGATGGGCGCCGAGCGCCGCTCCATGGTCATGACCGAGGATGAGAAGAAGATGACCGCCTATCACGAGGCCGGCCACGCGCTGGTCTCGATCCGCGAGCCGGCGTCGGACCCGATCCACAAGGCGACGATCATCCCGCGCGGCCGCGCGCTGGGCATGGTCATGCGCCTGCCTGAGCGCGATTCCTATTCCTATCACCGCGACAAGATGCTGGCGAACCTCTCGGTCAGCATGGGCGGCCGCGTCGCCGAGGAGCTGATCTTCGGCCACGACAAGGTTTCGTCGGGCGCATCATCGGACATCCAGTACGCTACCAGCCTCGCCCGCAACATGGTCACCAAGTGGGGCATGTCGGACAAGCTCGGGCCGCTGCAGTACGAGGACCATTACGAGGGCTACCTCGGCATGGGCGGCTCGCAGCGGGTGATGATGTCGGACGAGACCAACAAGCTCATCGACATCGAGATCCGCAGTCTCGTCGACGGCGCCCATGCCCGGGCCACCGACATCCTCAGGACCGAGACCGACAAGCTCCACCTGCTCGCCAATGCCCTGCTCGAATACGAGACGCTGACCGGCGACGAGATCAAGGAACTGCTGGACAGCGGCAAGCTCGACCGGCCCGACCAGCCGAAGGGCCCGTCCAGCACCGTGCCGCCGCGCGGCTCCACGATCCCCAAGGCAGGACGCCGCTTCACCGGCGGAACCGCGCCGCAGGGGGCCTGACTGCGCGACTGCGTCCGAATCCGACGCATCTCCGGGCGAAGGCCTTGGAGATCGGGGGGACAGGGCGTATCATCGCGACATGAACGAGCCTTCGCCAATCGCTGCCGGCTTTGCTTCCGAAGAGGAAGCCGCCGCCTACGACGCCTGGTTCCGCGCCAAGGTGGCAGCGTCGCTCGCCGATCCGCGGCCGCCGGTGCCGCATGAGGAAGCGATGCGAAGAATCCGGCAACGCCTGGAAGCATTCAAGCCGAGCGGATGAGGCAACTTATCTGGCGTGAAAGCGCGCTGGATGACCTCGACCGCATCGTCACCTATATCGCTCAATTCGACTACGCGGCTGCGACGAAGTTGCACGCGCTATTCGAGCGTTATACCAAGGCGCGCTGAGGCTGACTCACGGCAGGGATTCCCAAACTGCTGAAAATCTGATTCGACGTTGCAGGCACGTGGAGGCTTGCGATGGCGGCAGCGATTGGGGTTCGATCTGACTACACTTCGGCGGATTTGCGTCGGTTTGCGCGACGAAGCGGAGATCCCGATCAGGTACGGCGGCTGTTGGCGGTTGCGTTGATCCTGGACGGTGGCAGCCGTAGCGAGGCGGCAAGGATCGCGGGCGTGACCCTGCAGATTGTGCGCGATTGGGTCCTGCGGTTCAACGAGGGCGGCCCCGATGGGCTGGCGACGCGCAAGGCCCCGGGACGGGTCTCTATCCTGAACGACGCGCAGCGCGCCCGGCTCGTGGCAGTTGTCGAGGCCGGGCCGATCCCGGCGGCGCACGGCGTGGTGCGCTGGAGGCTTGCCGATCTGGCGCAGTGGATCTGGGACGAGTTCGCGCTCTCCGTCACGCGCCACACGCTTGGGCGCGAGCTTCGTGCGATGGGCTACCGCAAGCTCTCGGCGCGGCCCCGTCATCGTGGCCAGAAGCCTGACGACATTGCCGATTTTAAAAAAGCTTCGCCGCCCGTCTGGCGCAGATCAAGCGGCGGCTCCCGAGAGGAACGCCGATAGAACTGTGGTGGCAGGACGAGGCTCGCGTTGGCCAGCAGACCAAACTCACCCGGCGCTGGGCAAAGCGCGGCACGCGACCCTCGGCGCCGAAGGACCAGCGACGGTCTTCGGCATGGTTGTTCGGCGCGATCTGTCCCGCTGAAGGCAAGGCCGCCGGCATCGTCATGCCACGGTGCAACAGCGAGGCGATGACCATGCATCTCGAGGAGATCGCCTTCCACGTCGCACCGGGGGCGCATGCCGTCCTGCTGCTCGATCAGGCCGGATGGCATGGATCGGCCGAACTCGTCGTGCCGCCCAACATCACCCTGATGCCGCTGCCACCGAGGTGCCCCGAGCTCAACCCGGTCGAGAACGTCTGGCAGTTCATGCGCGACAACTGGCTGTCGAACCGCATCTTCCAATCCTACGACGACATCGTCGATCACTGCTGCTTCGCCTGGAACAAGCTCGTCGAGCAGCCATGGCGCATCATGTCCCTTGGACTGCGCCAATGGGCTCATGGGTTCTGATCAACGCGCCTTGGTATTA
>CAUJJI010000246.1 GCA_963205265.1 Pseudomonadota bacterium
TCGGTGGCCGTCGCCGCCGGCAGGTGGGCGATCACTGCGTCGAGCAGCTTGTCCATGCCCTGGCCGGTCGCGCCCGAGATGGGGAACACTTTCTTCGCGCCGGCCGCTTTCAGCTCGCGGGTGAAAGCCTGGACCAGTTCCTTGTCGGCGAGGTCGATCTTGTTGAGCGCGATCAGCCGCGGCTTTTCATCGAGGCCGGCGCCGTAGGCCTCGAGCTCCTCTTCGATCACCTGCATGGCATCGGCGGGATCGGTGCCTTCGATGTCGATGAGGTGGATCAGGACGCGGCAGCGCTCGATATGGCCGAGGAAGCGGTCGCCGATGCCGGCGCCTTCGGCCGCTCCGGCGATCAGGCCGGGGATGTCGGCGAGGACGAATTCGCGATCGCGATGGCGCACGACACCGAGCTGCGGGCGCAGCGTGGTGAAGGGATAGTCGCCGACCTTGGCCTTGGTATTGGCCAGCTGATTGATGAAAGTCGACTTGCCGGCATTGGGCAGGCCGACCAGCCCGACGTCGGCGAGCAGCTTCAGCCGCAGCCAGACCCACATCTCTTCCGCAGGCTCGCCCGGCTGGTGCTGGCGCGGAGCGCGGTTGGTCGAGGTCTTGTAGCTGGCGTTGCCGCGTCCGCCCAGGCCGCCCTCGAGCAGAGTGATGCGCTGCCCGGCCTCGGTCAGGTCGGCGAGCAGGGTTTCCTGGTCTTCGGCCAGGACCTGGGTGCCCACGGGGACCTTGATGACGAGGTCCTTGCCGGCCGCGCCGGTGCGGTTCTTGCCGGCGCCGCCGTGGCCGCGCTGCGCCTTGAAGTGCTGGGCGTAGCGGAAGTCGATCAGGGTGTTCAGCCCCGGCACCGCTTCGAAGACGATGTCGCCGCCCCGGCCGCCGTCACCGCCGTCCGGTCCGCCGTATTCGACATATTTCTCGCGCCGGAAGCTCACCGCCCCCGGGCCGCCCGCGCCGGCGCGGATATAGATCTTGGCCTGGTCGAGAAAATGCATGGCGAAGTCCCAAGGGCGACCGCTCCCCCGCGTCGGCGGGGAAGCAGCCAGTTAAGCGCCGGGGCGCAGCTTGTCGAGAAGAACACCGGTCGAGAGAAGCACTGGTGGAGCCGAGGGGGATCGAACCCCTGACCTCGTCATTGCGAACGACGCGCTCTCCCAGCTGAGCTACGGCCCCGTTCCAGTGCGAGTGCGGATGGCCGGACGATGGCCGGCTTCCGCGGAGCGGCCCCCTTAGCGAAGAGGCACCGCGCTTTAAAGCAGAAAATTCGCGGCGAGAATCATTGTGCCCGCACGGCAGTCGGCAGGCCGACCGCGGGTCCGGCGGAAACCGTCGCCTGCGCCGGATAGTAGCGCGACTGCCAGGCGGCGAGGTCGGCACGGTACTGGTCGTAGCCGGTGAAGAAATCCTTGAACACCTGGTCGAGCCTGGCGAGACCGCGAGCCGAAACCGTCGCGAGGTCCGCGGACTTCGCCAGCTTCATCTCATGGCTCATCGCCAGGGCGGCATCGCAGAACAGCGGCAGCGTCGGCGGCAGGGCGAAGTAGTTGTAGACCTGGGTCATGTAGGCTTCGCGCGATTTCACGAAGGCCGTGCCGATGCGCGCCTTGAACTCGGCATCGACGCCCTTGTTGGCGGCGGTGAGCTGCTTGGCATGGGCCTTAAGGTAGGCGCGGTAGTTCTCGAGAATGGCGGCATGCTCGGGCTTGGTGCAGTTGAGCGCGGCGACGTTGTAGGCCGAGCGCAGGTTCCAGGTGGTCTGTGTCGCGCTTAGCCCCGTGTTGATCGTTCGCCGCACGCCATAGGCATCGACCGGCGGCGTGGCGATGGTCGGTGGCGCACCGAGCGGCGGATAGGGCTTGGGCGGGATCACCACGACCGGCGGCGGCGGCGTCTTTTGCGGTGGAGTCTTGGGACCACAGGCGGACAGGGCAGCGAGCGCCGCCAGGGCGCCGCCAAGACCGATAAACCGCACGCTGCCTGACACCTGCACGCCACAACCTCCCCGAAACACGACTGGTACTCTTACGAGCAGCGTAGCGATAAGAAAATGCCTGGCGCGACGATCGGCGCGCCAGGCACGATAAATTCGATCCGGGACCTGAATCCGTCCTGAATCAGCCCCATTCGATCCCCGCCGGAGCGATCAGCGGCGGTCGCCCAGGAACGCGAGCAGGAACTGGAACATGTTGATGAAGTCCAGGTACAGGCTCAGCGCGCCCATGATCACGGCCTTGCCGGCATATTCGGTCCCGGCGACCACCTGGTACTCGTTCTTCAGGCGCTGCGTATCCCAGGCGGTGAGGCCCGCGAAGATCAGCACGCCGAGGATCGAGATCGCCAGGGCGAGCCCGGACGACTGCAGCCAGATGTTCACGAGCATGGCGACGAGAATGCCGACCACGCCCATGATCAGGAACGAGCCCATCGCCGAAAGATCACGCTTGGTGGTGTAGCCCACCAGGCTGAGGCCGGCGAAGGCCGCGGCGGTCGCGAAGAAGGTCGTCGCGATCGACGGCCCGGTATAGACCAGGAAGATCGCCGACAGCGAGAGGCCCATCGTGACGCTGAACATCCAGAACAGCATCTGCAGCGTCGAAGTGCGCATGCGATTGATGCCGAAGCTCATCGCGAAGACGAAGCCCAGCGGTGCCAGGGCAATCACCCAGCGCAGCGGCGTGGCCATGATCTGCTGCGCGGCGCCGGACGTGGCGAAGAGCAGCGCGACGATGCCCGACAGCAGGATGCCGGAAGCCATGTAGTTGTAGATCGAAAGCATGTGCCGCCGCAGGCCCGTGTCGTAGCCGGCGCGGCCGATGGCGGTGCCATTGAGGCTCGGAGACGCTCCGAAGCCCGTCCGCGAGGGCTGGGGGTCGTTCCAATTGGCCATTTCAATCTCCTTTCCCGGCTTCCGCACCACGCGGAACCGGTACCCGGGAATATCGCCCTCCCGCGTTAAACATTCAAGAAGAACCGGACATCAATCTGTGTCAAATTGTAATACGCGCGCAGCGGCAAGCTCAACGGGCCTCGCGCGCCATCTCGGCGCTGCGGTCGCAGGCGGCGGCCAGAGTGGCCGCGACCAGCCGCGCGATCGCGCCCTCGGCATCGAGGACGTCGAGCCCGGCCTGGGTCGTCCCGCCGGGGCTGGCGACGCGGCGGGCCAGCTCGCCGGGGTCGTGCGGCGATGCCGCGGCCAGCAGTGCAGCGCCTTCGACCGTGGCCAGGGCGAGGTTCTGCGCCTGTTCCGGCGGCAGGCCGAGCGCCACGGCGCCGGCGGCCAGGGCATCGATGAAGCGATAGACGAAAGCCGGGCCCGAGCCCGCCAGTGCCGTCACCGCGTGGAACTGTTCCTCGTCCGCCAGCCATGCCGGCGTGCCGAGCGGCTCCATCAGCGCCGCGACCGCGTCCCGGCCCGCCGGATCGAGCGCCGGGGCGAAGAGCGCGACGGGCGACTTGCCGATGGCGGCGGCGAGATTGGGCATGATGCGCACGAAGCCGCCGGCACCTGGGAAGCGGGCGGCAAGGCTGGCCAGCTCGACGCCGGCAAGGATCGACAGGACGAGAGTGCCGCTGCCGACGGCCGGCACCACTTGCGGTGCGACTTCGCCCAGCAACTGAGGCTTCACGCCCAGCAGCACCGCATCGAAGCGGCGGCCGCCGGGGACCTGCCGCAGCAATTCGACTCCGCCCGGAGCCTCGGCGAGCACCGGGTCGACCACGGTGAAGCGCGATGGTGCCATCCCGCTCGCCAGCCAGCCGGCGAGCATCGCGCCGCCCATGTTGCCGCAGCCGACCAGGAGGATGGATTCGAGCATCGGTATCCCTGTTGTCACCTCTCCGGAATGGAGAGAAGCGGGTCAGGCTTCGCCCGCCGCGTCGACCATGGCGGCGGCGAGCGCTTCGGCCGGGGTCTTGTCGCCCCAGAGGATGAACTGGAAGACCGGGTAGAAGCGGTCGCACTCGATAATCGCGGCCTCGACCGCCATCTGCGCCTGGCTGGGGCTGAGCAGGCCTTCGTCGCCCAGCATCAGCCCGTGCCGGTAGAGCAGCACGCTGCCATTGGACCAGACGTCGAAATGGCCGACCCACAGCTGTTCGTTGATCAGCGCCAGCGCTTCGAACATGGCCGCGCGCTTGTCGTCCGGCAGGCGGATGTCGGGCAGGCAGAGCAGCTGCAGGACATGGTCCTCGGCGCGCCAGACGCCCTGGAACTGGTACGTCGCCCAGCTGCCCTGGACCTCTCCCGAGATCTCGTCGTCGCTGACGAATTCGAACGGCCAGCCGCGCGCCTCGAACAGCGATGCAAGCATCTCCACCGGGGCGGCGTCGTCATCTCTGTCGATATGGTCCTGCACGGATCTCATATAGTCCATAATCTTCGTTCCATTGCGGAGCGATGGATGCTTCGCCGATCCCGTCGGAGACAATCCGGCACTCGATAACGCCTGCGCAAAACTCGACAACTCTGTTCACAAGGTGTGGAAAAGCGCTGTCGACCCATTCCACCCTTAGCGGATCGGCAGCGTATCCACCACCTGTCCTGCCGGACTGGTCCAGAGGTAGGCGCCTTCCAGCTCGCTCCCGCGCAGGTCCGATACGAACTTGTTCGCCTTCGCCGCACTGTCGAAGGGGCCGACGAGCAAGCGATTGGTCCGTCCCATGTCGCTTATATAGGGGGCGCGGCCCTTGAGCGCCGCGGTCTGCCGAAGATATTTCCTCCAGTCGATCGCCAGCGCGCTCTTGTCGCGGCCGACGCCGATCTGCACCCAGATGCGGCTGGGGTGGCTGGGCGGCGCCGGCTTGGGCGCGAGCTTTTCGGGCGGCTTGGGCTTGGCCGCTGCCAGGCGCCGGATGTCGACCGCCCCGGGCGCGACCGGAGCCGCGCCGGGCTGGGGCGGTCCGAGGTCACGGAACGCCTCGGCAAGGCTGATTCGCGACGACGGCGCATCGAGCCCGGCCTGGACCGGTGCAGCGGGTGCAGGAGCAGGGGCAGGCGGCGGCGGCGCGGTCTGGACCGGCGGGGGCGGAGCGGGCTGCGGCGGCGGAGCGACGGTCTGGCTGTCCGGCAGCCGCGCCAGGTCGAAGCCGGGCCGGGCAACCGGCGCTGCTGCGGCGGCGGGCCTGGCGGGAGCGGGAGCGGGAGCCGGCACCGGGGCAGGCGGCGTCGCTGCCGGGGGTTGAGCCGGTGCCGGAACCGTGGCCGGCCGAGGAGAGGCGATCGTCGCCAGTTGCGGCACTGCCGGGGCTGCCGAGGCGGTGATCGACTTCGCCATGCTCGGCGGCGGTGCGGCCGGGCGGGAAGCGGCCACCGGCGGGGCCGCTGCCGGTTCGGCGAGTTCGCGCGTCGGTTGCGGTTCGGGCGGGGCGATCCGCTCGGCCGGGCGGGCCGGGGAGACGGCCGGGGTCCTCGCCGCAACGCGCGTCGGCCGCTCGGGCGGTGCGGCTTGCCGGTCGGTGCGCGTACGCGCCGCGCGGCCGAGAGGCTCGCCCCTGGGCACGAGGGTCGCATCGGCGGCGGCGACACTCGCCGTCGGCCTGGCATTGGCGAGAAACTGCGCGAAGCGGGGATCGTCGCGACCGATCTCCGACGCGCGCGGGAAGCTGCCGAGATTGGCCGCGGCCGCCTGCTGCGCCTTGGTCAACTGGGGCATGTAGCGCAGGTAGGGCGCCATGCTTTCGGCCAGCGGCTGGGGCAGGATGGTGTGCGCAGTGCGGATCGCCTCGTCGGCCTGGCCCAGGATCGCGAGCGCGAAGATGCGCGTGCGCCACGCCGGCTTGTCCTGCCGGCGCAGCAGCGGCAGCAGAGTCGCCTCCGTATTGCGGCGGTCGCCGACGATCGCCTGGCTGAGCGCCATGCGGCGCGTCACTTCGTCGCTGTCGCCGCGCGTCATCGCCACCCGGTAGAGGCGCTGCGCGGTCGCGTTGTCGCCGATCAGGTCGTAGGCGAGGCCGCGGTCGGCGGCCAGCGATGCCGGCTCCGCCCCCGCCCGCTCGGCCGCGTCGAACAGGTCGATCGCGTCGAGCGGATTGCCGCTGCGCACCAGCGCCCCGCCGAGCCCGGCCTTGACCCGGGCGTCGTTGGTCGAAACCTGGTCGGCGCGCTTGAAGAAGCCGGTCGCCGCGTCGACATCGCCGAGCGCCAGAGCGGCGCTGCCGGCATCGATCAGCGCGTCGAGGTCGCGCGGATTGCGGCCGAGCCGCGACAGCGCCGCGTTGAGCCGCAGGTTGTCCTGGTTCGGCAAGGGCTGGACCACCGGCTGCGACACCGTCTCGCCGGGCCGGACCCGCTGCTGGGCCAGGCCCTCGCCGGCGCCGCCCGCAAGGGCGCAGGCCGCCGCACCCGCTGCAAGCAGCAGGCGGACCGGGGCATGATGTGCCGCTTTGGCCGCAGCCGGCATAGGTCCTCTCGCCATTGCCCGCAGTTCCCGACGCGCCGTCTCTTGCGAAGCCGGCGATCCGGTGCCCGAGGCAACCTTAACCTGAGGCGAATGACACGCCGGCACGAAGCCGGCATGCGATGGGCAGTCCCGTCCTACTGGTTGTTCTGCCGGCCCAGGAAGCGCGGGATGCTGATCGAGGCGCCGCCCTCGTCCTCTTCATCCTCTTCCTCCTTGCCCGACGACTTCACGCCGCGGGAAAGATTGGCCATCCGCTCGAACAGGGTGCTGCCGGCAACCGGTCCGCCTTCGCCGCCGCCGGATTCCGAAACGAGGTTGCGGCGGCGACCCATCATGGGCGTGACCGGCGCGTCTTCCTCGGCGAGCCGGCTGGCGTCGCGCAGCAGGTCGTCCTGCGGCCCCTGCGGAGCGGAAGCCGCGTCATCGACCTGCTCGAGGCCCAGATCGAGCGGCTCTCGCTTGCCCGGCCTGACGCCGGTGAGGCTGGCATAGGGCGTCGCGTCGTCATCGTCCTCGTCCGCGCCGCCGGTAAGGCCGCCACCATCCTCGCCGCCCGGCTGCGAAAGCGTGGTCGGCGCTTCATCCGCCCAGTCGTCCTCTGCCTCCTCGGCTTCGTCGAGCAGTTCGAGCGGCATCGCTTCGGCTTCGGCCGATGCCTCGTATTGCGGCTCGGGCTCAGGCTCGGGCGGTGCGGCCGTTTCCGGCGGGCGGCCGAACAGCGGCTGCGCCGGCGGTGCCGCGGGAGCCGGTGCCGCGGCCTGTGCCGCGGTCGGCAGGACCGGACCGCGCGAGGCACCGAGATTGAGCGGCCGCGAGGCGACTTCCGCCTGCTCGGCCGTCTGCTCGATGCCGGTGGCGACGACCGAGACGCGGATCTTGCCGGCGAGGTCGGGATTGAACGCCGAGCCCCAGATGATGTTGGCGTTGGGATCGACCAGCTCGCGGATGTGGTTCGCCGCCTCGTCGACTTCGAGCAGCTTCATGTCGTCGCCGCCGATGATCGAGATGATGACGCCCTTGGCGCCCTGCATCGAGACGCCGTCGAGCAGCGGATTGGCGATGGCGCGTTCGGCCGCCTCGAGCGCGCGGTTCGAGCCCTCGCCCTCGCCGGTGCCCATCATCGCCTTGCCCATCTCGCCCATCACCGAGCGGACGTCGGCGAAGTCGAGGTTGATCAGGCCCGGCATGACCATGAGGTCGGTGATCGAGCGCACGCCTTGCTGCAGCACTTCGTCGGCGAGCGAGAAGGCTTCCTTGAACGTGGTCTCCGCCTTGGCGACGAGGAACAGGTTCTGGTTGGGGATGACGATCAGCGTGTCGACGTGCTTCTGCAGCTCCTCGATGCCTGCCTCGGCAGAGCGCATGCGGCGCGTGCCTTCGAAGAGGAACGGCTTGGTCACCACGCCCACCGTCAGCACGCCCTTGTCGCGCGCGCACTTGGCGATGATCGGCGCCGCGCCCGTGCCGGTTCCGCCGCCCATGCCGGCGGCGATGAAGCACATGTGCACGCCGTCGAGCGCGCGCTCGATCTCGGCCAGCGTCTCTTCCGCGGCGGCACGCCCGACTTCGGGCCGCGAGCCTGCGCCGAGGCCCTGGGTGATGTCGGGGCCGAGCTGGATGCGATGCTCGGCGATCGAATTGTTCAGCGCCTGCGCGTCGGTATTGGCGACGACGAAGTCGACACCTTCGATCTCGGCGTCGATCATGTTGGCAATGGCATTGCCGCCGGCACCGCCGACACCGATCACGGTGATGCGGGGACGCAGCTCCTCAATGGCCGGCGGTCCGATATTGATGCTCATCTCGCTCTCCTGGCAGGCATGCGAGGGGAAACCTCTGAACCTGCAAATTGCACGCTTCGACTCGGTGAATCAAAGCCGAGTCATTCTTTGTCCACAGCCCATTTCCGCGCTGCAGACGGCTTTGCCCCCGGGGCCGCCCCCGCCGGACGGCTGCCCGCCCGCTCCTCAGAAATATTCCCTGAGCGCCCGGTATACCCGGTTCGCCAGACCCAGACCGCTGTAGCGCATCGTCGGCTGGTAGCTCGGCCCGACCGAGCGGATGTCGACAGGATCGGCTGCGGCGTATAGCACCAGCCCGGCCAGCGTTGCAAAGCCGGGCTTGACGTGCGCCTCGGGCAATCCGGTGAGCTGCGGGGCGCGGCCGATCCGCACCGGCTTGCCCAGCGCCGCCTGGGCGAAATCGGCAAGGCCGACCAGCTCCGCGCCGCCGCCTGTAAGGACGACCTGCTGCCCGCGCTGGCCGTTGAAACCCACGGCTTTCAGGGCCTTCGCCACTTCCTCCATGAGCCGGCCGAGCTGGCCGGTGATGACCGAAACCAGTTCTGCCCGCGGGATCCGGTTCTTGTCGTCGGCATGGCGGGCGACCGGGCCGGTGGCTTCCTCGCCCGGGGCATTGACCGGGATCATCTCGCGATGGTCCGCCGGGCTGGCGATCGCCGAGCCGTTGACGCATTTCAGCCGCTCCGCCTGGTAGCGGCGAATGCCGAAGGCCGAGGCGATGGCGTCGGTGATGTCCGCCGAGCCCATCGGGATCGAGGCGAGCCCGACCAGCATGCCCGAGGCATAGACCGAGACATTGGTCACTTCGCCGCCGAATTCGACCAGGGCGACGCCGAGGTCGCGCTCCTCGGGCGAGAGGCAGGCATGTCCCGCGGCGATCGGCGAGCCGACCACCGCCTCGACGTCGAGGTGGGCGTTCTGCACCGTCTCGGTGATGTTGCGGATCGGCGCGCCGTCGGCGAGCATGACGTGGATATCCACGCCCAGCCGCTCGGCATGGAGGCCCTTGGGATTGGCGACGCCGTGCGCGCCGTCGAGCGTGTAGTGCGCCGGCTGCGCGTGCAGCACCATGCGGCCGTCGGGCTGGATCACCTCGCGGCCGGCGACGAGCAGGTGGTCGATGTCGTCCTGCTCGATGCGGCGGCCGCCGATGTCGATCTCCACTTTCTCGACCTGGCTGCCGAGCCCGGCGCCCGAACAGCCGATCCAGACGCTGGAGATGCTGGTGTTGGCCATCTTCTCGGCCCGCTCGATGGCGTCGCGCACGGCATATGTGGCGGCGGCCATGTCGGTGACGTAGCCGCGCTTGACGCCCTGCGAGGCGCGATGGCCGGAACCGAGCACGATCATCTCGCCGGTCTCGGAAATGCCGGCGACCATGGCCGATATGCGGAAGGAGCCGACATTGACCGCGCCGTAGACGCGCGCGATGCGGGGTTGGGCCATCAGTCCTCCTTCTCCTCCTTCTTGCGCGCAGCGGCACCGGCGACGCGCAGCGCCTCCTGCTTGGCGCGATCGGGAATGCGCATGTAGATGCGGTCGGGCGCCCGCATGTCGAAAGCGACGACGCGCCCGCCAAGCAGGCGATTGGTGCCGTCGAGCCGGGCGAAAGCGATCAGCGCGTCGGCCGACTTGCGCTCGCCTTCGGGCAGCGCCAGCACCTGGCCGGTCTTGAACTTGACGTTCCAGCGGCGATTGCCGACCCATTCGGCCTCGCGGACCTGGGGCTTGAGCGCCGGCGCCGCCGCCAGCAGGGCGTCGAGGCCGGCCATTTGCCTGCCCGCACCGGGCCCCGATACGATCAGCCGGCCTTTCGCCCGCTGCGCCGACACCGGTTCCAGCTCGTTGCCTTCGGCATCGATCAGCACCAGCCGGTCGGGCTTGCGCAGCACGGCGTGCGGCTCGCGCTCGACCACGTCGATGACGATGGTATCGGGCAGCTGGCGCGAGACGCGAGCGTCCTTGATCCAGGAGATCTGCAGCAGTTCGTCGCGCAGCGCATGGATGTCGACCAGCGGCATGGCGCGGTCGCGCTCGGCCAGGACGCGCTCGTAGATCTTCAGCTCGTTGAGGTTCTTGACCCCGCGCACGTCGACGCGGCGGACTTCGAAGCCGGCGTCGGCGGCGACCGTCGCCAGCTGCTTGCTCGCCAGCGCGGGCAGTCCGGCCATGGCGGCCGCGAACCATGCCAGCACCACGGCCGCGCCGAGGATGACCGCCAGGAAGGCGCGATGCAGCTGCGCTTCGGAAAAGGGCATCCAGGCCATGATCCGGTCGACCGCCGATCCGGTCCGTGCCTTGGCCGCGCGCACCTTGCGCGCCGTGCCCTGCGCGGCCGCGGTCTTGCGCGCGGTAGGAGCCTTGCGCCGGATGGTCTGGCTCATGCCGCGCGCTCCTTCGGCTTGGCATCGGCGAGAGCCTCGGCGATGATCGCCTCGACCAGGTCGGCGTAGTCTAGCCCCATGTGCCGTGCCTGCTCGGGAACGAGGCTGAGCGGCGTCATGCCGGGCTGGGTGTTGACCTCGAGCAGGAACAGCCCCGCGACGCCCTGGCTGTCGTCCCAGCGAAAGTCGGAGCGGCTGGTGCCGCGGCAGCCGAGCAGCCGGTGCGCGCGCAGCGCCAGGTCCTTGCAGGCCTGGGCGATCTCGTCGGGGATGTCGGCGGGGCAGACGTGATCGGTCATGCCGTCGGTATATTTCGCGTCGAAGTCGTAGAAGCCCGACTTGGGCTTGAGCTCGGTCACCATCAGCGCCCGGTCGCCCAGCACGGCCGTGGTCAGCTCGCGGCCGCGGATATAGGGCTCGGCCAGCAGGCGGTCGAACTCCTGCCAGGGGCCCTTGGCATCGCGGGAGATCGGGTTGCCGTAGTTGCCCTCGGCAGTGACGATGGCGACGCCCACCGACGACCCTTCGTTGACCGGCTTCAGCACGTAGGGGCGCGGCAGCGGGTCGCGGGCGTAGAGGTCCGAGGTCTCGACGATCCGGCCGCCGGGCATGGGGATGCCGTGCGGCACCAGCGCCTGCTTGGTCAGCTCCTTGTCGATGGCGATAACCGAAGTGACGAGGCCGGAATGGGTATAGGCCAGGCCCATCAGGTCCATCATCCCCTGCACCGTGCCGTCCTCGCCCGGGGTGCCGTGGAGCGCGTTGAACACGACGTCCGGCGCGGCTTCGGCAAGCCGGGCGGCGACATCGCGGCCCATGTCGATGCGGGTGACCCTGTGGCCCTTCGATTCCAGCGCCTTGGCCACGCCTTCCCCGCTCATCAGCGAGACCGGCCGCTCGGAGGACCAGCCGCCCATGAGGACGGCGACGTGGAGTGGGGGGAGTGTCATGACAAGATCCTACCCGGAACGGGGAGGGGGACCGCCGGAACGGCGGTGGAGGGGGCCCTCGGCTGCACGCGAACGGCGAGGCGGTGCGCCAGGCGGCAGCCCCCCTCCACCATCCTGCGGATGGTCCCCCTCCCCGTTCCGGGGAGGATCACACGATAGTCCCTCACGGCCGTCCCACCCTTTGTATCTCCCACTCCA
>CAUJJI010000247.1 GCA_963205265.1 Pseudomonadota bacterium
GAGCACGCCGATTAGGCGCACTGCTTCCCGCCTTCGCCCCGATGGGCTCGCCCTCGGGGCTCGGGGCAGTAGAAGGTCCGCGATGGTCGCGAGCCTCTCCTGAAGAAGGATTGCCCCATGACCAAACTTTCCGACACACAGACGATCGTCCTCAGCGCCGCCGCGCAGCGCGCGAACATGCTGGCTCTACCGCTCCCGAGGAACCTCAAGGGCGGCGCAGCGCAGAAAGTGATTGCTTCGCTCCTCAAGCAGGGCCTGCTCGAAGAGATCGATGCCGACACGCGCATCGGCGAACACATCTGGCGCGAGACCGGCGACGGCCACGGCGTCACACTCGCGATCACCGAGCACGGGCTCGCCGCCATCGGCATCGAGCCGGAGGCCCCGCGTGACGCTGCGGAGTCGACGCAAAGCGATCATGCTGCCGTCAAGACGCCATCGAAGCCAAATGCCCGCGAAGGCAGCAAGCAGGCCCAGCTGATCGCCATGCTGCAGGGAGCAGACGGAGCAACCATCGCCGAAATCGCTGCCGCATTCGGCTGGCAACCGCATACTGTGCGCGGCGCCATCGCCGGGGCGCTCAAGAAGAAGCTCGGGCTCGATGTGACCTCCGAGAAGGTCGACGGACGCGGTCGGGTCTACCGCCTCAGCCGGGAGGGCTGAGGCTATGGCGAGGATCACCATCCACGACCGTCTCGTCGCCGCCCTACAGCACCGAGGCGAAGCGATCATCGCTGATGCACGCTCGACCCGCTACACGGTCCTCACGCGAACGCGCCGGGAAACCGGCGAGCAGGTCGGCTTCTATTTCGTCGGCCGTGCCGGCGCGCTCCGGGCCGGCCGCACCGTTGCCGAGAGCCGGCCGGTGGGCGCCGACTTCCGGGCGAAGCTGCTCGGCATAACGACCAGCTGACACGTCATCCTCACTGAGCCGCCGCTGCCCGCCATGGGCGGCGGCGTTTTGCTTATGCAGTCCAAGAGCGCATCCTCTCGAACATGCGCCGCACGGCATAGCTGCGCGCCACGGATACCAGCGTGAACAGCGCGCCGATCAACAGATTGTCGCTCAGGGACACCTGCAGATCGAACAGCGGGAAGACCGCGATCTGGGTCAGCACGGCCACGCCGTAACCGATCGCGACATTGCTCAACGCCTCGATCAGGGACATTCGGCGCGACTGCATCATGCGGCGTCCTGATCGCTGTCACGAGTGCCGACGCGCTCGGTCTTCACCTCGTCGAAGCTGCGATTCTCGCCCTCCAGCCTTGCCGATTTCCCGGTGAAGGCCTGCCAGCGGTTGACGATCACGTCACAAAAGGTCTCGGAGAGCTCAAGCCCGAAGACGCGTCTCCCCGTCCGCTCGCCTGCGATGAGTTGCGAGCCCGAGCCGGAGAACGGTTCGTAGCAAATCTCACCCGGCACGGTGTGCAGCTCCATCGGCAACGTGAACACGCGCACCGGTTTCGAGGTCGGATGCTCACGCGTCTCGATCTCGCTCGACGGGATGGACCACACCGTCGTCGGCCAGTTCTCGAAGCCTTCGCGGTTGACGCGCGGCTTGTTGCCCGAGCGCCAGCCGAACAGGCAGGGCTCGTGCGCCCACAGCATGATCGAGCGCGTGAGCACCGGACGGCTCTTGGCCCAGATGATCTGCTGGTGATGCAGCACGTCGAACTTGGACCAGCAGGCTTCCAGCATCGTCTGGCGCCGCGAGGCATGCCAGCAATACCAGGCCGCGTCCTCCTTGATGGCGCAGTCGATGGCGACCTGCATGAAGGCCTCGTAGAACTGCGGCCCCTGGGATGAATCGTCCCAGTGCTTCTGTTCGATGTAGTCCTCGGACCAATCCTTGTTCGCGATCTTCTTGGCGCGGGCGGACGCGTTCTTCTTCGTCGGATGGTTGGTGCCGTCATAGTCGACGAGATAGGGCGGATCGGTCGCGAACAGTGCGGCGCGTTCGCCATTCATCAGGCGGGTGACGTCCTCGGCCGAGGTCGAGTCTCCGCAGAGCAGGCGGTGGTCCCCGAGGATCCAGAGATCGCCGCGGCGGGTGACGGGCGTGGCGGGCGGCTCCGGAACCTCGTCTTCGTCCACCAGCCCCTCGACGGGCGCCTCGGCCAGGAGACGGGCCAGTTCGTCGTCCTCGAAACCGGTCAGCGCCAGGTCGAACTCGTCGAGCTTCAGATCGGCCAGTTCGAGCTTGAGCAGCTCGTCGTCCCAGCTCGCATTCTGATGCGAGCGGTTGTCCATCAGCCGGTAGGCGCGCAGCTGCGCCGGCGTCAGGCCATGCGCGACATGCACCGGCACGCTCGTCATGCCGAGGCGCTTGGCCGCCTCGTAGCGGGTGTGACCGACGATGATCACCATGTCCTCGTCGACGACGATCGGCTGACGCCAGCCGAACTCGGCCAGCGAGGCGGCGACCGTGGCGACAGCCTCCTCATTGCGGCGCGGGTTGCGCGCATAGGGCACAAGCTTGTCGATCGGCGTTTCGACGACGTCCATGGTCGGTCCGGTGCGATGGGTGAAGGATCTGATCCGGCGGTCGCGAAGCCCGCCGTTGTTCTGTGCCGGCGAAACGGGTCCCGCTTCGCCGATGCGCTCGAAACGAAAC
>CAUJJI010000248.1 GCA_963205265.1 Pseudomonadota bacterium
GTGGCCGTGGGCTCCGCCCCGCAACCTGCCTAGCGCCTGGACGTCGACGCGGCCGACCGGGTCGAAGCCTCACCCAACCCACTCCCCCCACGCAGCCGCTGGCAATACCCGCCTGGGGCTGCGCCGCGACGCATCCAGGACATGCCACATGACCGCTCTCACCAAACTGCGCGCCCGGGTTTCACCGCAAGCGATTTCCAAGGTGACCCGTATCTTCAACGGAACCCTCGACGACATCTTCAACGAGCTATTCCAGAATGCGCGCCGCGCCGGCGCCACCCACGTTGCCGTTAACGCCGAACATCTGGGTGATGCCTGCATCATCACGGTCGTCGATGACGGCGCCGGTATTGCCGATCCGGTCGATCTCGTATCGCTCGGGCAATCCGACTGGCCCGGAGGCTGCCGCACCCGCGAGGATCCTGCCGGCATGGGCTTCTTCAGCCTCGCCGGGCTCGACACTGTGGTCAGTTCCACCAGTGCTGTTGGTTCGTTTTCGCTGGCGATTGCCGGCGATGCCTGGACCGGCGAGGCCGAGATCGACGTGCTGCCGTGGGATGGGCCGCGCGGCACGACAATCGCCTTCCACTTTGCGGCTCAGCCTGACGGCAAGCTCGAGCGTACGATCGAAGCGGCGGCGCGCTTCTTCCCGCTGCCTGTCGCCTACAACGGCAAGGACCTCGCGCGGACGGACTTTCTCGCCGATGCCTACCGGGTCATCGAGCGGGACGGCTTCCGCATCGGGGTATTCCGCGACCGCCATTCGCCGCACGTCGCCACGCTCAATTTCCACGGGGTCACGCTGAAGCACGCATTCCCGGTGGTGAAGGAGGTTCACCACACGCAGTGGAGTGTCCAGGTCGACATCGTGGACGCGCCCGACCTGGTCCTCGTCCTGCCCGCCCGCAAGGAAGTCTACCGCAATGCCGCGCTCGACCAACTGGTCGAGTTGTGCCGCCGGGCGATCTTCTCGGTCATCTACGCCGAGCCGCTGCACCGGCTGAGCTTCGAGAACTGGCTGGAGGCACGGTTCTTCTGCGAGGATTTTCCGCCAGCGGCCCGGCAACTGCCGCTATGGTGGCCGACGCTGGCCCGTGACGACTACCGCGAGGTACCGCGCTTTGCTGATCTCGAA
This sequence comes from Pseudomonadota bacterium, assembly GCA_963205265.1. Classification (GTDB taxonomy): domain Bacteria; phylum Pseudomonadota; class Alphaproteobacteria; order Sphingomonadales; family Sphingomonadaceae; genus Novosphingobium. The sequence goes on from CAUJJI010000248.1 coordinate 1,136, forward strand.
CCGGGCGCGGCGATCTACGACGACACGGACTCGTTCGATGCCGTGACTTTCGGGCGCGCCCTGCGACGTTCTGCAGCCGATGAGCCGCACAAATTGGCTGGCCCGGAACCGCTGGCCTTCTACGAGCCGATCACCAAGTTCATCGGCTATCCCTGGTATGATGCGATCCGGTGTTTCGTACGCACCGGCGAATGCTTCACCCATGACTGGGGTGCGCCCGAGGCCAGCGCGGAGGCGCTGACCCTTCGGCCCGATGCGATCCGGCTAGAACTCACCGACCAGCATGGTCGCCGCCTCGATATCGAGACCGACTTTGCCATCCAGGAAAGCGACGATTGCTGGGGCGATCCCGACCAAGCGCGGATCGCATTGACCCAGAGCTCGGACCTGAGCCCGGACGATCTCACCGACCTTATCATCGATGCGGTGTTTTCGCCCTCGGACGATTCCGATGCCGACAGCTACGACACTCAGGAAACCCGCTTCCGGCACGACGCGGCGGTACGCGCTCATGCCATCCTGGAAGGCGAGGACGCGGCGATCCTGGCGGGCATCCGCATGGCATTCGCCGACCGGATCGCCTGGCGTATCCCGCATGGCCGGACGCTGAGCCTCACCTGGTCGCGGGAAGGGTCACATCTCCAGCTTGCTGATGCGGGGGAGGGCCAAAGCCAATGACCCGCCATCCCAAACCCGACGTCGCCCAGGTCATCACCGACCTGATCCTCGAGAAGATCGCGGCCGGCACCGCGCCTTGGCTCAAACCCTGGTCGGCGACGAGCACTCGCCCGCTGCGCCACAACGGGATCAGCTATTCCGGGATCAACACCTTCTATCTCTGGGCCGTTGCCGAAAGCCGTGGGTACACCAGCCCCTACTGGATGACCTTCCGGCAGGCGCTCGAGCTCGGCGGACATGTCCGCAAGGGCGAGAGCGGCTCGTTCAGCGTGTTCTACTCCTCGGCGCGCAAGACCGACACCGATCGCCTGACCGGTGAGGCCACCGAGAGGACCGTCCGGTTCATGAAGTGGAACCACGTCTTCAACGCCTCGCAGATCGACGGGCTGCCGGGGCATTACTACCCCGAGCCTCCTGACCCGGCGGCGATCGGCGAATTGTCGGCGGGAGTGCGCGATTTCCTCGACGCGATCCCGATCCGCGTCGTCCACGGTGGCGATAGCGCGCACTATTCGCCAGGGACCGATACGGTCACCCTGCCGAACCCTTCCGCGTTCCACTCGATCGAGGCTTACTTCTCAACCCGCTGCCACGAGCTTGGCCACGCCACAGGGTCTGCCAAGCGGCTCAACCGGCAGTTTGGCAAGCGCTTCGGCGACGACGCCTATGCCTTCGAGGAAATCGTGGCCAGTCTGACGCAGGCAACCTTGTGCGCCGAATATGGCCTGCCCAACGAACTCCACGACAGCCACGCCTCCTACATCCACCACTGGATGAAGATTCTGCGCGGGGACAAGACCGCGATCCTCCACGCAGCCGCCAAGGCCGAGCAGGCGGTCAAGTGGCTGCGCCAGTTCGACCCGGCGCTCACCGGCGAACTCAAGGAGGCAGCCTGACGATGACCGGTGCTCACTCGCGCCGCGAGCGGGAAGGGGAGGGGGTGAGGACCCGGCGCGCCATGAGGCGCGAAGGAGACCCCTCGCGATGAACTACGATCTCGACTTTCGCTATCGCCGCGCGCTGCAGCCGGATGGACTTGCCACTATTGCGACCGCCACCCAGGCCGTGGTCGACGCCATGCAGGATGCGCGCAATGCCGGCGTCGATCCGGCCCATGATCCCGCCATCATCCTGCTCGCCCGCCATGTCGGCCGTCTGGCGCTTGGCCATGCCCCCGACGAGACGTTCACCGAAGACACTGCGCTACGCCGCCAGTGCATCGCCAGGATCGACGAATTGAAGTCCAAGCCTGCGCTGGTTGCGCTCGCGCGTCGCGGCATCGGTTACGATCCCGAAGCCAAGCGTGCCTTCCACCGCGAAGCCCGTTCGGCACTCCGGGTCGCGGCACGTCACCTCGGTCTCGATCCCGACCAGTACGACCTGCGCAGTAATTTTGCGGGACCCGCTGTCTCGGGCGAGATCACGCTCCACGGTGACGAGATCTACGTCCAGGTCTCGATCCCCTGCATCCGTCCGGGCCGCGAGGTCATGTTCCGCCGCTGCAAGGGGCGCCAGGACTACTTGGGCGACCGCAATCACTTCTGCGACATCGCCGTACTCGCCGCCCCGCAGAGCTTCCGCTCACTGGTGGTCCGCGAGACCGGCCTTTCCATCAACCCGCGCGAACAATCGCTGCTCTAGGAGAACGCCCCATGGGTTGGCTGTTCATGTCACGCGGCGGGATGTCGCCGTTCGCCACGCCGAAGGCCTATCTCGACAACCAATGCACCTATCCGCCCGATCCGGACAAAGGCCGTGAGACGGGGTTGCGGGTGCTCAAGTCGACCGTCCGCTCGGGCGCTTACTACGCAGCCTGCCAGAGCTACGACGCGGATGGGCCCAAGGAAACTTTTGCGATCATCTGCATCGTCAAATGGAACCCGAATGCGCGGAGCGGTGAAAACTTTGGCTACAAGGATCTCACGGAAACGATGGGCCCGTACCACTACGATTGCCCCGCCTCGATCCTCGACCTGCTCGGCCCTCCCGGCAACGAATACGCGGCGAACTGGCGTGAGGCCTGCCGGGCGAGGCTCGCGCTGACCACGCGCCGCAAGCCAAGGCCCGGCGACATGCTGGTGCTGGCCGAGCCGCTCATGTTCACCGACGGGCAGAGCGAACGCAGCTTCCGGGTGGTCCAGTCCGGCAAGAAGACCGTGCTGCGCCGGGTCAGTGACGGGATGGGCGTCAAGATCAGCAAGCTGATGAGCCGCGCCTGGACGATCGTTCCGCCTCCCGCTGCGCCATCGGCGTCGTGACCCTGCAGGGACCCTGTGCCACCATGTCCGATCAACCCGCCCCCGATCGCTCACCCAAACGCGGGCACCTGTGCAGCATCGAAAACGCCAACCGCGTGGCAACTCGCGTTGCCGAGCATATCCTGACCGACACAGCGGTCGTGAAGACCGGAAACCCGCTGCAGCCGTTTCGGGTGGTACTAGCGAGCAAGGCCACGCCGGAGCGCACCGTCTCGCGGGTCGTCACCTGCAACGATGACGAACCCGAGGTTCAGTAAGGCTCAGGTCCGCGCTCGACGAACCAAGATTGTCCGAGCTCGAAATCGGCACTCGCCGAAACGACCGGGCCGTCGGGTGCCTCGGCCACATAGGGCGAGACCAGATCCTTGCGGCGCACGCGCGAGCGGCTGAGCCACGCTGCGATGCGACCACGCGCCTTCAGCATCGCGAGCAGCCAGTCCATCGCATCGGCCATCTCGACCACGCCGCGCCCGGCCAGGCAGAAGTAGATCGCCCGCTGGAAATCGTCGCACGAGTTGCTGAGGATCGCGGCGAGCTTGGCCCGCCCGCCGGGCGCATTTTCATGCACGAGAGACACCGCCTCGCGCAGTTCGCGCACCGAGAAGTAGGCGTCATCGACTCCGACCCCGATGCACAGTGCCGCAATTGCGCGCCGCGCCGGCAGCACGTTCAAGTCGCACGAGGCATCGCGCAGCTCGATGTCGAGGTCGAAATGGTCGATGTGGGCGCCGATGGGCATCGGGAATTTCCTTTCGATAAAGAACGTAGCGTGAACGCTCAAGCGCCGTCAACCAGCAGGTGGAGGGGAGGAGGAGCGCATCGGCCGATCATTGCAAAGGAGAGTTTGATGACCCAGATTGCCACGACGGCACCTCCCGACACCGACCATTCCGCCGAGATCGCGGCTCTCAACGATGCAGCCCGGGCGGGGTCACTTGTGACTTCGAAGACCGTGTTCACGCGGGCGCTCGCGGATATTCTTGCCGGGGAAGATCCCGATCCGGGCACACGGCAGCTCAACCTGATGATGGGCCAGTGCGCTGTGCGCCGGCTGATCAACGAGACGCCGATCGACCCCGGCAACGATCCACATGGCGAACGCGACTTCGGCGTGGTCGAGCACCAGGGTCACAAGATCTTCTGGAAAGTCGACGTCTACGCCAACGACGGCACGTTTGCCTGGGGATCGGAGATGCCTTGGGATGCGCAGCAGAGCTTCCGCGTCGTGACCGTCATGCTGGCGAGCGACTGGTGACGCGATGAGCCGGTATTCTTTGAAGCCGCTGCCGCACCGCGCTGATTTGTTCGAGGTAGCGGTCGGATGGGATCCGGGCTTGAGTACCTATTTTGCCATTGTGTTTGGCGCGCCAGATAGCAGTTGTGACCCGGCAGTCATGTCGTGGCATGGGCGGGTGCCGTGCCAAATTTCGACCGTAGCAGCCCTTGAATCCGCCCTTAGCGGATGCGCGGAAATCCCGCCTGAATTGTTGCTGTGCTTAGCAGCTGACAAACATATGGCGCAGTCCCGGCTCGAGCTGCCAGTCAGCAAAATCATCTTCGGCTTATTGGGCTATCGCTGACACAAATTGGACATTGGCGCGGCTTCGAGTTCTATCACTTTCGATGTCGCGACACTCTGGTCATGGGGTGCAATGCGAGTACCGGGTCATATTTGGCGAACGATGTCGCGTCTCGGCGCTTGGATCGAACCAGTGCTCACGACCGAGTGGGCTCGTCTCTGCAAAAGTTATGCAGGACGCATGGGACGTGCAGCGCTACCTGTTCAGAACCCGGCGAATTTAGCCGGCTGTTCGACGGCCTGACATGGCGGCGGCTCAGGTTACGACAGGATCAGCAAACACCCGAATGGGGTGGCTAGCGCCGACAGAGCCGCCGTTTGAGTGATCGCAAGGCTTCCCCGAAAGCCGCCCCTGGAAGTGACTCGAACCGGACGTTCGGCATGGAGCACCTCGTTTACACTGAAAGGGCCTACGACGGGACCCTTAGGCGACAGACGGTACTGTCATACAAACCTAGATCTGGTTAGCTTTGCCTCAGAGGCCTGCCTTCGCTGACGGTGCGGGTGAGAACGCTCGGAGTTTTCTTCGTGACCAAACCACGCCAGTCGGCGGCTGCGCGGAGGCGCCAACCAGATAGGAAATTACCGGTTCATTTAGTCTGACAGTACCCTCAAGCTCGAACACGAACCTGCTGCCGCAACCGTTCATAGAGCGTCACGTCAGCTTCGTGCGAAATTTCGACCGCGACCGCAAAACGCTGATTGCCCGTATCGCCCGACCAGCCTCCGGCGCAGCGCACCACCAGATAATAGACGTCGCCATAGTCGCTGACGTCGCGCGCGAACGTCACGCTCGCGCTTTGTAGGCTCGATTTCTCGCGCGAGGTCGACGACGGCGTCAATTTGCAGTTGAACCGCGCGGCCATTTCGGGAACCGGCCCCTCAGCCTGCGCGCGCTGGCGGAAATGCTCGAATATAGCGTCTGGATCGGCCCCGCGGATGAGCCGGAAGCTCATGGCAACGCCGTTATAGTCCAACCGACTGTGTCGCACCGGCGGATCGTACGCCAGGCTAATCCGGATAGTGCGCCGCCCGCGTTCAGTCTGGAACGGTCGCGGGATTGGTATCTGGTAGACCGCGAAATGGTCGATTGTCAGCTCGTCTTCGGCATAGAGCACGACGCGATTGACATCGGAATAGGAGGCGAGCTCGGCATCGACCATGCCATAGCCGCATAGATCACGCGTCGCCTCTTCGCCGAGCGTGGCCAAGCGGCGTACCGCCGCGTCGGGGATGGTGGCGCTGCCCGCCAGCAGTGCGCGAACGAGATTGGCGGAGGCGTCCGGAAAGCGTGCGAGTATCTGGCTCGCTTTGTAAGCGACCAACGGTGCGGCGTGCGACGTACCCGACTTGGTCGCGAACAGCCGGTCGACCGGGCGATGATGCAAGGAGAGTACGCCGGCTTCGGGACGAACCTCGCCACCCTGGAGCCGGTTGATCGTCCCGTCATATATGAGGGTCCCTCCGACGTCGGTGACGTCTGGTTTGATCGCGCCGCGCGCGCCGGGACCGATCCGCGAAAAGGGCGCGGGCTCGAGCGGTTCGGTGATCGGCCGGATCGCGACCGGAGCAGCTGGCGGCAAGCCATTGCCATGAGCCAGCGCCCCGACCGTAACGACGTTCATCGCGCCCGCCGGCTCGCACAGCCTGTTCGCCGCTTCGGTCAGATAGGTCGGATAGTCGGTGACGGCTTCCTCGACGCGGATCTGCCCGCGCGGCGCCCGGTTACCGGCCGAGACGATGATGACGATGTCGAGCTCGCGCACCAGCTCGTCCAGCGTCTGCGCCCAGGGCCCGACCTTGCCGCCCTCGATGAGCTTGGTGCGGTCGCCGAGCGAGATGACGAATATGCGGCATCCAAACTGCTCGTTGAGCTGGGTGATCGCTTCGCGCATCAGGCGAGGCACGAGGCGGCTATTAGGAAACGCCCCGCGATCGTCGACAACCTTGGCCGAGCACAGCCGCGCGCGGCGCACCAGCGTCTCGTCGCTCAACTGGGCGCGCAGGTCGCCAAACGTCGCGATCCCGCCAACAAAAGTACCGTGTCCAAAATCGTCGGCGGTCCCGAGCGCGGCCGGTATGCCGATCGCGCCGACGATGATGTCCTCGATCAGCGGATGATCGTTCACACCGCTGTCGATGATCCCGATGAGCGGCGCGTCTTCGTCAAGCGCTTCGACCCCGGGCAGTTCGTCGAGCGCAAGATCCTCCAGGTCGCCACCGACGAGATCGGGCTCGGGCGGCAGATCGATCTCGGCGATCTCCTCGATCGCGAGCAGTGGCCGCACCACGCGGCCATCGGCGCGCAATCGCACCATCGTGATGTTCGGGCCGATATGGCGGTCGAGCTCCTCGGCGCCGAGCGCTTCGGCATAAGTGACGATATCGTCGAGCTTGCGTTCGCGCAGTTCCCGGCGCCCAAGGTCCCAGAGCTCGATATCGATGATATAATCGGTGCCCGACTGGAAATCCCCGACCTCTACCAACCCGGCCTCGCGCGCGCGGATGCCGATCCGGTCGCGTGGGGCGACAGAGGCGATCGCCTCCACATTTGCTATGAACCCGGCATAGGATGGATTGACCTGCTCGCCGCGTACGCCCTGACCATAGGCCGCGAGCTTGCGGCGGAAATCGGCCAGCTCGTCGCCTGAGGCGAATAGGACGAGCGAACGATCCTCATCGCTCGAGAGGACGGTAAGGCCAACCCGCGCCCATTCCTCCTCGAGCAGCGGGCCGCTCATCTGGACCCGCAAGATCAGTGCCGGATCGATCGCGTCAGGACGGCGGCGCTGACGCTGCACCGCGACCGCATGGTCGAGCTCAGTCGTCAGGCGTCGGCTGTGGCCGCCGGGTTCGCGTGCCGGCGGCGGCCCACCGCCGCCCAGCTTGCGCCGCGGCATCCGTTCGGGCAGCCGGATGAGCTGTAGGTGATCGTAGCGGGCCATTTCGCTAGGTTCAGGCCGTGATCATCCGCCCTGTGCGGCGCTGGCGGCGCTGCTCGTCGGCGACCGCGGCAGCGAAGTCCTGCTCGCCGACCTGCTTGCGCCGGTCGATGATTGAACTCTTGATCGCCTGCAGGCAAATCCGGTCGAGCTCGGCATAGGATCGCCCGTCCAGCGCATCGAGATGGGCCTCGGGATCGAACGCGATCGCGACGTTCTTGAATTTCATCTTGAGGAAGCGCGCGATCATGCGCCGGTCCGGCCGGTCGAACCAGATCACCTCGTCGAATCGCCGCCAGATCGCCGGGTCGAGCGAATGGTCGAGATTGGTCGCGGCTACGATATAGCCCTTGGGCTGGATCCGGTCGATGAAGATCAGCAGGCTGTTTACCACGCGCCTGAGCTCATTGTGCTCGCCATCCTCGTCGCGCGCGCGGGCGATCGCGTCGAACTCGTCGAAGAACAGCACCGACGGCTGCTTTCGCGCGAACTCGAAGATCTTGCGCACGTTGGTCGCGGTCTCGCCGAGATAGGAGGAGATCAGCCGGTCGAGCTTGACAACATACAGCGGCAATCCGAGCTCGGCAGCGAATATCTCCGCACACAAGGTCTTGCCACAGCCGGGCGGCCCGCAAAACAGCATCTTGGAGCGCACTGACAAGCCCCGGCGGCGGATTTCCTCGCCGCGGCGAAACTCGTCGAGCAGTCCTTGGAAGATCCGCGTATTCTCGGACGACAGGATGATGTCCTGCTTATTGTGGCTCGGCTCGACCAGCTCGATGAAATCGCCCGCCGCTTCGGGAAAGGGAATGAGCGAGGCGAGCGCCTTAGGGCGGGTCGCGCTCGACGGACCGGCATCAAGCGACCGGCGCAGCGAACGCGCCAGCACTTTGTTGTTCTTTTTCTCTTCCTCGGTGATGATCTGCTCGGCGACCGCGCGAAACTCGTCGTCCCGCCCGTAGCTCGCTAGCAATTTCTTCATCAGCTCGCCGCGCGCCATCTCGCTCTTACCAGAATTCTGCCTCGTTGACCTATCATAACGGCCGCCACGGGATTGGCCAGTTATTCGCGACGAATTTTGCCGGTTTTGCCGTCCATGTCGCAGGCTTTTCTGCAGATCGGTTACGATCGACTGCTGGAACGCTGGTGCGCATCGCTACATCTCGATCCAAAGGTGATCGATCCGGATCGGCATCAGGCCGGTGCGTCGCGGATGGTCGGAGCGCAGCGTCGCCATGCGCAGCGCTGCGTCGTGCGCGACCATGGCGAGCTTGTCGGCCGTCGACCAGGTCTCGGTCGCGTCCGCGACAATGCCGTCGATCCACGCGTCGAGCTTGTGCTGCCAGTGCGCGACGTCCTCCGCCTGGACATAGCCGATCATCGCGGCATGCGCGTGGCTGGCGCCGTGATGCCCTGCCTTGAAGCGCTGCACTCCGCCGGTCGAGCTGAATTTGCTGATCAGATATTCGCGCTCGTCACGATCGGTGCCGGTTGGGGTGGGCAGGCGCTTGCATTCGATTGGCAGCAGAGTGCGATATTCGGTATATTCGCGGCCTTCGATCCATATGACCGCGCCGCTCGGAGCGACGGCGAGGTCGATCGCGCGACGCCCATCGCTGTCGTCGGGTTCTTCGCGGCGAAACTGGAGGAAGTCCCAGCCCGGTGCGTGCCGCGACGCGCTGTTGAGCCGCGCGCAGAGTTGCGCCGTCAGTATGGTTTCGCCGTTCGCCGGCTCGCGTACCGGATCGTCACGCCAGCCCGGTAGGACACTTGCAATGAAGCCGACCAAAGCGTTCAGCCATTCGCCTGGTCGATGGATGCCGTTGCGCAGCACACCAGTCTGGCTCCCGCCGTCGCCCTCGTCGGCCAGCATGTCAGAAGCCCTGCGCCCGCAGATCGGCGAGTACGTCGTCGGCGTCGCGTAGCGCGATCGACCGGGTCCAGAAACGGTGGCGATCCGGCTTCAGCAAGAAGACGAACCCCTGATCGTAGACGCGCGTGATCCGAGTGATCGCTAGCCCGGATCCGCGGCGTTCGTGGAGCAGGGCATCGAGCTTGTCCCGAAGCTCGCCGGCACCGGCCCAGTCGACTTCGCCATCGCCGAAGGCATAAGCCTTGCAGATTGCTCCCGGCCAGCATTGCGTCGGGAGCGCGCGTAGCGGTGGATCGCGGTATACTGCGTTGATTTGGCGCATGAAGACTGTGTCGAACGCCGCCAGCGCGTCCGCGGGCGCTGCGCGCATCACTGCCGACCGCGTGCCGAGCCGAATGAAGTCACGTTGATGCTCAGCGATATCGGTGGCGACGATGCGCTCGTTCTCACTCAAGTCAAGATTTTCGTCCGTGGGATAGGGCAAGGCGAGGACGTCGGCATTGAGGATCGCGGTCGCGCGCTGAGTGAATAGCCGCGCGCTGATTGCCGCGACATAGGCGCGGAGCACGGTCGCCTCACGCTTCAACCAGCTGTCGATCGCAAGCAGCTGGTCGAGATCGCTCTTGGGAGCGGCAAGCCCGACGATCTCGTGCTTATAGGTGAGGTAATGCTCGGTCCATAGGCCGTGATGCAGGTCCTCATGCTCCTTGATTAGCAATAAAGGCGGCGTGAAACGGCGCGCTGTCTTGGTGTCCTTGATCGGCCTGTCAGGCACGACATCGAGGACATGCGTCTGGAGCCCGTCGCGCGAGAGCGCGCTCGTCGGCAAGAGCGGCTTGCCGACGAGGTGATCGGCCGGCCGCGAAATGCCCTTCTTACCGGCGATATAGCCTTCGCCGACATCCCAGTCCCGCGCCTGCGCGTAGTCGCGCAGCGTGGGATAGGCCCTCAGCCGCTGGACCAAGTCGTGCACCCGGCTACCCCCCAGCAGATTGGCGCGCCAGATATCGCGGGACGCGACAGCAACCGCATTGGCGAACCAGTGCATGTCGTAATAATCAATATCGAAACCTTGCTCGGCGCTCGCCCGGCCGTTGCGCCGAAACACCGCGTGCAACAGGCGACTGCCGGCGTCGGGCGGTGCCGCTTCGGCGAGCACGACGACGACCTTGGGATCAGCCTCGCCCTTCCTGAACAGCCCGCGCACCGATACGAAGTCGAGTACCTCGCGCACCGTCCAGCGCCCGAAAAAAGACTGGCGGAAGGCGAGCGCATGCTGGTTGTAGAGAAAGCCCGACGGCTCGATCATCGCGAGCACGCCGCGAGGTGCGAGCAGTTCCATCGCTTCATGGAGAAACAGATAGGCTAGCTGGTTGTCGGCCAGGCTGCCA
>CAUJJI010000249.1 GCA_963205265.1 Pseudomonadota bacterium
CGTGACCATCGGCAATATCCCGCCGGCTGCATTCTTCAGTCCCGGGGGCCTGCGCAAGATGCTGCCGGCCTGGGTGATCCTGCCCTTGCTCTGGTTCGGCTATGTCGCCCTGGCGATCACCTGGCGGAAGGTGAACCGGCCACTTCGGGCCATGCGGGCGATGACCTTTCGGCATCGCCACTGGCTGCTGCGCGGGATCATCTTCACGGTCATGGCTTTCGCACTCGGCCGGGCTTTCAATGCCTACAAGAACGCGATTCCCGAGATCGTGCCTTTCTATGCCGATCCCCTGTTCATCCAGGCGGACCGGGTGATCTTCGGCACCGATCCCTGGCGGCTGACCCATGCGCTGTTCGGACCGGCCGGCACTCTGGTCATCGACCGTCTCTACACCCTCTGGTTCATGGTGATGATGTTGCTGCTCGGCTGGCTCAATTTCACGCGCAACCAGAAGCTGCAGCTTCGCGGCTTGCTGACCTACCTTCTGTCCTGGGCGGTGCTCGGCAATCTGACGGCGACTGCCTTTTCTTCGGTAGGGCCTTGTTTCTACTTCGAATTCTATGGCCAAGATACCTTTCTCCCGCTGATGCAGGAACTGCGTGCGCAGGACGGGCAGCATCGATTGTTCGCCATCGGCAGCATGCGGTATCTGCTGGACGCGGTCGGCAAGGATCGACTGGGAGCGGGAATATCGGCGATGCCCTCGCTGCACGTAACGATTGCCTATCTCTGTTTCCTGGTGACGCTCGGGTACACGCGCAGGCTCTGGCCCAAGCTCCTGTCCGGTGCCTTCGCCGCGACGATCCTGATCGGCTCGGTGCATCTCGGCTGGCATTATGCGGTCGATGGCCTGGTCGGGATCGCGGCCGTCACGCTGATCTGGATCGGTGCCGGGCGCTTCGTCGATTGGCTCGACAGGCGCTACGGACCGGCCGGGTCGCTGCCTCACGCAGGCGCACGGAAAACGGATTTTCCGACAACCGGCCTCGTCGGTGGTTAATTAAGTTGCAGGCAGGAAAAATTAATTGATCATGGCGCGGATGGACCTGGCTGGCCACTCGCGCGGATTGTTCGGCAGGCACGGCAAGGCTTACGGCATTCTGTTCGCCCTTGTCGCCTGCTTGATCGCGATGGCCGCCCTGATTTCCCTGCGACCGCTCGGCATTCTCGTCAATTCCTATGGTCAGCCGGGCAAGGCAGTGCTGTTCATTGCGCCTGCTTGTCTATGGATTCTAGCGATTACAATGCGTTCGCTGCGACGCGGACAGTCTCGTCCCCTCAAGATTGTCCGCCGCATGGCCTGGCGGGATCGCCACTGGCTTTTGCGCACCGCCCTGCTGTTCGCCGTCACCGAGCCGGCGTTGACTTCGTTCTCAATCCTGAAATCCTCGATCCCACGCTTCGTCCCGTTCTACGCCGATCCCTATTTGCGCGATGCCGACCGCTTTATCCTGGGCACCGACGTCTGGCGGCTGACGCATGCGGCGCTGGGGCCGGCCGCGACGGTCGCACTCGATCGTGCCTATCTGCTCTACTTCGTGGCTCTCGTCGTCATCCTCGTATGGCTGTGCACGACCAGGGACATCCGTTTCCAGATCCGCGGCCTGCTGACCTTCACGGCGATCTGGTTGTTGCTGGGAGTGTTCCTGGCGACGCTTTGTTCTTCAGTCGGGCCCGTCTTCTATCGGGAATTCGAACACGACGGCAGCTTCGATCCGCTGCTCCACCGGCTTGCGGTGATCGACGCACAGTACGGTCTGGCGATGGTGCGAACGTCCAACTGGCTACGCGAGCAGGCAACGTCTGGCGCCTTCGGAGCAGGCATATCGGCCATGCCGTCTCTGCATGTGGGGAAGGTATGGTTCGCCTTGGTGCTCGTAAAGCACCGCCTGGGGCACCATTGGCTGACCTATTTCACGGGCGCATTCTTCGCCGTGATGTGGGTCGCTTCGGTGCACCTTGCCTGGCATTATGCCGTCGATGGCCTCGTCTCGATCGCCGCAGTCAGCCTGATTTGGCATGGCGCGGGCCGCCTCGTCGACAGGCTCGAGAAGGCATCGGAGCCGGCTCATCGGACAGGCTGACCGCCGGCCCTGTGGCGCGCGAAGTGCGCTGATCACCTCTCCTCCCGCCACCTTCGTACCGTCTCCACCAGAAGTTCGACGTCCGCCACGCCATTGTTCCAGCGCTCGCTGAAGACCGGATCGTCCGAAGCGGGGCGCTTGCCGCTTTCCAGCGTGTCGATATGCACCCGCATCGGCACCGGCACGCCTTCGCCGCTGATGATGCACTCCTGGTTCTTCAAGGTCGCGATCGCCCCGATCATCCCGCGTGCGCCCTCGGTCAGGCTGGCGCGCAGGTGATCCTGGTCGTGCTGATTATTGAGCCGCATCGATATGATCGTGCCGCATTGCGACAGAGCTGTTTCCGACAGCTCCGACGGGCGCTGCGTGATCATCGCGAGGCAGACGCCGTACTTGCGCCCTTCGCGGGCAAGACGCTCCAGCTGCCGCGTCACCAGGCGCGTATTGTGCGATCGGACGCGCGGCAGATAGCGTTGCGCTTCCTCGCAGACCAGCAGGATCGGCGCACGCCTCTCGCGCGGGGCCCAGATGGCGTAGTCGAGGATAAGCCGCGCCAACGTCGATACCACGACATTGACGATTTCCGTCGGAACGCCGGCAAGATCGATGATCGAGATCGGCTTGTCGGCAATGGGAATGCGGAGGAGCTTTCCGAGCAGGTCCTCGAGCGAACTTCCCGCGTAACCTTCGTTGAAGATGAAACGATAGCGCGGATCGGAGAAGAATTGCCGCAGGGTGAGCCGCAAACGCGTGTAGCGATGGCCTTCCGCCAGGCGCTCCAGCTTCCCCGCCTCTTCGTCGAGCGCCTCGATCAGGTCCTTAAGCTGGTAGGATATGGGCGTGTCGGCGGTGAGCCGGGTCCGGTCGTTGACGAAGGCGTTGCGTGCCCGGGCCTTCAACAGGCATTGCGCCATGATGTTGCTGTCGATCATGCGGCTCTCGCCTTCCGAGGCAACGAAAGCCTCGCAATGCTCGTCCAGGTTCATGGCCCAGTAGGGCAGTTGCAGGTTGCCGACGTCCCAGACCTGCGCGGCGTCGCCGAACGCGTGCGCATATTCGCCGTGCGGATCGAGGATCACGACGTGGCCGTTGGGCGCCTTGCCGATGATCCGGTCGAGGATCAGGGTAACGGTCGTCGACTTGCCGGAACCGCTCGACCCGACGACGGCGAAATGGCGGCCCATGAGGCTGTCGAACAGAACCGGCGCGCGGACGTCTTCGGTGGGATATACGGTCCCGAGCTGGATGTGCGGCATCGCGGGAGGGGCGAAAATTTGGCGCAAATCCTCGCTCGTGGCAAACCACACTTCGTCTCCCGGATGCGGATAGGCGCTCAGTCCTCTCCGGAATCCGGTGATATTGCCATCGGCTCCGACCGGCCCCTCGCCGATGTACTCCACTTCGGCCAGAATGACCTCATCGTCGGCTCTGCCGGCCTTCAGTTCCGTCAGAGTCGCGAACTGCCAAAGCGAGCCGACGGAGATCTTGACGAGTCCGCCGATCGAAGAGCTCGCCAGATGGTCGGCGTCGGAGTCCGAGCGCGAACGCAGGAGCGCGGCCTGATCGAAACGGCAGATCGCGCGATCTCCGCTCGTGTCCAGTATGACGCCAAGCTTGGTTGCTTCGCTGCCTCGCATTGGCCTGTTCCCGTAAATGTGAGTAGGTTAATTGGCTAAGTTAACTCCATTACCGATTTAAAGGAAGAAGCGTGGGGGCAACGAGCCCGTGAGACCGATGAATTGCGGCACCTGGCTCCCTGGAATAGAGAGCACTGGCTCGGCCCGCGGTTCGGCACGGGGTGAGATTGGCAAACCGCCAAGGCAATATCAAGCTGTTGAAACTATGAACTAAAGGCTCACGTCCTGGGCCGTTCGGTCTGGCGGCGGAGCTGGGAGCAAAAGGGTCCAGGCAGCGCCTGGCGCAGGAACCGGAGCTTGCCCGAAAAAGCACGGACCTTTCGCAGTGTTCCAAAACTGCACACCGTCCGTGCCCTTATCTGGTCCGCGCAAGTCGGTGATCGGCGAAATCAAATGCGGGGAAAGTCGCGGTCCGAATAGCTCCTCGCACTTAAATATCTGAGTTTCATTGATTTGTGTTTTGGCCGGACTCGCGAGCATAAATCGGGTGGCGTGCGATTGGTGCAAAGGCATAGGCGATATTATGCGGCTCAGAAAAATCTATGCTTTGCGAGGGGTGCATATGGTTGACAAGTTATTGTTAATCAATCAGCGTCGAATGCGCGTGGGGCCGTCCTTCGTAAGCTCAGCAATCGAGGAGAGCACCGTTGGGTGATCCGCCGATGCCATTCGCGCAACAGTTGCGGTCGCTGCGCGAGGCGCAGGGCCTGACTGTTCGTGCGCTTGCCGAAAGGGTCGGCGTTTCCAAAGTCACGATCTGGAAGTGGGAGAAAGGCGAAAGCGAGCCGCGAGCCCGCCTGCTCGCTCCCCTTGCCAGGGCGCTGGACGTGAACCCCGCCCGACTGACGGCGGGGGCGGTCGCCGGCAAGGCGCTCGACGTGGTGCTGAGCGAGGGGGGCGGACCCGGTGAGCCTTTGACCGACGTCATAGCCAAGGCAAAGCAGATGATTGCGGAAGCCGCGGGCGCAGATCCTCGGAATATAACGATCTCGATTGAATATTGAGGCGTTCTCCGGAAGTTAGAGGCGTTGCGCTTGCAGACGTATTGTCCGCATCGTCCCTGCACTTGGCAAAGCGGCGCCTGGGATAGAATAGATTGTTGCAAGGTGTCTGAGCATGCGCATCCTACTCGCCGAGGACGATGACGAGACCGCCGGTCATCTCGAGAGCGGACTGAGCGAGCTTGGCCATGCCGTCGTCCGCGCGACCGACGGCGAAGCTGCCCTGGAATTGGGGATCAGCGAACGTTTCGACGTGATCGTGCTCGATCGCATGATGCCCAAGCGCGAGGGGCTCGATGTCCTGCGTCGGCTTCGAGCAGTCGGTGTCGGCACGCCGATCCTGCTCTTGACCGCCAAGGGCGGCATCGGCGACCGTGTCGACGGCCTGGATGCCGGCGCCGACGACTATGTGGTGAAGCCGTTCGCATTCTCGGAACTGGTAGCCAGAATGAATGCGCTGATCCGCCGCGCTCCGAGCAGCGATACGGCGACGCGCATCGAGGTCGGCGATATCGTCCTCGACCTGCTGCGGCGGACCGTGACGCGGGCATCACGCCCGATCGCACTCCAGCCCCGTGAATTCACGCTGCTCGAAGTGCTCATGCGCAACGCCGGCAAGGTGGTGACCCGCACCATGTTCCTCGAACAGGTTTGGGGCTTCCACTTCGATCCGCAGACGAACATCGTCGAAAGCCACCTCAGTCGCCTTCGCGCCAAGCTACGTGAAGGCTTCCTTGACGACCCGATCGAAACCTTGCGCGGTCTCGGGTATCGAATGCGAAGCGATGGCTAGCTTCCGATCCAGCGCCGCCTACCGTATCGCCGTCACCTATACCGTCATTTGCGCTTGGACGATCCTGCTGCTCGGGGCGGGCACGTGGTTCGTGGCCGATCGCGAGATCCGTCGGGAACGCGACCAGGATATCACCGCGGAACTCGATCGCATTGCACGAGGCCCCGGATGGGAGAATGCGAAAGCCGCGCTCCGCCAAATCCAGGTCGAACGAGGAGACGGCCGGTTCGGCTACGCGCTCTTTGACGCTCGCGGCAGACAAATCGGCGGCGATGCCGATCTCCCCCGCCCGCGGTCAGGGTTCGAAAGCGCGTCGGTCCGGGACGACAAGGGCAGCCAGCGCTCGATGCGGATCGGCACCATTGTGCTTGCCGACGGCACGCGCCTGGCCGTCGCCTCGGATCACAGCGAGCTCGAAGAGGTGAAGAAGAAGATCCTGGTGCCGTTCCTCGCCGCCTTTTGCAGCCTCTTGGCAATCAATGTCCTGGGAGGGCTTTGGCTCCGCAGCTATCTGCTCAATCGATTGAAGCCGATCACGGCGACGGCAGATGCCATCGTTACGGGCGACATCGAATGGCGTGTGCCGGTCGCCAGCGAGGGCGACGAGTTCGACGCGGCGGGCCGTGCCTTCAACCTCATGCTGGATCGGATCGCCGGGCTGATGGAGAATCTCCGGCAGGTTTCCAGCGATATCGCACATGACCTTCGCAAGCCGCTCATCCGTCTGCTGCTGCAAACCGATCGCCTTGGACGAACCGATGGAGCCGAACAGCGGGTCCTCGAACTCGGCGACGAGATGCTGATGCTCTTCACGTCCATTCTGCGCATCGCCGAAGTCGAAGGCGGCGGGCTTGAGCGCAGTTTCGAACTCATAGAACTGAGTGCCTTGATGGAAGAAGTGGCGGAGAGCTTCGCTCCGGCGCTTGTCGACAGCGACCATGCCATGGATTGGATCATCGAGCCGGACATCGACATAGTCGGCAATCGCGAACTGCTTGCGCAACTGGCTACCAATCTGCTCGACAATGCCAGGATTCACACGCCGGCCGGAACCGAAATCCTGCTTCGTCTCGAGTCCGAAATGACCACCCTGCGGCTTAGCGTGGAAGACAATGGCCCGGGGGTATCGGAGGAGGAGCGTCCCAAGCTGCTGCAGCGCTTCTATCGCTCGGAAGCGAGCCGGACAACGCCGGGCAATGGTCTCGGCCTAAGCCTAGTTGCCGCCGTTGCTCGTGCGCATGGCGGGTCCGTATCGGTCGAGAGTGCCGACCCGGGCCTCAGGATCGTGGTGACCCTGCCCCGCTCGGGCGGGTGATGGCGAGCGCTTGACCGGGCTGCTCTGTTTCAGTGGCCCAGGTGAATCTTGACTTTCGAAGGATCGACGCCTGCAGCCATGGCGATGCGCATGCGCTGTTCTGCCAGCAATGCGATCCAGGCCTCGGCGTCGAAGTCTGACAGCGCTTGCGCACGCGCGAGCGACGCGGCCTTCCTATGGCCGTGCTGGAGTGCCGCCGACCTGATGTCTGCACCAGGATTGGCACTGCGTGCGGGAGTGCGCGGTTTCTTGTTCATTCGCCTTGGCTCCAGGGCAAGATCGGCATGTTTGCACGGCTGGGGCGGCGAATCTAATTGGGAAATCGCAATGTTCATTAACCGTGGCAGGGGCGGTTCCGCCCGTCCGGCGGACGCACCCAAGGCGCCTGCTGGCGACAGGCGCAGGCTGCGGTGACCGGGGAAGGAAACGCCTCGCCTGACGCGATCGCGAGCGACTCGAGCTGCGAACACCCGGCAGTCGAGACGACTGCCGGGTGCGCATGGCCAGGCCTGGTTCAGGCGGCTTCGGCGTGCTTGCGGAACATGGCGTTGACGTCGCCCGAGGTGATTGCGCGCGGCTTCTCGCCGGGCGCGAGCGGGGCGGCACCGCCGGTGGAACGAACGGTGGTGTCGACGCCCTCGGCCCTGGCCTTGGCGCGCAGGGCTGCCACGGTCAGCTGTTCCTTCGGGATCTTGTCGAACATCGGGAAACGATAGAGCTTCATCGCGTTCAGGTGCGTGACCTTGTCGATCAGCTCGTCCGAAAGCTGGCTCACTGAGCGCCAGAGCACTTCGGGCGCATCCGGCCAGGGCGCGTCGGAGTGCGGATAGTCGACTTCGTAGCAGACCCGGTCCTCGCCGACGAGGTCGAGGTTGCGGCAGCCGTAGGCGTCGTCGATGAAGCAGCTGTAGAAGTGCTCGGCGAAGACCTGCGAGGGCTTCTTGCCGTTGAGGTAGGTCCCAGAATGGGTCCAGGCCTTGTGCTGGTAGTTGGCGTAGTCGGCCCGCTCCAGCAGGTAGGGGATCCAGCCGATGCCGCTTTCCGACATGGCGATCTTGAGCGGGTAGCGGTGCAGCGCCTCGAGGTGCAGCCAGTCGGCCAGCCCGATCGAGACCGACATCGGCATCGTCGTGATCCAGGCCTCGATCGGCGATTCGTCCGAGGCGTGGGGCGAGGGGTTGCCCGCGCCGATGTGCAGGTTGATCACCATGTCGGTATCGGCGCAGGCCTTCCACAGCGGCTCCCAGAACGCGTTGTGCACGCTGGGCAGGCCGCGTTTGGTCGGGTTCTCGTTGAACGAGATCGAAGTGCAGCCGAGCTTGGCCAGGCGATGGATTTCGGCGACCGTGGCGTCGATATCCCAGGCCGGCAGGATGCCGTTCATGATGAAGCGCCCGGGATGGGCCTCGCACCATTCGTACCAGTGATAGTCGTTGTAGGCCTGGACGTGCTGCACGGCGTAGGTCTTGTCCGGCGCGGTGCAGAACATGAGGCCGTCGAGGCCGATCAGGGTGCCGAAGTTCAATGAGGCGGCAATGCCGTTGACGTCCATGTCGCCGACCCGCGCCGCTGGGTCCCAGCAGCCCTTGCGCAGCTGCTCGAGCGAGGTCGGCTCCATGCCGTACTCTTCGCGCGGCCGGCCGACGACGCCGTTCAGCGCGACCGAAGCCATCTTCATGCCCTGGTAGTCCCAATAGTTGGAACCGTTGGCCTTTTGCTTGAACTGCGGGGCCGAGGCGAGCGCTTCGCCCGACAGGTGATTGGCGAACAGGTGCGGCGGCTCGCTGATGTGATCGTCGACGCTGACGATCACCATGTCTTCCATTTTCATCGGAGGGGCTCCTTGTAGCATCCTTTGCCCCACTTTTTCATCGATGCCGGGTCGATGAATTGATTTCGGTCATGAAACGGGAGGAGGAGCCGTCGGCGGAGGCCGGCGGAGGTGCGCAGGGCATGCTCCGCTGCGGCCCACCGCGCAGGGGCGCCGGGCTCGTATGGAGCGGAAATGCAAACGGGGAGCGCCGCGAGCGGCACTCCCCGTCCAGTTCTATGGCCGTTTTCAGGCGAAGTTGTAGGCGACCGTCTGGCGCTGCTTCTTGCGCATGGCCGCGCCGACCAGGCCGAAGCCCAGGATCATCATGGCCCAGGTCGAGGGCTCGGGAACTGCCGGAGCGGGATCAGCGCCGCCGCCGCCGGGGGTATAGCTGACCGTCATGCTCTTGATGCGGAAGCTGTCGTTGTCGCCGAAGCACGCGAGTCCAAAACACGTATTTCCATCGTCGATGGCTGCCAGGAAGAACTGCTGGCCCAGGAGCGAAGTGGTCCAGGTGCTGCCCGAGAGGCCGCTGCTGATGTCGAGCAGCGTTCCGCTGGCCGGATTGCCGTAAGCGTAGTCGGCATCGTCGAAGTCGGCGAAGTCGCCGAACTCGACGCTCAGCAGCGTAACGGCCTGTCCGAAGTCGAAGAGCAGGCCGTCACCGGGATCAGTGCCCGATTGGTCGCCGAGATTGAGCTGATTGCTGTCGTACGAGTCTACGCCCAGGCCAAGACTGGAGCGGGTGACGTCGTCCTGGGTGCCCAGGTTCACCGTGCTGAAGATGTTGCGATAGCCCTTGACGTTCACGGTCAGCCCGCTGACCGTCTGCGAATAGGTGTCGGTGCCGGAGGTATTCACCGTGCCGAGGCTGGTGAAGTCGAATACCAGAGTGGCAGCCGAAGCCTGGGTAGATGCGCCAGCGAGTGCCGCAGCGGTAAGCAAGCCCGCAAATGTCGAGAACCGAGTCATGATATTGCCCCTTCGATGAACGCATGCGCGACGACGAGTGCGTTTACTAAGGTTACCGTATCACAATGTCGGCATCGGTAAACAAGGTGTTTACAATGATTCTGCAGCAGCGTTTGTGTCAATTTGGGACATGGCCCCGTCCCTCGCGGTCTATTGTCTCAAAATGGTGCGCTCGTATGTATGAGCGTGCTTGTTCGGGTCGGATCGGCTGCCCTGGCCACCCTAACATGATACCGCAGGCGCCTGGCTGGGTCGCACGCGCGCACGAACGCAGCGACGGCTCGGGCCGTCGCTGCGTCGCCGTTCGATCGCGGCTGAAGCGGCTTGGGTCTAGCGGACCGATCCGCGCCGGAAGAAGTTGACGATCGCCAGCAGCACCACGGCGCCCAGGAACGACACCAGCAGCGAACTGATGCTGTAGTCGCCGTTCATGATATTGCCGCCGCCGATCAGCGGATTGAGGAGAAGGCCGGCCAGGAGCGCCCCGACGATACCTACGACGATATTGAGCAAGAGGCCTTGCTGTGCGTCCGTCCGCATTACGAGGCTGGCAAGCCAGCCCAGAACGCCGCCGATGATG
Source organism: Pseudomonadota bacterium (assembly GCA_963205265.1). Lineage (GTDB taxonomy): Bacteria > Pseudomonadota > Alphaproteobacteria > Sphingomonadales > Sphingomonadaceae > Novosphingobium. Next base: position 10,196 of record CAUJJI010000249.1, read on the forward strand.
ATAAGAATGATGATGCCCATGACGATTGTCCTCCACTCGGGTACTGCCCCAACCCTGCGCGAGAACTATTGTTCCGTAAACTTCGTTGCCGAACCGCGTGAGCCGTCCGTTGGCAACGCTTTCGATGGTGAATCGTCAGCGCACCAGCCGGGGGCGCTGGGTCGCACGCTTCAGGCGCGCCAGGAGATCGGAGAATTCGCCGTCGTCCGGCAGCGGATAGACCCGCTTCAGGCCGACGGCGACGTTGCGCAGTTCCTGCGCGTCAATTCGAGTCATCGAGATACCATTCGACTGGCAAGAGCTGTCCCCGTCCATGCCGCGGCGAGCCAAGGGCTGAGGCGATCTGCTGGGCACGGGCATCCTCCGGTCAGCATCAAGCTACTGACAGACTTATGATACTCCGCGAGCGGCAATTTCGTTCCCTGCCGGCCGCTCATTCCGTTGCCGCGGAACCTTGCGGGCGCTCGCCGTTTCCTTGCGAAAGGAGAATTTCCATGCTTGGCAAATTGATCGGAGCCTTGGCCGGTGAGCGCATCGCGCAGCACGTCGGCGGTGTCAACGGAACCGGCGGAGCGCTGCTCGGAGCCGGCGCGGCGGTATTGCTGCGGCGGCTCGGGCCGGTCGGCCTCGTGGTTGCGGCGGCCGGAGGCTATGCGCTGAAGAAATATTACGACCGTCAGCACAGTCCGCTCGCCGGCACCGCCCGTCCGCGCACGCCCGGTCGATAGCCGGGCACGACGCCGACGCAGTCCGCCCAGCGTGCCTGGGCAGACTGCGTCCGGCTGTCCGGCCACTATTCCGCGGCCGTCGCGAAGTCGGGCCGCAGCACGACCTTCGTCACTTCGTTCTGGTTGTCGTGGAACATCTTGTAGCCTTCCGCGGCATCCTCGAGCGCCATGCGGTGCGAGATGAGGAAGGTGGTGTCGATCTTCCCCTCGACGATCGCATTGAGCAGCCCGGGCATGTAGTGCTGGACATGGGTCTGCCCGGTCTTGAGCGTCAGGCCCTTTTCCATGAAGGCGCCCAGGGGAAACTTGTCGACGAGGCCGCCGTAGACCGCAGGCATCGACACCCGGCCGCCCTTGCGGCAGGCGACGATCGCCTGGCGGATCGAATGAGTCCGGTCGGTTCCGAGGAAAGTCGACACCTTGATCTGGTCGATGACGTTGTCGACGAAGAACCCGTGCGCCTCGAGGCCGACAGCGTCGATCACCGCGTCGGGCCCGATGCCGCCGGTCATGTCCATCAGCGCTTCGTAGGTCTGCGATTCCTCGAAGTTGATCGCCTCCGCGCCGAACCGCCTTGCCAGCTCGAGCCGGTGGGGGAAATGATCGATGGCGATCACTCGCTCGGCGCCCATCAGGAAGGCCGACTGCACGGCGAAGAGGCCGACCGGCCCGCAGCCCCAGACCGCGACGGTGTCGCCGGGCTCGATCTGCGCGTTTTCCGCCGCCATCCAGCCGGTGGGGAGGATGTCGGAGAGGAACAGCACCTTCTCGTCCTCGATGTCGTCGGGCACGACGATCGGGCCGACGTCGCTGAACGGCACGCGGACATATTCGGCCTGGCCGCCGGCGTAGCCGCCGGTCATGTGGCTGTAGCCGAACAGCCCGGACATCGGCTGGCCGTAAAGCTCGCGGCCGATATCCTGGTTGTCGGCGGGATTGCCGTTGTCGCAGGCCGAATACTGGTGCTTGCCGCAATGGTAGCAGCTGCCGCAGGAGATCGTGAAAGGGACGACGACCTTCTGGCCCTTGCGCAGATTGCTCCCGCGCCCGACTTCGACGACTTCGCCCATGAATTCGTGGCCAAGGACGTCGCCCTTCTTCATCGTCGGAATGTAGCCGTCGTAGAGGTGAAGGTCCGAACCGCAGATCGCGGTCGCGGTGATGCGGATGATGGCGTCGCGCGGGTTGATGATCTCGGGATCGTCCACCGTATCGACGCGCACGTCATGCTTGCCGTGCCAGGTGAGCGCGCGCATCAGCCCTGTTCCTCTTCGAACTGCTTGCGGGTCCGGGCCGCGGTCGCGATCTCCCCGGTCTCCATCAGCTGCTTGAAGCGCCGCAAGTCGCGCCGCGCCTGGATGCGGGGTTCGCGCTGGAACAGCTTGGCGATGAACTGGCCGATGGCGCCGCCCGGCGGATCGTAGGCGATCGTCGCGCGCACCACCGTGCCGCGAGCTCCCGCCTCGCGGAATTCGATGCGGCCGCTGTTGGCAATGTCGGCGCCGGGAGCGGACTGCCAGTAGATCTCCTTGCCCGGGACATCCTTGGTGACGACCGATTCCCAGCTCAGCTCGCGTTCGCCCGGTGCTTTCACCGTCCAGCGCGATCGCGTGTCGTCGATCACTTCGATCGCCTGGATGTTTTCCATGACCGGCAGCAGATTGCGCGGGTTCCGCCAGAATTCATAAAGCTCCTGCGCCGGCCGGTTGATCGTGACCGCCTCTGCCAGCAGGGCGCGGCTCGGCTCGATGGTCTTGGACGTGGTGACCGGCGCGTCGTCGTGCCGGCGCTGGTCCAACTGTGTGTCACTCGACATTTGGGAATCCCTCGATCGTTGTTCCCAAGCCAACCCCCGGGCGCGATCAATGGTTCCGCGAAGAGAATTGTGCCGACCTTTGCTAATTTTCGGTCGGCCACGGCAACTGCGGGCCGGCCGTGGCGTTCAGCTTCAAACCACGCGCTTTCGGCGAAGCGGCCGCCCGGACCATGTTCGGGCCGGCCGCGGAACTCATCCAACAGCGACAGACAGGACACCCATGATGGCAAAGAAGCCGACGTCGACGAAGCCTCTCCCGCGATCCGCGAAGAAGATCACGCCGCCCGATCTCGTCGGTGCCGATGTCGGCGGCGAATCCCCGCAGAAGGCGTCGCCGGTGCCGGACGATGCCGAAATCTCGTTCGCCTTCGCCGACCCGCTCGGCGGCGGAGGGGAAACCCACCAGGTCGCGCAAGGCGAGGTGGCGACGCTCACCACCCAGCAGGGCATCCCGGTCGCCGACGACCAGAACAGCCTGAAGCAAGGGTCGCGCGGCCCGACACTGCTCGAGGATTTCCACTTCCGCGAGAAGATCTTCCACTTCGATCACGAGCGCATCCCCGAGCGGGTGGTCCATGCCCGCGGCTACGCCGCGCACGGCTTCTTCGAGCTGACCGACAGCCTTGCCGACGTCAGCCGCGCCGACATCTTCCAGCGCGTCGGCGAGCGGACGCCCGCCTTCGTCCGCTTTTCGACCGTCGCCGGCAACAAGGGCTCGTTCGACCTCGCCCGCGACGTCCGCGGGTTCGCGGTCAAGCTCTATACCCAGGAAGGCAACTGGGACCTGGTCGGCAACAACATCCCGGTGTTCTTCATCCAGGACGCGATCAAGTTCCCCGACCTGGTCCATTCGGTGAAGCCCGCGCCCGATCGCGAATTCCCGCAGGCTGCCTCCGCTCACGACAATTTCTGGGACTTCATCAGCCTGACGCCCGAGAGCTTCCACATGATCATGTGGACCATGTCCGACCGCGCGATCCCGCGCTCGTTCCGGACGATGGAAGGCTTCGGCGTCCACACCTTCCGGCTGGTCGACGCCGCGGGCAAATCGACTTTCGTCAAGTTCCACTGGAAGCCCAGGCAGGGCCTGCAATCGGTCGTCTGGAACGAGGCGGTGAAGATCAACGGCGCCGATCCCGATTTCCATCGCCGCGACCTGTGGGACGCGATCAACGGCGGCGACTTTCCCGAATGGGACCTGGGGGTCCAGCTGTTCGACGATGCCTTTGCCGACAGTTTCGATTTCGATGTGCTCGATGCGACGAAGATCATCCCGGAAGAACTGGTCCCGGTCCGCGTGGTCGGGCGGCTGGTGCTCGACCGCGTGGTCGACAACTTCTTCGCCGAGACCGAGCAGGTCGCCTTCTGCACGCAGAACGTGCCGCCGGGCATCGATTTCTCGAACGATCCGCTGCTCCAGGGCCGGAATTTCTCCTACCTCGACACCCAGATCAAGCGGCTCGGCGGGCCCAACTTCACCCACATCCCGATCAACGCGCCCAAATGCCCGATGGCCCATTTCCAGCAGGACGGGCACATGGCGATGCGCAACCCCAAGGGGCGCGTGAACTATGAACCCAACAGCTGGGGCGCGGCGCAGGGCGGGCCGCGCGAAGACCCGGCGCGCGGCTTCACCAGCTTCGCCGAGGCTGCCGACGGCCCCAAGCAGCGCGTGCGGTCGGAAAGCTTTGCCGATCACTACAGCCAGGCGCGGCAGTTCTACGTCAGCCAGACGCCGATCGAGCAAAAGCACATCGCCGATGCGCTGGTGTTCGAACTGTCGAAGGTCGAGCGGCCCGATATCCGCTCGCGCACGGTTTCCCATCTGCGCAACATCGATTCGACGCTGGCGGCGACCGTGGCCGACGGGCTGGGCCTGCCGCTGCCCGACGCGGCAGTGGCGGCGCGGACGCCGATCGCCGACCTGCCGGCCTCGGACAAGCTGAGCATCGTCAAGAACGGTCCGGCCAGCTTCAGGGGCCGCAAGCTGGGCATACTGATCAGCGACGGGGCCGATGCGGCGATCTTCAAGGCGCTGCTCGCGGCCGTCGATGCCGAGGGAGCGGTCTACGAGGTGGTCGCTCCCAAGATCGCCGGAGCGACGCTTTCCGACGGCACCACGGTGGCGGCAAGGCACAAGATCGACGGCGGGCCCTCGGTCCTGTTCGACGCCGTGGCCGTCATAGTCTCGGCCGCAGGTGCGGCGCTGCTCTCGCGAGATGCCGCCGCCAGGGACTTCGTGACCGATGCCTTCGCGCACTGCAAATACATCGGCATCGGCGCGGAAGCCGAAGCGATCTTCGTCGCCGCCGGCATTGCGGAGGATCTCGACGAGGCATGCCTGCCGCTGGGCCGGCCGGGGCAAGCGGCAACCTTCGTCGAGGCCTGCCGTGGCTTGCGCTACTGGCCGCGCGAACTGACTGTCGATCTGGACGCGCGGCCGGAAGCTTAGGCCCCGGGGGAAGGGGCCGGAACGGGCGGACTTACGCCCCGGCCCCTACTTGCCGCCCTGGGCCATGAGCTCGGCCTTGCGTTCCGCAAGCCGGGCGCCCAGCGCCTTCAGGTCGAGGTCGCTGTCCCGGCTTTCGGGAAACATCTCGGTTTCCTCTTCCTCGACGTGGTGGTCGATATATTCGCCCAGCACCGTCACCTTGGCATCGAACAGGCGATCGCCGGCCTTCATCGCCATGATCTCGGCAATGAGCTGCTTGGCGCTGGCATGTTCGACTTCGGCTTCGTCGAGCAGGTCGTCGTCGTCGATCGCTTCCCGGGTCGCGGGGTAGTAGATCTCTTCCTCGATCTGCGCGTGAACCGTCAGCGCCATGCAGATCTTCTCGGCGAGCGCCTGCTTTTCGGCTTCGTCTTCGAGGTCTTCGTACTGCCTGAAGTAGGTCTTGACCTCGCGGTGGTCGTTCTTGAGCAGCTTGATGGCATCGGCCGGCTTGGCCTCCGAGCGCACGGTCTTGCGCGCGGCCTTGGATGCGGGCTTGGTCTTGGTCGAGCTGGATGCGGTCTTGGTAGCGGCCATGATAAGTCTCCGGTGGCTGCCTCGATGGGGGCAGAACGGAACTGAAACGTCCGGCCCGGCGAAAGGAGCCCTCGCGACCGGGCGAATTAACATGGGTCACTACGTTTTTTCGCCGCCCCTGCGGCCGGACGCAGGAGCCGCTCCCAGGCCAGGCGTCACCGCGCGCCGGCCTCGTCCAGGCGCTTCATCCAGCCCTTGCTGTCCAGCGCTGTCGTCGGGGCGGTCTCGGCGCCGAGATGGCTCTGCATGATCTCGAGCGCCCACCCGGCGCGCTCGTCGACTTCGGCCGCGACCGCGTCTTCCGGCACCCACAGCGCGTAGTCGCGCATATGCGCGTCGGCCGCGGTGAACAGAACGCAGATGTCGGCGGCCACCCCCGTCAGGATCAGCCTGCTGACTCCGAGCTTGGGCAGCAGCAGCGGGAGGTTGGTGGCGTAGAACCCGGAGAACTGCGGCTTGATGATGAAGTAGTCGTCTTCCTTGGGAGCGAGCTTGCCGACGATCTTGCGATCATGCTTGCGCGCCCGCGCGATCAGCTTCGACTTCTCAGAATGCCATTCGCCGAAGTTGTCGTTGACGTAGACCACCGGCGCCCTGGCCTTCGCCATCTCCCGCCGCAACTTCCCGATCGTGCCGACGATGCCTTCGGCACGAGCGCGCAGGACGTCGCCGCCCGTGAAGTCGAAGCAGTTGATCATGTCGATGATCAGCAAGGCCGCGCCGCCGCGCTCGGCATCGTACGTGGGGGCCGTGGCGGGGGCGGATCGGCTGCGCTTGGTCATTGCGCCGAAACGCGGATGCAATGGACAGGTTTCAACCCGGCCATGGCGGCCGGGAATCCGTCGCAGTTCGCACGCCGGGCCGGAAACCGCGGAGTCGCTTGCGCGTTGACCTGCAATCACACCGGGCCGCCAGAGGCCGGCCCACGGATGGAGAGCGAAAATGCCCAACCGCGAACTCATCGATACCGGGACCGACAAGCGCTATGTGCGCCGCGACGACAAGGGCCGGTTCAGCGAATCGGACGACGTCGGCAAATCTCTCGCCGCGGATCGCCGGACCAAGGCGAAGACCGCGGCAAAGCCGGGGCAGGGCGACCGCGGCGATCGCAAGAAGCGCTAATTGGCGCGGCGAAGCGCGCCGGCCTTCGTCCTATTTCTCGGCCGTTGGGAACAAGCCGCCAGGCGTCACGTTGGGTGACCGGGGCATACTTACAGTTAGGACCCGATCCCATGACGTCGAACACCGAAGACAGTACAGTTCTCAATAGCCTGATCGCGACGCTGCTGGACAGCGTGGACGGATATCAGAAGTCCGCCGCCGACATTTCCGACCCGACTCTCGCCGACAAGTTCAACGCGCGCGCTCGCGAACGGCAGGCTGCGGTCGCCAAGCTGCAAGCCGCGGTCGCCACCGCCGGCGGCACGCCAGAGGACGAAAGCAGCCTGCTGGGCAGCGCTCACCGCGCCTTCATGGACCTCAAGGAAGCGGTCATGGGACAGGACGAGAAGAGCATCCTCAGCGAAGTCGACCGCGGAGAGGACTATCTCAAGGCGAAGTTCGAGGCGGCTTTGAACAATGCCGATCTTTCGGCCAACGCGCGCTCGGCGGTCCTGGAAGCCTGGACCTCGGTTCGCGAAGGCCACGACGAAATGAGCGCGCTGAAGCACTCGCTGGGCGCATAGCCGCGGCCTGACTTGACGCGCGATTCGAAAGGTTCGCCGTGAGCGTTTTCCCTGGCGCTCACGGCGTCCTGCGGCCTCCCAGGGGCAGAGTTCACCCATTCCATCGATAGAGACCGAACATGGCCGAAGCAGACGGCGCGACGCTTTCCGATGCCCATACCGACCAGCCCGGCCTGACCGGACGCCGCGCGATCGTCACCGGCGGCACGACCGGGATCGGGCGGGCCATCGCGGTCCTGCTCGCCAGCTACGGGGCCAGGGTCTTCGTATGCGGCCGCAATCACGAACATCTCGAAGATGCGCTCGAGCGGATCCGCGACGTCGGCGACGGCGGCGGGCTCGACGTCGACCTCGCGAAAGCGGAGGACGTCGACCGCTTCTTCGCAGCCGCGGACGAATTTCTCGGCGGGCTCGACATCGCCGTCATCAACGCGGCAGTGCCGGCCGAAGCGGTGGACGACACGTCGGAGGCGGACACCCGATACCAGCTCGAGACCGATCTCGTATCGTACGTGATCACGGCGCAGGCAGCGGCCAGGCGGATGCAGGCCGGCAGCGACATCGTCCTGATCGGCTCGATGTCTGCGGTGTCGCGCAAGGGCGGCAATTCGATCTATGTCGCGGCGAAGTCCGGCATCCAGGGCTTTGCCACGGCGCTGCGCCAGGAACTGGCGGAAAAGGACATCAAGGTCGGCCTGATCGAGCCGGGCTTTACCGGAGCCGATTTCCACTATCCCGAGTTTCCACCTGCAGACCAGGCCAGGCTGATCAACGAGCACCGCATGCTGCGGGCGGAAGACATTGCCGTGGCGGCTCACTTCATGCTCACCCAGCCGCGGCGCACCGCGGTTTCGCTGATGCGCGTGGAAACCCGGCGCGAGCATCCGTGAACGCTAGGGCAGGCTGCCGCAGCCGCCTCCGCTCACAGCGGTAGGCTGGACGGCTGCCGCCGGGTCATGATCTCGCGCGGGTCGCGGCCGGCCGCGAGCAGTGCGGCCGCCATCTCCAGCCAGGGCCGCGCATGGTCGAGATAGTGCAGGTAGCCCTGGCAAAGCCAGTTGAGGCCCTTGCCGTCGCGACTGGGCAGGAACCGGTGCTTGGGGCACCCGCCCCAGCACAGGTCCAGCTGCGGGCAGGTCCGGCATTCGACGGGCAGCGTCTCGCGCTTGGCGGTGCCGAATTCGCGCTGGCGAGCGGATTCGATCATGCCGGCCAGGGGCTCCCGCGTCAGGTCGCCTAGCCGGTATTCCGGATAGACGAAGTGATCGCAGGAATAGACCGCGCCGTCATGCTCGACGACCAGCGCGCGCCCGCATTCGGGCTGGTGGACGCAGACGACGCCCGGCGCGCCGACGAGCGCGGCGAGAGTCCATTCGAAATTCATCACGAAGACCTTGCCGACATCCTTGCGGCGCCATTCGTCGAATACGGTCGTCAGGAAGCGTCCCCATTCGCGCGGCTTGACGGAGAACGGGGCGATGCCGCCGCCTTCGTTGCCGGACGGTCCCTCGAGCGTGAGCCCGGCCGCGGCATAGGCGGGGCCGGCGATCCGTTCGACGACCGGCGTGAACTGGATATATTCGACGCCCTGTGCTTTCAGCCAGCCATAGGTCTTCTGCGGATAGCGCGAGCTGTTGCGATCGACGCAGGCGAGGACGTTGTACGCAACGCCGTGCCGCTGCAGCCGCTCCAGCGCCGCCATGACGAGATGGTGCGATGGCGCGCCCGAGCGGTAGCGGCGGTGGTGGTCGTGGATGTCCTGCGGACCGTCGAGGCTGAGGCCGACGAGAAAGCCGTTGTCGGACAGGAACCGGGCCCAGTCCTCGTCGATCAGGGTGCCGTTGGTCTGGAAGCTGTTCTCCACCGCCCGTCCGCCGGCATAGCGCTGCTGCAGCGCCAGCGCGCGGCGGTAGAACGGGAGGCCGAGCAAGGTCGGCTCGCCGCCCTGCCAGGCAAAGAGGACGGGCTGGTCGGCAGGCGTGGCGGCAATCGTCTGCCGCACGTAGGCGTCGAGCACTTCATCCGACATCCGCCGCGTCGACCGCACGTCGTGGAGCGCTTCCTTCTCGAGATAGAAGCAATAGGTGCAGTCGAGATTGCAGGCCGGCCCGCTCGGCTTCGCCATCAGGTGGAAGCCGGCAGCGGCGGCACGATCCGTAGCGACTTCGGACAATCTTCGGTTTCCTTCGCCTGCAACCAGCGTGCATCACGTCGATCGTACTGCCGCGCGCACCGTTCGCAAAGCGCCTTGGGCTACATAAGGCCTTTGGGACAGTACCTAAAAGATCCTCCCCTGGAAGGGGAGGTGGCATTCGCGTAGCGAATGACGGAGGGGTGTCAGCGTCTGATCGGAGGGGGACACCCCTCCACCACCGGCTGCGCCGGCGGTCCCCCTCCCCCCATGGGGGAGGATCTTTACGCTGGACACAGCTTCACCCCCGCTGGCGAATGCGGGCTAACGCCGGGGAAGGAAACACACGCACGGGACGGCCGGCGCTTGTGGTTTGCCTGGCGCGACAGGCTTGGCTGGTTGCGAGCCCTGCGGTGCGAGGCGTCGGCGGGT
>CAUJJI010000250.1 GCA_963205265.1 Pseudomonadota bacterium
CGGAACCTCCGACCCAGATCACAGCGGTCCCGGGTCGAGCCCGGGACGACGGGGTTTGCTCGCCTCCCACACTCCACCCCGTCATGCTGAACTTGTTTCAGCACCCATTGTGCCCCAGGCCCCGAAGCTCACGACCGAAATGCAACGGCGCCGTTGTCCTCCCCTACCCAACTCCGGCGCCTCGAGGCGAAATGGGCCCTGAAACGAGTTCAGGGTGACGAATATCGAAACCCTCTGCCCGGGTCACAGCGGAGCCGAAGTCAGACCGTCCCGAACTTGGTCTCGACCCCGATGCCGATCTCCTGCAGAAAGCCGGTGGGCAGGATCCCGCCGGCGCAGACGATGACGTCGTCGTTCGCGATCGTCGTCAGTTCGTCGCCTGAAGCGATCGCGACCGACCGGTCCTCGATGCGGACCACGCGGCTGCTCAGCATCTCGTCGATCCTGCCCGCGGCCAGGAGCTGCGCGAAGCGCTCGCGGTTCTTGCCGCGGGCGCGCGAATAGGCGCTGCCGCGATAGGACAGCGTCACCGTCGTACCGGGCTGCTCCGCCAGCTGGACGGCAGCTTCCAGCGCGCTGTCGCCGCCGCCGACGACCAGCACCCTGCGGCCGGCATATTGCTCGGGATCGACCAGGCGGTAGACGACCTTGGCCAGGTCCTCGCCCGGCACGTCGAGCCGTCGCGGCGTGCCTCTCCGGCCGATCGCCAGCAGGACCGACTTCGCCAGGTAGCGCTCCTTGTCGGAATGGATCTCGAAATGGCCGTCGCGGGGAACGACGGCGGTGACCCGCTCCTCGAACCGGGGCGCGAGGCCGGTCGCGGCGATGACTTCTTCCCAGAACGCCAGGAGCGTCTCCTTGCTGACTTCGCCGAAGCGCATCTCGCCGACGATCGGCAGCCTGGCGGGCGCGGTCATCACCACCTTGCCGCGCGGATAGTGCGCGACCGTGCCGCCCAGCGTCGCCTGCTCGACGGTGCGGAACGAAAGCCCGGCTTCCAGGGCGCCGAGGCTGGCCGAGATGCCCGCGGGTCCGCAGCCGACCACGAGCACGTCGAGCAGCCCCTCGCGGCGAGGCAGCTTGCCGCTGCGGCGGGCGATATGGGCCATCGCCTGGCGGCCCTGCTCGACCGCGTTCTTGATCAGGCCCATGCCGCCCAGCTCGCCGGCGATGTAGATGCCGGGCACGCTGGTCTCGAACTCGGGAGTCAGCCGCGGGATATCCACGCCGCGCGTCTCGGTGCCGAACACCAGCGTAATCGCACCGGTCGGGCAGGCGGACTGGCAGGCGCCGTGGCCGACGCACTTGGTCGGCTCGATCAGCGCCGCCTTGCCGTCGATGACGCCCAGCACATCGCCTTCGGGACAGGCATAGACGCAGGACTTGCAACCCAGGCAGATCGCCGGGTCGATCACCGGATGCAGCGAATTGGGCTCGTTCAGCCCGGCGTCGCGATTGTCCTCGAGGATCGCGCGGTCGCGGCGGCTGCGCCGCTTGCCGGCAACAATCCAGTAGCCCCACAGCAGCAGCAGGGGGAGCGCGTAGATGCCGAACAGGGGATCGAACGACATCAGCTGCCCGGCACTCGCAGCTCCCGGGCGGCGGCATCGAGCTTGGCGAGCTTGGCGCGGTCGCCGGCCAGGGCGCGGCGCGCGGCGGCAAGATCGCCGGCGGCGAGGTCCTTCTGGTCGAGCACCATGCGCGAGCGGAGCAGCATCACCCAGCCGTCGACATTCCCCGGATCCGCCTTGAGCTTGCCGGCAAGCGTATCGACCATGGTGTCGACCATCGCCTGCCGGTCGCTCGCGGGCAGCCGGCCGGCCGCAGCGACGGTGCTGCTGTCGAGCGGCGGCGGCAGCAGTCCAGCCGCCTGCGTGGGAGCGGCGTCCTTCAGCCGGGAGCCGACGTCGATGCCGGCCCCGGCCGCGGTCTCCTTGATCTGGCGACGGACGTCGGCCTGCCAGGGCGCATCGGCCGGGCCGGCGTTCGCCAGGGCGACCATCTCGTCGAGACCGCCCTTGACCTGGCCGTTCTGCACTTTCCACAGCGCCAGGAAATAGCGGGCGCGCGGCTCCGTCCGGTCGAGCGCGATGGCCTTGTCGAAAGCGGCCTTCGCGGCCGCCGTCACCGTGTTCCCGGCGACGCCCACCAGCGCCTCGCCGTAGCCGGCGTGGACGACCGCCCGGTCGGGCTGCAGGGCGAGGGCGCGCTTGTAGGGATCGATCGCCAGCTGCGGCCTGCCGGTCATGACGTATGACCAGCCCAGCATGCGGAAGCCCTCGCCGTCGTTCGGGTTCGCCTTGAGCCGCTGCGACAGGCGCGAGATCATCGTGTCGACGTCGTCCAGGTTCTTGCCGGCGGCGGCACTATCGGCAGCTTTCGCGGGGACGGCCGCACCGCTCGCGCCGATCGTATCGCTTTCGCCTGGACGCAGCAGGACGGCGACGAAGGCCAGGGCCAGCAGCACGCCGGCGGCGGCCAGCATGCCGGTTGCCGTAAGGCCGCGAAGCTTTGGCCCCGACTTCGCCGAGGGAGCGGCGACCTCCGCGCCTGCATCGGCATCGCCGGCCGCCGGCTCGCCCTTGCGCGCCATCCACACGCGCATCGCAAGAATTCCGGCTGCCATTCCGGCAAGTGCAGTCAAGATGTATTGCAGCATAGTCTTCCGCTTCCCCCGGCTGGTCGCCTTGCGGTGTAGTTGGCTCGAAGAACGGCAGCGCCACACCCCAATCCTGACATCAATCTGTCAAATCCTCGAATTGGAGACATATTGCCCGAGGGGCGAGACGAACCGAGCGGCATTTATCCCTGCAAAAGAACCCCTGGATAATCACGATTTGGTAGGGAGCGATTTCAGGAAAGTGTCCGCGAGTTCGAGAACCATGGCGACGCATGCAGGACGAAAGTCAATTCCGGGTCAACCGGCAAGGTTAAGCGTCGGCGCCGTCGAACGGATGGTGTCCTATGCGGTGCTGTCGGCGGTCTGCCTGGCGATCGCTTTCGGCTGGTACAACAGGCACGCCGGCTGGATCGATCCCGAGCAGGGCTTCGGCTATGCCCTGGGCATCGCCGGGGCTGCGATGATGCTGCTGCTGCTCGGCTATCCGCTGCGCAAGCGCCGGGGTGCGACTTCGCGCGTAGCCGGCTCGGTCGGGTTCTGGTTCCGCTTCCACATGCTGCTGGGCCTGCTCGGACCCCTGGCGATCCTGTTCCACTCGCGCTTCACCTTCGGCGCGGTGAACAGTGCCGTGGCGCTGGGGGCGATGATCGTCGTCGCGTCGAGCGGCCTGATCGGCCGCTTCCTCTATTCGCGCGTCCACCGCGGCTATTCCGACCGCAAGCTGGAACTGCGCGCGCTCAAGCAGGACATGGATGCGACGCTCGCCGAACTCGAGTTCCGCGGGCTGTCGCGCGAGGGCGTGCTCGCCCGGCTCCAGGTCTTCGAGGATTGCGCCGTGGCGGCCGGCGGCAACTTCTGGTCGAGCGCCTCGGCGGTCGTCGGGCTCAGCCTGCGCAGCCGCATGGCCGAGCGCGCGCTGGCAGGCGAGATCCGCGCCACCGCCCGCCACGACCATTCGGCGCTGCTCGAAAGGCTCGCCGGCTTCTTCGAGGCGTCGCGCCGTGCGGCCGAGTTCGCTTTCTACGACCGCCTGCTGCGGCTTTGGCACCTGCTGCACCTGCCGCTGTTTATCCTGCTGATCGCCGCGGTGATCCTGCACGTGGTCGCGGTGCACATGTATTGATGCGCCAGGCACTCCGGCTTCTATCGCTGCTGTGCCTGCTGCTGGCGGCCCAGGCGAGCGCGCAGTCGATCCTCGAGAGGCTGGTGACGCCCGGCCCGCTGAGCGGTGCCCATGCCCGGCTCGAAGCCAGCTGCGGCAGCTGCCATTCGTCGTTCCAGAAGGAAGCGCAGAACGGCCGCTGCACCGCCTGCCACAAGGGCGTCGGCGCCGATATCGCCGGCGGGCGGGGCTATCACGGCAAGTTCGGCGCGGCGCGCGGCAATGCCTGCAAGTCCTGCCACAGCGAGCACAAGGGCCGCGGCTTCTCGCTGATCCGGCTGAACCGCGCGGGCTTCGACCACGGGCTGACCGACTATCCCCTGGCCGGGCGGCACGCGGCGGTCGCCTGCGCGGGCTGTCACGGCAACGGCAACAACTACCGCGGGGTCCCGACCACCTGCGCGGCTTGCCACAAGAAGAAGGATCCGCACCGCGGCCAGCTCGGCAATTGCCAGGCGTGCCACACGGTGCAGGGGTGGAAGCCGATCCGCAGCTTCGACCATGCCTCGACCGGCTTCGGCCTGACCGGCGCGCACCAGCGGGTCGCCTGCCTGACCTGTCATGCCGGCCAGCGCTGGCAGGGACTGGGCACGACCTGCATCTCCTGCCACGCGCGCGACGATGCCCACAAGGGCAGCCGCGGCAGCAACTGCGCGTCCTGCCACACCACCGCGGCCTGGCGTGCGGTGACGTTCGATCACGACAGCACCGGCTTTCCGCTGCTGGGAGCGCATGCGGCCGCCACCTGCACGGGCTGCCATGGCCCGGGCAACGCCAACAGGCATCCGTCGCGCACCTGCTTCGCCTGCCATGCCGGGGACGATACCCACAAGGGCAGCAACGGCACCAACTGCGCGTCCTGCCACAATCCGCGCGCGTGGAAGCAGGTGAGCTTCGACCACGACCGCATGACCCGGTTCCCGCTCAAGGGCGCGCATCGCGGCGCTGCGTGCAAGGCCTGCCACGTCCAGCCGCCGAAGGTCGTAAAGCCGCCGGTCACCTGCTTTGCCTGCCACAAGGCCGACGATGTCCACAAGGGCGGGAACGGCGAGGACTGCGCCGCGTGTCATGTGGAGAGCGCCTGGAAGAAGGTGGATTTCGACCACAGCCGGATGACCCGCTTCGCCTTGCTCGGCAAGCATGCACGGCTGGCCTGCGCGGCCTGCCACACGCGGCCGCCGCGGGAGCTCAAGCTCGCCATGGAATGCGGCTCCTGCCATGCCAGGGACGATGTCCACGCGGCGAAGCTCGGCAGCGACTGCGCCCGCTGCCACGACAGCAACGACTGGAAGTCGACCGCCCGCTTCGATCATGCGCTCTCGCGCTTTCCCCTGCTGGGCAAGCACGCACCGCTGACCTGCATCGCCTGCCACGCGGACCGCAGCTTTGCCGCCAAGGGTACGAGCTGCGCGAGCTGCCACGAGGACAGGCACCACAAGGGGACGCTCGGCACCCCCGCGGCCTGCGGCACCTGCCACAACTCCGCGGATTGGAAGGCCTGGACTTTCGACCATGACCGGCAGACCCGGTTCGCGCTCGACGGGCGGCACAGGGGCCTGGTCTGCTCGGCCTGCCACGGACGGCCCGGCGATCCCGCCAGGCAGGGCGGGCGCTGCATCGATTGCCACCGGCGCGACGACCGGCATCATGGCGCATTCGGCGAGGACTGCGCCGGCTGCCATGTCACGACCTCGTTCCGGGAAATAGTGATGCCGCGAAGATAGTAACCAAGCGCGCAAGAAAGCTGACGCCAAGCTTTCAATCCACATCCAATTCCGCCGAAGCGGACGTATCGAGCGACAGGATGCGGGGGGATTTATACCTCGCTATTAAGTACCTGCCTAGGGTTTCTCCAGACGATGGCGGTTCGTGTTCGTCGACGCAGGTCGATTTCGCGCATCGGTGGAGGGCCGTGGAAAGTGTTCGGGAAGCGTCTTTGCGCGATCCTGGCGATAGTGCTGGCGGTGCTGTTCGCGGCGCCCGGTCTGTCGGCGCGCGACGTCGTCCCGGCCTCGGGCTTCGATCACTATCGCACCGGCTTCCCGCTCACCGGCGCCCACGCCCAGGTGCGCTGCGAATCCTGCCATATCGATGCGAGCTTCAAGGGCACGCCGAAAGTCTGCAGCGATTGCCACAATTCCGTCCGGGCGGAAGGCAAGTCGGGCAACCACATCCGCACCCAGGCGGCCTGCGAGACCTGCCACACCACCAAGCAGTGGCAGATCGGCAAGTTCGACCATACCGGCATCGTCCAGAGCTGCGCGTCCTGCCACAACGGCGTGCAGGCCGTGGGCAAGGGGGGGAGCCATATACCCACCACTGCCGACTGCGCCGCCTGCCACACGACGTCCACTTTCGATGCCGCGCGGTTCGATCACGCCGGCGTGACCGGCAGCTGCGCCGGCTGCCACAACGGCACCAAGGCGACCGGCAAGTCGACGAGCCATCTCGCCACCACCAATTCCTGCGAATCCTGCCACGTGACCTCGGCCTGGAACCCCGCGCGCAAAGTCGATCATACACAAGTGAGCGGGACTTGCTCGTCCTGCCACAACGGCACCGGGGCCAAGGGCAAGCCGAGCAATCACATCCCGACCACGGCCCAGTGCAGCGACTGCCATGCGACCAGCGCCTGGACTCCCGCGAACTTCAGCCACGCCGGGATCAGCGGCAACTGCTCGAGCTGCCACAACGGCACCCAGGCGACCGGCAAGTCGGCGACCCACATCACCACGACCAACGCCTGCGAGGCATGCCATACGACCAACGTCTGGAGTCCGCCGCGCAAGGTCGACCACGTCCAGGTGACCGGCACCTGCTCGTCGTGCCACAACGGCAGCAAGGCGGCGGGCAAGCCGAGCAACCACATTGCCACGACGGCGCAGTGCAGCGACTGCCATTCGACCTCGGCCTGGACGCCGGCGAACTTCAGCCACGCCGGGATCACCGCGAGCTGTTCGAGCTGCCACAACGGCACCCAGGCGACCGGCAAGT
>CAUJJI010000251.1 GCA_963205265.1 Pseudomonadota bacterium
GCCAGCGGGGGTTGAGCTGTGCCTAAGATCCTCCCCCGTAGGGGGAGGGGGACCGCCGGCGCAGCCGGTGGTGGAGGGGTGTCCCCCTTCGATCGAACGCTGACACCCCTCCGTCATTCGCTACGCGAATGCCACCTCCCCTTCCAGGGGAGGATCTTTTGGTTCCTCCCCAGTTCCTCCCCGTTCCGGGGAGGATCTTTTGGCCGCCGGGATAGCTTCCGAGCTCAGGATGCGGCGGTAGAGCGCGAGGTATTCGTCGGCCATCCGCGCGGCCGAGAAGCGCTGCCGGGCCAGGCGGCTTACTTCGCGACGGTCCAGCGCCGGCAGCGCACCGATGGCGGTGAGCGCCTCGTCCCGGCTGCCGACGAGAAAGCCGGTGCGGCCGTGGTCGACGATCTCCGCCATCGAGCCGCGGCAGGTGGCGATCACCGGGGTGCCGCAGGCCATGGCCTCGACGACCGACAGGCCGAAGGGCTCGTCGAAGTTGATCAGGTGCAGCAGCGCGGACGCCCCGCCGAGCGCCTTCGCCCGCTCCGCGCCCCCGACCGCGCCGTGGAAGTGCACGGTCCGCCCGTCGACATGGGGAAGCACTTCGCTCTCGTGGTAGGCCTGGTCCTGGACGACGCCGTAGATGTGCAGCGGACGGCCGGCAGCGCGAGCGACCTCGATCGCTTCGCGGGTACCCTTGTCGGGGTGGATGCGGCCGAAATAGAGCAGGCCGTCGCCGCCTGCGGGATCGAGCGGGAAGTCCTCGAGAGCGATGCCGTGGTGGATCGTGGCGGCATAGCGCAAGTCGGGATGGCGGTCGGCCGCGCTGATCGCGACGTAGTGGATGCGATCTTCGAACGGCTTGTACATCGGCAGGATGCGCTCCGACGAAAAGCCGTGGATGGTAGTGACCATCGGCGTCCCGACCAGCGGGGCGAAGGCATGGGCGGGAAAATCGGCCTGGTTGTGGATGATGTCGAAGCGGTCCGCCTGCGCGAAGACGTGCGAGAGATGGCGATACTCCCACACTTTCGCGTCGATCGACGGATCCTCGCTGTAGGGCGCGGGAACGACGCCGGACAGCTTCGCCGCGGTCAGGCTGTCGAGCGTCGCGAACAGGGTGACGTCGACACCGCGCGCCACCAGCGCCTCGGTGAGCAGCGAGGTGACCAGCTCCCACGGCCCGTAATGGCGCGGCGGGGTGCGCCAGGCGATCGGCGCGATCATAGCGACACGCATCGGCCTAGCGCCCCTCGACCCGCATTATCGCCCCTTCGCCGGCGGCCAGCGCGCTGGCTTCGCCAGGGCCGCCGACCGTCGAGAGCAGGCGTTCGTGAAGGGCCATGCCCTGCGGCACGTCCACGCTGCGCGGCCTGCCGCCGAGATTGAGCGCGACCAGCAGGGTCTCGTCGTCCTGGCGCCGCAGGTACTGGAGCACGTCGGGCTGCGACGGCAGCACGGCGATGTCGCCGATCGCCAGGGCGGGATGGCTGCGCCGCAGCCGAAGCAGTGCGCGATAGAGGTTGAGCATCGAAGCAGGGTCCTTGTCCTGGACGGCGACATTGCGGGTCGGCCAGTCGTCGTTGAGCGGCAGCCAGGGCTCGACTGTGCTGAAGCCGGCGTAGGCACCGGCATCCCAGGGCATCGGCGTGCGGGCGCCGTCGCGTCCGAGGCCCAGGCCGGGCTGGCGCAGGTCCTGCGGGTCGCGGATGCGATCGGGCGGGATCGTGACCTTGCCGATGCCCAGCTCGTCGCCCTGGTAGAGCGTCGGCGTGCCGCGCAGAGTCAGCAGCAGCATCGCCGCGACCCGCGCCTGCGTTTCGCCGAGCCGCCCCGCGAGCCGCGGCGAATCGTGCGAGCCGAGCACCCAGTTCGGCCAGCCGCCCGGCGGCAGCGCGGCCTCGTAGTCGGCGATGATCCGCGCCAGCACGGCGGCGTCCCAGGGCGCGTCGAACAGCTGGAAGTTGAACGGCAGGTGGACTCCCGGCGCCTCGTCGGTGCCGTAGTAGGCCACCTGCCGCTCGAGCGGCAGGCAGATCTCGCCGACCAGCAGCCGCTCGCCATAGGAATCGGCGAGGCGGCGAAAGCCATGGGCGATGCCGTGCACTTCGGGCTGGTCGGCCGAATGATGCTGCAGCACTGCCAGCTTTTCGCCCATGCCCGGCCGGAAATCCGGATTGAGCGGATTGTCGGGCAGTGCCTCTGCCTTGATGCAGTGCCACAGGACGTCGATGCGGAAGCCGTCGACGCCCCGGTCGAACCAGAAGCGCAGCACATTGCCCATCGCCGCGACGACTTCCGGGTTGCGCCAGTTCAGATCCGCCTGCTCCCTGAGGAAGGCGTGCAGGTAGTACTGCCCGGTGGCCGGATCAAATTCCCAGGCCGACCCGCCCATGTCGCTGGTCCAGTTGTTCGGCGGGCCGCCGTCCGGCCGGCCGTCGCGCCAGATGTACCAGTCGCGCTTCGGGCCGGTCCTCGCCGCGCGGCTCTCGACGAACCAGGGATGCGCGATCGAGGTGTGGTTCGGCACGAAGTCGAGCAGCAGCTTCAGGCCGCGGCCATGGGCTTCGGCAAGCAGGCGGTCGAAGGCTGCGAGATCGCCGAAGATCGCGGCGACATCGCAATAGTCGGCGACGTCGTAGCCGAAGTCGGCCATGGGCGAGGTGAAGATGGGCGACAGCCAGATCGCATCGACGCCGAGGCGGCAGGCATGATCGAGCCGCCGGCGGATGCCTTCGAGGTCGCCGATCCCGTCACCGTCGCTGTCCTGGAACGAGCGCGGATAAATCTGATATATTACAGCGCTTTCCCACCAGGGCCGCCGCATCGATCCCGCTGCATCCGCCACAACCATGGTGGAGGAACGCCCGGCACGCCCGATGGTTCGGATCGCCCCGCGCAGGCGCACCGCAGCCTGCCCCGTGTTACGCGTCGAATACCGCATCATACTGGGAAATCCGGAACTTTTTCCCTAGGCGTTTCGTTCTGTCCCCCAGGGATAAGGGAGGGCAAGATGGCTGAGACGCTTCAACTTGCATCGAGCTGGCGAAGGCAGCTGCTGGAATTCCGGCGATCCTGCGAATCCGCCATGCCGGAAGAGGAATGCGACCTGATACGGCAGGCCTACAGCCTGTTCGCTCTGGTCCCGGCCAGCTGGGGGCTGTCGCTCTGCAAGATCGGCAAGCGCGAGCTGGAGGAATTCATCGCCGTCGGTGCCTGCCAGACCGCGGCCTTGAGCCTGCTCGATCCCGACATCAACTTCATGGTCTCGCGCGGACGGCGCTGCCTGCATTTCGCCAGCGTCGTGCTGCCGGGCGAGAAATCGGAAACCAGCGGCGTCGCCGATACCCTGGGCCTGTCGGTGCTGGCCGCCACGGCGGCCGCGCTCGGCGAAGTGGCCCGGCTGCGGGCGCACGCGCGCTGAACGTCGGCGACCTAGGCAAACATACGGATAGGGTTCGCGCCGCGAATGCGCGACGACGGGTCGAACGCATCTGCCGGAGCCTCCCATGGCCGGGTCCAATCCCAGCGACGATCAAGCGGCGACCATCGCCTTCCTGTCGCGGCCCGACAGCTACGGCATCACCGGGCCCGTCGAACGCATCGACACGCACGCGGCGATCGTCTTCCTGGCAGGCGAGCGCGCCTACAAGCTGAAGCGGGCGGTGCGCTATTCCTTCCTCGACTTCTCCACCCTGGCACGGCGCCGGGCGGTCTGCGAAGCCGAACTAACGCTCAACCGCCGGACCGCGCCCGAGCTTTACCTCGAGCTGCGCAGCGTCAACCGCCAGGCGGACGGCACGGTGGGCTTCGGCGCAGGGGAGGTGCTCGACTGGGTCATCGTCATGCAGCGGTTCGGCGGCGGCGACCTGCTCGAGGCCGTGGCCGCGCGCGGCGATCTCGACGCCGGCCTGGTCCGCGAGCTCGCAGACGCCATCGCCGCGTTCCACGACCGGGCCGAAGTGGTCGCCTGCACCGACGGCGCCGGGCGGGTTCGCCGGGTGATCGACGGCAATGCCGCGACCATGGCCGGCCTGCCCGACGACAGCCTGCCCCGGCAGGACTGCGAGGACCTGCACGACCGCAGCTCCGCCCTCTGGCAGCAGCTGGCGCCGCTGCTCGACGCCCGCGGCACCGGCGGCCATGTCCGCCATTGCCACGGCGACCTGCACCTCGCCAACATCTGTCTCTGGCGGGGTCGGCCGGTGCCGTTCGACTGCCTGGAATTCGATGTCGAGCTGGCGACGATCGACGTGCTCTACGACCTTGCCTTCCTGGTGATGGACCTTTGCGAGCGGGGCTATCGCGGCCAGGCTTCGCTGCTGTTCAACCGCTACCTCGACATGCGCGACGAGGCGGCGGGCATCGCCGCCCTGCCGCTGTTCCTGTCGATGCGCGCGGCCATCCGCGCCCACGTCGGCGCGACTGCCGCGGGCATGCAGGCGAGCGGGGCAGGGCGGCGGGAGAAGCTGGCGGCGGCGCGCGAGTACCTGGCCGCGGCGCGCGCGTTCCTGGCCGCGGAGCCGGCGCGGCTGGTCGCGATCGGCGGGTTCAGCGGCACCGGCAAGTCGACGCTCGCCGCCGCGCTGGCTCCGGAGATCGGCCCCGCCCCCGGCGCGCGCTGGCTGCGCACCGACGTCCTGCGCAAGCGGATGGCCGGAGTAGCGCCGGAAATGCGCCTGCCGGCCGCGTCCTATTCGCGCGAGCATGGAACGGCCGTCTATCGCCGCCTGGCCGGGCAGGCCCGCGCCATGCTCGCCGCCGGCCGCTCGGTGGTGGTCGACGGCGTCTTCGCCGATCCGCAGGAACGCCAGGAGATCGCCGCAGTGGCCGCTGAAGCCGGCGTCCGCTTCGACGGCTTGTGGCTCCAGGCGCCGGCCGAGGCACTGCTGAACCGGGTCAGGGGAAGGACCGGCGACGCGTCCGACGCCGACGAAAGCGTCGTCGCGCGCCAGCTGCGCTACGATCCCGGCCCGCTTGCCGGCTGGCACGCGGTCGATGCGGCCGGCACCCCGCAAGCGGTGCTGGCAAGGTCGCTCGACCTCGTCGATGCGAGCAGCGGGCAGCGCCACTTCGGCCCCGCAACGCCAGCCGGCCGGGATTAGGAAACCGCCAGTAGCGAGGCCAGCAGCGACCCCGAGATGAGCGCGAGCCATACCGACGCCGCGCGCTGCAACAGCCTGATGCGCGCCGGATCGCCTTCGCTCGACCGCGTCAGCTGCCCGCCGAGCGCCCAACCGGCGGCAACGGCGCCGGCCGCGGCGGCGAAGATCGCGAGTGCGGCCGGGAACGCCGCCGAGCCGGGGGCCGGAAGCAGCACCGCGCCGGCGATCAGGGCCTTCGGGTTGAGCATGGTGGTCAGGTAGACCTGGCCGGCTGTGACGCCGCGCCCGGAACCGGCGAAGACGGGCGCCCGCCACAATCTCAGGGCCAGTAGCAGGATCCAGCCCGCCGCGCAGAGCTTGAGCAGGATCGCCGCCAGGGGCCAGTGCTCCGCCGCATGGCGACCCAGCAGGGCGGCAGGAATGACCGTCGTGAGATAGCCTGCCAGCACGGCCGGGATCAGCTGCACGGCGCGGCGAAGGCCGGCCTGGGCGCCAGCCACCGCGACCAGCGTGTTGGTCGGCCCGGGGACGGCCAGCAGCGCCACCACGGAAGTCAGGAACAGCAGCGGAGTCATCGCCTTGGCGCCTAGGGCGGCTCGCGACGATGCACACTGCGGAATAGTACGGAGTGCCGGCGCATTGCCTGCAGGGTGCGCGCCGTCGCAGCTTTGTAGACGTTTCCCTGGCGACGTGTATCATCCCAGTACGACGCGAAAGCTGGCCGAATCCCAGCTTGTTATCCCCTGGGAGCTGTGCTGAACAAACAGGCGGGAATCTCGGCCGTCGATCAAACGCGTCCGGGCGTAGTCGATCCGACAGATATTGATGCATGACGAAACACATATTCCCAGACAGCTCTTCCCATCGTCGTGAACTGGATGTTGCCGTGCTCGATCGTACTCAGATGACACCACCCGGGCAGGAGGCCGCTTCGGGCCCGACGGTGGACGTTTCGATTATCATGCCTTGCCTGAACGAGGTCGGCAGCCTGCCCCACTGCATCGCCAACGCCAAGGCCGCGCTGTCCCAGATTGCCGAGCATTACGGGCTGCGGGGCGAAATCGTCATCGCCGACAACGGATCGACTGACGGCAGCCAGGCCCTGGCGGAGTCGCTGGGCGCGCGGATCGTGCCGGTGGCGCGCCGCGGCTACGGTGCGGCATTGATCGGCGGCTGCGAAGGCGCCGCCGGCCGCTACCTGATGATGGGCGACGCCGACGGGAGCTACGATTTCACCGACGGGGTGGCAATGATCGGCCGCCTTCTGGATGGTGCCGACGTCTGCATGGGATCGCGCTTCGCCGGCGGCATCGCGCCGGGAGCGATGCCCTGGAAGAACCGATACATCGGCAATCCGGTGCTGACCGGGATCCTCAACCTGTTCTTCCGCAGCGGGATCAGCGATGCCCACTGCGGCTTGCGCGCGATCACCAAGCGCGCATTCATCGATTGCGGGCTCACCTCGACGGGCATGGAATTCGCCAGCGAGATGGTGATCAAGGCCAGCCTGCGCGGACTGCGCATGGACGAGGTACCCGCCAAGCTGCTCCCCGACCTGCGCGACAGGGCACCGCACCTGCGCCCCTGGCGGGACGGCTGGCGCCATCTGCGCTACCTGCTGATGCTCAGCCCGACATGGACCTTCGGGGTGCCGGCGCTGATCGCCATGGGAGTGGCGCTGTTCATCTTCGTGGTCGCCGGCCTTCACGCATTGGGCGTAATGCAGGGCGAGACGTTCTTCGGCACGAGCTGGACCGTCCTTGCCGGCTTTCTCTTCACGCTGGGCCATTTTGCCGGGCTCATGGCGGTGGCCACCCATTTCTACGGGGTACACACGGGCTATCGCTCGCTGCGCTCGGGCATTGCGCGCTGGAGCCGGTGGCTCACTCTCGAGAATGCACTGATGGCCGGGACGCTGATGATCCTGTGCTCGCTGGTCGGCCTTGCCTTCGTCGGAGCGCAATGGAGCTCGGGCGGCTACCTCGCGCTGCCCTCCATATTGCCGATGACGCTTGCCCTGGTCCTGGGCACGGTCGGAGTTCAGACTGCGCTCGGCGGATTTCTCGTGTCGATCATAGCCGGCCACGACGCGCGCCCGTTTCAACGTACCGACAAGTGAGCCAAGTGGCCACCTGTCCAGCGTCCGGCAGTTAGATCGTGATCCAGGCCCTTGCGTTCCCCACGGCGGCGTCGCCGATCGCGGCCCTCGCGGTGGTCTCGGCCTTAGGCGGGGCGGGGAGGTCCGGTTGAAATCGGCGAATGGTGGAGCAACCGTCTACGCGGCGTGCCCTTCGGGCCGCGACCGGCCGCCTTGCGAATTCGGTGCAGAGCCGCTGATCGCCATCGCTACCGGTCACCCGCTTGCGCCGAAGGTGGAGATCTGGCGCTGCTCGATTTGCGGGCACGGCGTAACCCGGCCGGCGATGGCGGATGTGGCGGCGCTCTATGCGCAACGCGAAAGCCACGATTTCCTCGGCCATGACAGCTCCTGGGTTCAGTTGATCAAGTCGTGGTGGCTGTCCCTGGAGGCCAGGCAGCTGCTGCGTTGGGTCGATGCAAGGCCGACGCTCGTCGTCGACTACGGCGCGGGCAACGGGATGCTTGCGGGCCGCCTGGCCGCCCGCTCGCCCGAAGGTTGCCGGGTGCTGGCACTGGACTTCTTCGACGCTCCCCCCGGAAACCTGGGACGGGCCGATTACATGAGCTTCGCCGCGGCGGAATCGGGAACGGTGCAGGCCGACCTGCTCTGCTGTTTTCACGTCCTCGAACACGACGACGATCCGCACCGCATGTTGGACCGGATCGGGGCCCTGCTGCGGCCCGGCGGGACGCTGGTGCTCGAAGTGCCCAACATCGACTGCGTCTGGAACCCGCTGTTCGGCAGGGCCTGCGCGAACTGGTACGTTCCCTACCACCGCCTGCATTTCAGCCGGACCAGCCTGCGCAATCTGATCGCCGGGCACGATTTCGAGATCCTGGCGGAACAGGACATCTGCGGCCCGACGATTTCCTTTTCACTCGCGCAGTCGCTCGGGATCAAGCCGGGGAATCTCACCTTCCTGGCGGGAATCCTTGCCCGGCCGGTACAATGGCTGGCCGAGAGGCTGACTCGCAGGCCCAGCGCATTGCGCATCATCGCCCGCAAGCCCGCCCGCGCAGCCGCCGAGCACCAGGGCTCTGCAGCAGGTGCTCCCGATCACGGCGAGCAGCGATAAGTCGACCGGATCGGCGTCAGTCGAGCAGCGTCGTCGCGCAGCCGGCTCGCTGAAGCTCCTGCCGTTCGCCGGCCATGCGATCGCTCGGGCGCGTCTTCGGGCGCTTCGTGAAGTAGCGCATGCGATATTCCATCTCGCCATAGAACCGGTCCGTGGGCAGCGCCACGGTGACGCCGGGCCGGCAGATCATCCTTGCCAGGGCAGGGAAATCCCCGGCCATCTCGTAGGACAGCCGGATCGGTCGGTTGGAGAGGTCGGGGCGATTGAGCACGAGGTCGCGCGAATAGGGGCCATCCTCTGCACCGATGATCACATAGTCGGCCCCGCTCGACTCGATGCGGGCATTGGCGCCGGCGAAGGGCTTGTAGAAGGCGTGCGCCAGCAGTGCCTGGACCGGGAGCAGAACGGCCGCTGCGAGGATCGTGGCGCGGATGAAGGCCGGGCCCCATCTGCCCCCTTCGCCCTGCAGCTTGCCCAGCCCGCAAGCCGCGACCAGCGCGGCGCTGCCGGTAACCCCGTGCAGGTAGCGATAGCCGAAGCCGTGGCCCTGGTCGGGCAGGATCACCGCCATGATCACCAGAGTCGCCAGGAAGCCGCCGAGCAGGGCGAGTATCCGGCGGTCCCGTCGGCCGGCCACGGCGCCGGCGATCATCAGCGGCAGCAGCAGGGGGTTCTGCCAGCAGAAGTAGCGCAGCAGGTTGAGGCCGGTCTTCGCGATGTTGTACCAGCCGATGTCGAACGCCTGCACGAGCCGGTCGACATAGTCGACCCCGGCGGCGCCGAGCGATGCCGGACCCGTCACGAGGGAGGCGACATGCGCAGGCCAGCTCAGCCAGAACAGGCCGATGACGCCGTAGCCTGCGGCATAGAGCCCCAGTCGGCGCCAGCTGCGCTCCGCCAGCAGGACGAGCAGCCAGGGGGCGACGAAGAGCGGATGGAACAGCGGCTGGTGCAGGCCGGTCCCGAGGAAGCCCACGGCCAGGGCGGCGATGTCGGCCGGCCAGCGCCTCTGCAGGAACAGCGCCAGCCACAATAGGTTGACGAACAGGTGCGCCGGCATGGCGTAGGCCGTCATGCCGGTGACGATCACTTGTCCCGACGTGGCCAGCAGCAGCACGGATGCGCCCGCGATCGCACGACTTCCGGCCGCGTCGTCCGGCCACAGGCGGCGGGCGCAAACCCATATCAACGGCAGGCAGAGACCGGTCAGCAGCGGTCCGGTGAGCGCCGGGTCGGCCACGCTCCCCACTGCCGCACGCACCATCGCGTTGCCCGGCAGGTAGGCGGAGACCCAGGCGACGGGACGACCGACCGGGAGCATGAAGCCGAGGTTGAGCGCGCTTGCGAAGGGCTGCCAGGCCGGGGCCAGCGGCCAGGCCAGCCGGCCCTGCGCGTAGATGCGACTGTCGAATACGGCCAGTTGCTCATCGCGGGAAAGGTCGTAGCCCAGCAGGACGAGATAATGGCCCAGGTAGCACAGCACGATGACGACGGCAGCCGAGACCCCGACCAGTGGCGCGGAGAGGCGCACCGGGCTCGTGCGCAGCCACGGCAGGAATGCAAGCGCGGCGATCAGGAGCTGCAGCGCCAGTAGCCAGCTGTCCTGGAGAATCAGATTGTTCGTCGACATGGTTCCGCTGCGCCCGCCAGGAGATCCATCGCATAGGCGCCCTGTCCGCCCGGTCAATCGGCTTTGGCGCGATCGATGCAGCACCGAAGATGCGCTTCGCCCGATGCCGGGCCCAAATCGGTTTGCCAAAAATCGCAACTCCCGGGATAAGAGATTTGCGATTTGCCCCGGGGCGAGCGTAACGTGACGGCCATGGGATTCCGCACCGGGGTTGTCGCGATCGGTCGCAACGAAGGCGAACGCTTGCGCCGTTGCCTGGCGTCGGTTGGCGTTCCGGACCTGCCGGTCGTCTATGTCGACAGCGCTTCGACGGACGGCAGCAGCGAACTGGCGGCAGCCCTAGGGGCGCAGGTCGTCGATCTCGACATGGCTGTGCCGTTCACGGCGGCCCGGGCCCGCAATGCCGGAATGGCAGCCCTGCTGTCGGCCCATCCCGGTCTCGAATACGTCCAGTTCGTGGACGGCGACTGTGAATTCGAGCCGGGATGGATCGGCACTGCGGTTGCCTGTCTCGATGCCAACGCCGATGTCGCCGTCGTCTGTGGCCGCCGCCGGGAGCGTTTCCCGGAAGCCAGCCTCTACAACCGGATTTGCGATGCCGAATGGGACACCCCGATCGGCGAGGCGGAGAGTTGCGGCGGCGATGCCTTGATTCGCCGCAGTGCCATCGAGGCCGTCGGCGGCTACGACGCATCTCTCGCCGCGGGCGAGGAGCCGGAACTCTGCCATCGGCTGCGCGCCGAGGGGTGGAAAGTCCGGCGACTGGACCAGCCGATGACGATCCACGATGCCGCCATGTTCCGGTTCCGCCAATGGTGGCTGAGGGCGGTGCGCAGCGGTGTCGGCTATGCGCAGGCATGGCGGGCGACATCGAGGTCGCCAGCGCCTCTCTACCGTCGCGAGGTCCTGCGCGCACTTTTCTGGACCATCGGCATCGCATTGCCGGCGCTTCTTGCCGCGGCGGTTCTGGATTGGCGATTGATCCTGATCGCACCCCTGGCGTGGGGACTGCAGTACGCCCGCCTCGCCATCTGCCATGGCCGGGTCGAAGCAGGGCTGCTGCTGGTCGGCAAGCTGGCCGAGACGATGGGCATATTGACCTATCTGCGCCGTCTGATCGCCGGTCGGGAAGCTGGAACGATTTTCTACAAATGACGCGCCTTGCGAAGCGGGGAAGGCCCGCACCGCGCTCGTGAGCGGCTGGATTCCGGACGCGAAGCCTGGTCTCTCGAAGGTGATGGAGGCCCGAGCCGGAATCGAACCGGCGTATACGGATTTGCAGTCCGCTG
This sequence comes from Pseudomonadota bacterium, assembly GCA_963205265.1. GTDB lineage: Bacteria > Pseudomonadota > Alphaproteobacteria > Sphingomonadales > Sphingomonadaceae > Novosphingobium. Next base: position 11,228 of record CAUJJI010000251.1, read on the forward strand.
CGTCACCACTCCGCCATCGGGCCGCCTTGGTGCAGGCGTGGCCCCTAACAACCCTCTCCCGCTCGCGCAATCGGATTCACGCGACCCGCTCCAGTTCCAGCCGGCGCTGCCCGGGATCGGCGGACTGCAGCCGGACGCGGATCGTGGCTCCGGGCAGTACGCCGTTGGCATGGACGCGGCCGACGACCGGGAGATCGACGAACTGGATGCGGGCGCCGTTCTCGGCAAGGTCGGTGACCACGGCCGGGAAGACCTGGCCTTCGTGGTTCGCCAGCAGCGCGACTTCGGCGAGGTCGACGACGGCGCGTTCGATCTGGCCGTCGCGCGCTTCGGCGCGGGCCATGGCCTTGGGCAATTGCGGGAATGCCTGCGTGACCGGGGCGGGAACCGGCTTGCCGTTGGCCACGGCTAGGGCTGCCTGCAGAACATAGCGGTCGGCCAGGCGGCGCAAGGGTGCGGTGCAGTGGGCATAGGTCGCGGCCATGGCGGCGTGCCAGGGCCTTTCCCCCGGCGTCCAGGGGACATAGCTGGCGCCGTTGCCGGCACGGCGGACCGCGAGCAGGAAAGCGGCGGCGCGGGGGTCGCGCTGGTCGAGCGTGCGTTCGAACCGGTCCAGCGGCAACGCCTCCGGCCAGTCGAGGTGAAAGGCCAAGGCAGTCCGCCGCAGCCGCACGACCGCCTGCGGTTCGGGCGGCGCCATCACCCGGAACAGGCCAGTGCGCGCGGCAAGCATCGCATCGGCGACCGCCATGTTGGCGGCCAGCGACAGCGCGGCGTTGCTGCGCTCGGACAGCAGCTGCGGCCGGAAGCGAAGCGTGAAGCGGCCGGCCTGGTCGCTTTCCACCTCCTGCTCGGGCGGATCGACGCGCGCCGCCCCCCGCGCCGCCTCGGCCTCGGTCACGCGCCGGGCGATCTCGGCGAAGCCCGCCGGCAAGTCCTCGGGCCGCACCTGGTCGTAGGCGAGCTTGGCGCGGCTGCGCACCAGCGCGCGGGTAGCGCCGTCGAGCCGCACCGCGCCGTCCGGCGCGATCCGCACGTGCAGCACGATCGCCGGCCGGTCGCCGTCCGGCAGCAGGCTGGCGGCGCCTTCGCTCAGGACCGGCGGATAGAGGCTGGCCTTGGCGTCGGGCAGGTAGGTGGTGGTGCCGCGCTTCCAGGCCTCGGCGTCGGTCGCCTCGCCGTCGCGGACGAACCAGCCGACATCGGCGATGGCATAGTGCAGCAGCCAGTCGGCTCCCGCCGGCTCGATGGCGAAGGCCTGGTCGAGATCGGTGGCGCTGGCCGGGTCGAGCGTGACGAATTCGCGGCCGGTCCAGTCGGCATGTTCCGACGGCGCGCGCCGCGCCGCCGCTTGCGCCGCGGCCTCGACATCGGGCGGGAAGCGATCCGGCACGCGGTACTGCTCGCGGATCGCGGCCAGGCCGGTGGCCAGCAGCCTCTGGGGGTCGCGAAGTGCCTTCATACCCATCCAAAGGACAGCATCGCGGCGGCCATGGCAAGATTGTCTTCGGGCAGGGCGGCGCTATAGCTGTGGGATCAGCCCGCAGGAGACCCGCCGATGAAGACCCGAGCCGCCGTTGCCTTTGCCCCCAAGCAGCCGCTCGAGATCGTCGAGGTCGACCTTGATGGGCCCAGGGCCGGCGAAGTTCTGGTGGAGATCATGGCGACGGGCATCTGCCACACCGATGCCTATACGCTCGACGGGCTCGACAGCGAGGGCATCTTCCCCTCGATCCTGGGCCACGAGGGCGCGGGCGTGGTGCGCGAGGTCGGTGCCGGGGTGACCAGCGTCAAGCCGGGCGACCACGTGATCCCGCTCTACACGCCCGAGTGCCGCCAGTGCAAAGCCTGCCTCTCGGGCAAGACCAACCTGTGCACCGCGATCCGCGCGACCCAGGGCCAGGGGCTGATGCCCGACGGCACCAGCCGCTTTTCCTACAAGGGCGAGACGATCTTCCACTACATGGGCTGCTCGACCTTCTCGAACTTCACCGTGCTGCCCGAGATCGCCGTCGCCAGGATCCGCGAGGACGCGCCGTTCCAGACCAGCTGCTACGTCGGCTGCGGGGTGACCACCGGCGTCGGCGCCGTGCTCAACACCGCCAAGGTGCGCCCGGGCGAGACCGTCGTCGTCTTCGGGCTCGGCGGCATCGGGCTCAACGTCATCCAGGGCGCGAAGCTGGCGGGGGCGGACCGCATCGTCGGCGTCGACCTGAACCCCGGCAAGGCCGAATGGGGCTACCGCTTCGGCATGACCGACTTCGTCAATCCCAGGGACGTCGGCAACGTCGTCGAGACGCTGGTCAACATGCTCGACGGCGGGGCGGACTATTCGTTCGACTGCACCGGCAATACCGAGGTGATGCGCCAGGCGCTGGAATGCTGCCATCGCGGCTGGGGCACCAGCGTCATCATCGGCGTCGCCGAGGCCGGCAAGGAGATCGCCACGCGCCCGTTCCAGCTGGTCACCGGCCGGGTGTGGAAAGGCACCGCCTTCGGCGGCGCCAAGGGGCGCACCGACGTGCCCAAGATCGTCGACTGGTACATGAACGGCAAGATCCAGATCGACCCGATGATCACTCACGTGCTCACGCTGGAAGAGATCAACCAGGCCTTCGACCTGATGCACGAGGGCAAGTCGATCCGCAGCGTGGTGGTCTATTGAGCCGGTGGACCGGACCGAGCGCCTTGCCCGCATCGTCGCGGATCATGCATTCCGCGAAGGGCCGCTGCTGCCGATCCTGCACGACGTCCAGCACGCCTTCGGTGGCATCGACCGCGAGGCGGAAGCCGCGATCGCCGAAGCGCTGAACCTCGGCCGCGCCGAAGTGCACGGCGTCGTCAGCTTCTATCCCGATTTCCGCGATGCGCCCGATCCGCGCCCCGAAGTCCAGCTCTGCCGCGCCGAGGCGTGCCAGACGCGCGGGGTGGAAGCGCTGGTGCCGGCAGCGCAGGCCGCGGCCGGCGAGCGGGTGCGGCTGACATCGGTCTATTGCCTCGGCCTGTGCAGCGCCGGCCCGGCGGCGCGGCGCGGCGGCGAGGTCTTCGCCCGGCTCGACGAGGCCGGCGTGGTGCGGCTGATCGAGGAAGCATGACGAAGGTCCGCATCTCCGACGACGCGCTGGCGGTGGCCTGCGGCGCCGATGCCGTGGCGGCGGCGTGCGAAGCGGCCGGCTGCAGCGTCGAGCGGGTGTCGAGCTGGGGCATGCACTGGCTCGAGCCGCTGGTCGAAGTGGACGGCATCGGCTGGGGGCCGGTGCGGGTGGAGGATGTGCCGCAGATCCTCCCCGGAACGGGGAGCGGGGCCGCGACGCGAAGCGGCGGGGTGGAAGGGCACGGGCGGGATCGCGTGCCTTCTCGGGGTCTCGTCGAACCGCCTGTGCCCCTCCACCAGCCTGCGGCTGGTCCCCTTCCCCGTTCCGGAGAGGCGCTGTATGTCGGCCCGATCGCCGAGCACCCCTTCATCGCCCGCCAGCAGCGGCTGACCTTTGCCCGCGCCGGCCGGACCCGGCCGCTCAGCCTCGACGACTACGAGGCCACCGGCGGCTGGGCCGGGCTGCGGCGAGCGCTGGCGCTGGCTCCGGACGAGGTCGTCGGCGAAGTCACCCGCTCGGGCCTGCGCGGGCGCGGCGGCGCCGGGTTCCCGGCGGGGATCAAGTGGCAGACTGTCGCTGCGGCGACGGGCGCGCGCAAATATGTCGTCTGCAACGCCGACGAGGGCGACAGCGGCACCTTCGCCGACCGCATGCTGATGGAAGGCGATCCCTTCGCGCTGATCGAAGGCATGGCGATCGCCGCCCACGCCGTCGGGGCGCAGCAGGGCTACGTCTACGTCCGCAGCGAGTATCCGCATGCGATCGCCAAGCTGTCCGCTGCGATCGAACTCGCCGCCGCGCGCATCGCCCCGTTCCGCATCGAGCTTCGCATCGGCGCCGGCGCCTATGTCTGCGGCGAGGAGACCTCGCTGCTCAATTCGCTCGAGGGCAAGCGCGGCGAAGTCCGCGCCAAGCCGCCGCTGCCCGCGGTCGCCGGCCTGTTCGGCTGTCCCACCGTGGTCAACAACGTGCTGACGCTGGCGGCCGTGCCCCACATCCTCGCCGAGGGCGGCGCAGAGGCCTATGCCGCGCTCGGCACCGGGCGATCGCGGGGGACGACGGCGGTGCAGCTCGCCGGCAACGTCCGCCACGGCGGCCTGTTCGAGATCGCCTTCGGCATCACGCTGGGCGAGCTGGTCCACGACATCGGCGGTGGCACGGCTTCGGGCCGCCCGGTCAAGGCGGTCCAGGTCGGCGGGCCGCTTGGCGCCTATGTCCATCCCGACCGGTTCGACCTGCCTTTCGACTACGAGGCTTTCGCCGCCGCCGATGCCCTGGTCGGCCACGGCGGCGTCGTGGTGTTCGACGACAGCGCCGACATGGCGCAGATGGCGCGCTTCGCCATGCAGTTCTGCGCCGTCGAGAGCTGCGGCAAGTGCACGCCGTGCCGGATCGGATCGACGCGCGGGGCGGAGCTGATCGATCGCATCCGCCTCGGCGCGCGGGGCCTCGATGCGGTCGCCTCGCTGCCGCAAATGCACAATGCGGCCAAGGTCCCGCGCAGCCGCGCGGAAGACATCGCCCTGCTGCAGGATCTCTGCGAGACGATGCGCTTCGGATCGCTCTGCGCGCTCGGCGGCTTCACGCCCTACCCGGTGCTCAGCGCGTTGAAACACTGGCCGGAGGACTTCGCATGATCCTGGGCGCAGTCCTCGCCGGTGGCCGATCGACGCGCTTCGGCAGCGACAAGGCGCTGGCCGAGTTCGACGGCCACACCCTGCTGGCCCATGCCGTCGACACGCTGTCGGGCCTGTGCGAGCACGTCATCGTCGTCGGGCGCGAGCTGGCGCCGGCGCCGACCCTGCCCGACTGGCCGCGCCCCGGCATGGGGCCGCTCGCCGGGATCGCGGCGGCGCTGCACCATGCCCGCGACGAGGGCTACGAGGCGGTCCTGACCTGCGGCGTCGATTCGCTGGGCCTGCCCGACGATCTCCTCGACCTCCTGCGGCCCGGCCCGGCCTATCTCGCCGCGCAGCCGGTGGTCGGACTGTGGCCGGCGGGCTGCGTCGCGGCGCTCGAGGCTATCCTGCACGGCGACGGCTCGCATTCGCTCAAGCGCTTCGTCGCGGCGATCGGTGCGCGGCCTGTGCAATCGGCGACGGAACCTGCTAATATCAACACGCCCGCCGATCTTGCGGCGGCAGAGAAACGCCATGGGCTTTGAACGCCAAGCCGATTTCGGCACCCCCGAGTCCGGTTCGGCCGAACAGGTAAGACTTACTATCGACGGCCGCGCCGTCACCGTGCCCGCCGGCACGTCGGTGATGCGCGCCGCATCGCTGGCCGGCGGCGCGATCCCCAAGCTCTGCGCCACCGACAACCTCGAGGCCTTCGGCTCGTGCCGGCTGTGCCTGGTCGAGATCGAGGGGGTCAAAGGCACGCCGGCGTCCTGCACGACGCCGGTAGCGGCCGGCATGGCGGTCCACACCCAGACGCCGCGGCTGGAAAAGTTGCGGCGCGGGGTGATGGAGCTCTACATTTCCGATCACCCGCTCGACTGCCTGACCTGCTCGGCCAACAACGACTGCGAGCTGCAGGACCAGGCCGCCGCCGTCGGCCTGCGCGACGTGCGCTACGGCTATGCCGGCGAGAACCACCTCGGCCAGAAGCCCGACCTGTCGAACCCCTACTTCCTCTTCGCGCCCGACAAATGCATCGTCTGCTCGCGCTGCGTGCGCGCCTGCGACGAAGTGCAGGGCACTTTCGCGCTGTCGGTCGCAGGACGCGGCTTCGCATCGAAGATCACGGCCGGCCAGGCCGGCGACTCCTTCCTGACCAGCGACTGCGTCTCCTGCGGCGCCTGCGTCCAGGCCTGCCCGACTTCGGCGCTGATCGAGAAGTCGGTCAAGGCGATTGGCAAGCCCGAGCGTTCGGTCATCACGACCTGCGCCTATTGCGGCGTCGGCTGCACCTTCCGCGCCGAGATGCGGGGCGAGCAGCTGGTGCGCATGGTGCCGTGGAAGGACGGCAAGGCCAACCGCGGCCACTCCTGCGTCAAGGGCCGCTTCGCCTGGGGCTATGCCCACCACAAGGACCGCGTCACCGCGCCGATGATCCGCGAGACCATCGACCAGCCCTGGCGCGAAGTGAGCTGGGACGAGGCGCTGGCCTTTACCGCCGGCCGGCTGAACGCGATCAAAGCGCAATACGGCGCGCGGGCGCTGGGCGGCATCACCTCCAGCCGCTGCACCAACGAGGAGACCTTCCTCGTCCAGAAGCTGGTCCGCGCCGGCTTCGGCAGCAACAATGTCGATACCTGCGCGCGCGTCTGTCATTCGCCGACCGGCTACGGGCTGAAGACCACGTTCGGCACCTCGGCCGGCACGCAGGACTTCGACAGCGTGATGCAGGCCGACGTCATCCTGGTCATCGGCGCCAACCCGACCGATGCGCACCCGGTCTTCGCCAGCCGGATGAAGCGGCGGCTGCGGCCCAGCAACGGAAAGCCGGGTGCGAAGCTCATCGTCATCGACCCGCGCCGCATCGACCTCGTCCGCTCGCCGCACATCCAGGCCGAGCACCACCTCGCGCTGCAGCCCGGCACCAATGTCGCGGTGCTGACCGCCATGGCCCATGTCGTCGTCACCGAAGGCCTGGCCGACGAGGCCTTCATCCGCGAGCGTTGCGATTGGGACGAATACCAGGACTGGGCGCGCTTCGTCGCCGACGAGCGGCACAGCCCCGAAGCGCTGGAGCCGGTCACCCGCGTGCCCGCCGCCGAGCTGCGCGCCGCCGCAAGGCTCTATGCCACCGGCGGCCAAAGCCGCAGTGCTGCTGCAGGGACGCGCAAAGCAAACTCCGCGATCTATTACGGGCTCGGCGTCACCGAGCACAGCCAGGGCTCGTCGACGGTCATGGCCATCGCCAACCTCGCCATGGCGACCGGCAACATCGGCCGGCCCGGCGTCGGGGTGAACCCGCTGCGCGGCCAGAATAACGTCCAGGGCGCCTGCGACATGGGCAGCTTCCCGCACGAGCTGGCCGGCTATCGCCACATCTCCGACCAGGCCACCCGCACCTTGTTCGAGCAGGACTGGGGCGTCGCGCTCGACCCCGAGCCGGGACTGCGCATTCCCAACATGCTCGACGCCGCGCTCGACGGCTCGTTCCGCGCGCTCTACGTCCAGGGCGAGGACATCCTGCAGTCCGATCCCAACACCCATCACGTCGCCGCGGGCCTGGCGGCGATGGAATGCGTGATCGTCCACGACCTGTTCCTCAACGAGACCGCCAACTACGCCCACGTCTTCCTGCCGGGGTCGACCTTCCTCGAGAAGAACGGCACCTTCACCAATGCCGAACGGCGCATCCAGCTGGTCCGCAAGGTGATGGAACCGGCGAACGGCATGGAAGACTGGGAAGTGACCCAGGCGCTCGCCAATGCCATGGGCCTGGGCTGGACCTATTCGCATCCCAGCGAGATCATGGACGAGATCGCCCGCCTGACGCCGAGCTTCGCCGGGGTATCGCACGCCCGGCTGGAGGAAGCGGGATCGCTGCAATGGCCGGTCAACGCCGCCACGCCCGACGGCTCGCCGATCATGCACGTCGACGGCTTCGTGCGCGGCAAGGGCAAGTTCGTCGTCACCGACTACGTGCCGACCGACGAGAAGACCGGGCCGCGCTATCCGCTGCTGCTGACCACCGGCCGCATCCTGTCGCAGTACAACGTCGGGGCGCAGACGCGGCGCACCGCCAATGCGCTGTGGCACAGCGAGGACGTGCTGGAAATCCACCCGACCGATGCCGAGAACCGCGGCATCCGCAGCGGCGACTGGGTCCGCCTCGCCAGCCGCACCGGCGAGACCGCCCTGCGCGCCGAAGTCACCGACCGGGTCGCGCCCGGCGTCGTCTATACGACGTTCCACCATCCCGAGACCCAGGCCAACGTGGTGACCACCGAATATTCGGACTGGGCCACCAACTGCCCCGAATACAAGGTGACGGCGGTGCAGGTCGCGCCGTCCAACGGGCCTTCGCACTGGCAGGAGGACTATGCCGAACTGACCGCGCGCTCGCGCCGGGTGATCCACGCGGAGCCGGCCGAGTAGCATGGAAATCGAGCGGCTGCGCTACATGGCGGACCAGATCGCGCGCAACTTTGCCGCCCAGGGCGAGGCCGAGGCGGCCGAGGCCACGGCCGAGCATATCCGCCTGTTCTGGGACCCGCGGATGAAGGCCGCGCTCCTGGCCGACGATCGCAGCGCGCTGTCGCCGGTGGTGGCGAGGGCGGTGGACTTGCTGGAGGGGTGACTGACCGTCGTCTGGGGACGCGATTTTCACCCCCCGACGATCGCCTTCACCTCGAGGAAATCGCGCAGTCCCCAGGCGCCGCCTTCGCGGCCGTTGCCCGAGCGCTTGTAGCCGCCGAACGGCGCATCGGAATCGGGTCCCCAGCTGTTGACCCCGACGAGCCCGGCGCGCAGTTCGCCGACCACGCCCCTGGCCACGTCCGGGTCGCCGGTGACCACGGCGGAAAGGCCGTAGTCGGTATCGTTGGCCAGCTCGATGCCGCGTTCCAGCGTGTCGTAGCTGGTGATCGTCGCCACCGGGCCGAAAGTCTCCTCGCGGAAGATGCGCATATCCGGGGTCACGTCGCTCAGCACCGTCGGCCGGACGTAGTAGCCGCGGTTCATGTTCTCGGGCATGCCGGGACCGCCTTGCAGCAGCGTAGCGCCTTCGTCGATCGCCGAGCGGATCAGCGCCTGCACGCGATCGAACTGGGCCTTGTTCACCAGCGGGCCGATATGGCCGCCCTCCTTGGCCGGGCTGTCGACCTTGACCGCGGCGAACATGGCGGCGGCGAAGAGTTCGACTTCGGCCTTCTGCTCCTGCTGCACCAGCAGCCGCGTCGGAGCGATGCAGGTCTGGCCGGAATTGCCGATCACGCCCTGCAGCGACTTGCCGAGATTCGCCTGCACGTCGGCGCCCGGCAGGATCAGGTTGGGCGCCTTGCCGCCCAGTTCCTGGTGGACCCGCTTGACCGTCGGCGCGGCGGCCTGGGCAATGGCGATGCCGGCGCGGGTGGAGCCGGTGAAGCTCACCATGTCGATGCCCGGATGGGCGGCGATCGCCGCGCCGGCGCCGGGCCCGTCGCCCTGGACGAGGTTGAACACGCCCGCCGGCACTCCGGCCGCCTCGAGGACCTCGGCCAGGACGACGGCATTGGCCGGGCATTCTTCCGAAGGCTTGAGCACCATGGTGTTGCCCGCCGCGATGCACGGCGCGACCTTGGCGACGATCTGGTTGATCGGCCAGTTCCAGGGCGTGATCATGCCGACGACGCCGATCGCCTCGTGCACGACGCGCGCGTTGCGCAGCCGCTCTTCCCACTGGAACGACTTGAGCGCCCGCGCCGCCGCCTTGAAATGGCCCAGCCCGGTCGGCGCCTGGGCGGCCAGGGCGAAGCTGATCGGCGCGCCCATCTCCTCGCTGATCGCGGCGGCGACATCGGCCATGCGCTCCTAGTAGAGCTCGGCGATCCGCTCGAGCAGGGCAAGGCGCTCCTCGACGCTGGTGTGGCGGAAGGCGGGGAAAGCCCGGCGCGCGGCGGCGACCGCCTTGTCGACATCAGCCGCGGTGCCCAACGTGATCGCGGTGCAGCTTTCCTCGGTGGCGGGATTGATCACTTCGTGGCGCGTGCCGCCTTCGCTCGCCACCCACCGGCCGTCGATGTAGTGCTGGAGATATTCGCGCATCGCAGGAGTCCTCTCAAACAGGCGTTGCCGTGGCTCTGGCACAGGCACCGGCCGGCGGCAATGCGGCAGCGTGGGCCGGGGACTGCGGCCGGCCATTGCCGATCCTCTCCCCATCATGCCCCGGCCGCCGCCGGCGCTAGGCACGCCGCCGGCCGCGGACTACAGGAGGCGGACGGGAGAGCGCAATGAACGTCCACCATCAGCAGCCCTTCGCCATGTTGCCGGTCGAGGAGGCCGCCCGCCTGCGCGGCAGCGGGCCGGTCTCGTCACGGCCCTATTTCGACCCGGACTGGTGGGAGCTGGAACGCCGGGCGATCTTCCTGCGGACCTGGCTTCACGTCGGCCATGTCTGCGAGATCCCGGAGCCCGGCAGCTTCATCCGCCGCGAGATCGAGTTCGCCCGCGCCTCGCTGCTGATCGTGCGGGGCCGGGACGGGGCGGTGCGCAGCTTCCACAACGCCTGCACCCATCGCGGCACCCAGCTGGTCGAGGAAGCGGCGGGCAAGCGCGGGCAGTTCTCCTGCCCCTACCACATGTGGACTTTCGGTGCCGACGGCCGGCTGCTCTCGGCGCCCGATTTCGAGCGCTTCCACCTGGCCAAGGAGGACTGCAGCCTGAAGCAGGTCGCGACCGAGGTGGTCGGCGGCATGATCTTCATCAACTTCGATCCTTCGCCCGCGGAGACCGCACGCGAATTCTTCGGGCCGGTCGCCGCGGAGATGGACAAGCTGCCGGTGGCGCGGGCGATCGACTTCACCGAATGGACTTACGAGATCGCGGCGAACTGGAAGCTCAATTTCGACAACTTCCAGGAAAACTACCACCTGCGCTTCATCCACCCGCGCACGGGCGAGCTGGCTTTGTCGCCGGAGAACCCCTTCGGCTACCCGACGCATTACGGCTTCCTGGGGCCGCACCGCAGCCAGACGCTGTGGAGGAACCCCGGGCCGATGGACATCCCGGCCAGCTTGATGCTGGCGGGCACGCGCACCGCGGCGCTGGCGCAGCAGGACGGCGAGCCGCCGTTTCCCAAGACCGACTTCAAGCTGTTCCCATGCTTCCACGTCGTCGGCCTGCCGCCGGCCCAGCTCTACACCCATACGATGATGCCGCTCGGCCCCGACCGCACCCGCGGCACGATCCGCATGTACTGGACGAGCGATGCGGAGAACGCGTCGCGCCTGTTCACGCGCGAATTCAACGCCATGGCGGTGCGCGACGTGCTGTCGGAGGACCGCCGGGCAGTCGAGGCGGGCCAGCGGGGGATAGCGAGCGGGGCGATCGAGCAGGTCCACTTCCAGGACCACGAGATGCTGCTGCGGCATCTCTACGAGACGGTGGTGGCGAAGGTGGAGGCCTGGCGGGCCGAACATTCCACCCCCTGATCCCCCGCCTGCGCTTGGGGTCAGGGATCGGTGAAGCTTGGCCGCCTGCCTTCGATCTGGCTGCGCACCGCCTCGAGCTGGTTCTTCGAGCCCTTCAGCCGCTGCTGCGCCATGCTTTCCTCGAGCAGCAGCTCGTCGGCCGGCATTTCCTGGTAGCGGTTGAACAGCCGCTTGGCCTCGCGGATCGCGGTCGGGCTACGCGTGGCGATCTCGCGGGCGATGGCCATGGCGCGGCCGAGCGGGTCCGGGTCCGCCAGAGTGGCGAAGCCGTAGGACACCGCCTGCTCGCCCGAGAACTCGCGGTTGGTATAGGTCAGCTCGCGCAGCAGGTCGTCGCGCACCGTGCCGCGCCAGAAGAGGAAGCCGCCCATGTCCGGGATCAGGCCCCACTTCATTTCCATCACCGACAGCCGCGCGTCGGGCGCGACGATGCGCAGGTCGGCCCCGCAGGCGATCTGCAAGCCGCCGCCGAAGCAGACGCCGTGCACCGCGGCGATCACCGGGACCGGCAGCTTGCGCCACTGCAGCGCCGCCTGCTGGACGAGATTGGCATTGCCGTGGGTACGCTCCGCGAGCTGCGGGCTTTCCCCGCCGGCCAGCTTTTCCATGACCGAGAGGTCGAGCCCGGCGCAGAAACCCTTGCCCTCCCCCGCCAGCACGACGCAGCGCAGGCCGGGCAGGTCGAACAGCGACCGGCCGGCATCGATCAGCGCTTCGAACATCGGCCAGTCGAGGGCATTGCGCTTGTCGGCGCGCGTCAGCCGCAGCAGCGCGACGCCGCTGCCGTCGACGTCGAGCGCGACCCGGTCGTTCGGCTGGAATTCCTGTTTCATCCGCGCATCCTCGCTCGCCGGCTCGGCGACAGTATCACCGACAGAAGTGAATGGGGAGTAAGCAGCGGGGTAGGGTGAGATGGGCCTTCGTCCTCGGGTGTGCGCCCGGCACTCCGGCTCATCAATCGAGCGCTCGGCCTTAAGGAGAACGGTCCCGGGTCAAGCCCGGGACGACGGAAGCGGGGCGCGTCGTCCCGGCGAAAGCCGGGACCGCCGGCCTCGTCGACGGAACCTTGGGCCCAGCCTGCAGCGGTCCCGGGGCAAGCCCGGGGCGACGACACCGCTAGGCCGCCGAGGTGTTCACGCCCATGCTGGACAGGTAGCGCTTGATGTTGCGCGCCGCCTGGCGGAGCCGCTGCTCGTTCTCGACCATGGCGATGCGGACATAGCCTTCGCCGTCCTCGCCGTAGCCGACGCCCGGTGCGACCGCGACTTCGGCGTGAGTGAGCAATTGCTTGGAGAATTCCAGCGAGCCCATGTGGCGCAGCGCCGGCGGCAGCGGTGCCCAGGCGAACATCGAGGCGCGCGGGCTCGGGATTTCCCAGCCGGCGCGGCCGAAGCTTTCGACCATGACGTCGCGGCGCTTCTGGTAGAGCGTGCGGTTCATCTCGACGATGTCCTGCGGCCCGTTGAGCGCGGCGCAGGCGGCGGCCTGGATCGGGGTGAAGGCGCCGTAGTCGAGGTAGCTCTTCACCCGGGTCAGCGCCGCGATCAGCCGCTTGTTGCCGACGGCGAAGCCGACGCGCCAGCCGGCCATCGAGAAGGTCTTGCTCATCGAGGTGAATTCCACCGCGATGTCCTTCGCCCCCGGCACCTGCAGGATCGAGGGCGTCGGGTTGCCGTCGTAGTAAAGCTCGGAATAGGCGAGGTCCGAGAGGATCCAGACCTTGTGCTCCTTCGCCCAGGCGACCAGCCGCTCGTAGAAGGCGAGGTCGACCGTCTCTGCCGTCGGGTTCGACGGGTAGTTGACGATCAGGATCGACGGCCGCGGCACGGTGAAGGCCATCGCCCGTTCGAGCGAGCGCCAGTAGTTCTCGTCGGGCGTCGTCGGCACCGAACGGATCGTCGCGCCGGCGATGATGAAGCCGAACGTGTGGATCGGATAGCTGGGATTGGGCGCCAGCACGACGTCGCCGGGCGCGGTGATCGCGGTCGCCAGGCTGGCCAGGCCTTCCTTCGAACCCATGGTCATCACCACTTCGGTGTTGGGATCGAGCTCCACCCCGAAGCGGCGGGCATAGTAGTTGGCCTGCGCCTTGCGCACGCCGGGAATGCCCTTCGACGCCGAATAGCCGTGGGCGTTAGGCTTCTGCGCGACTTCGCACAGCTTGTCGATGACGTGCTGCGGCGGCGGCAAGTCGGGGTTGCCCATGCCGAGGTCGATGATGTCCCGTCCCGCTGCGCGTGCTGCGGCCCGCATGTCATTCACTTCGGCGATGACGTAGGGCGGCAGTCGCTTGATGCGGTAGAACTCGTCTTCCATGACCTCTTGCATTCCGGTTGCCGCGGCAGTTGCCGCAAGCTGATTGATTTGCGGCGGTATTGCCGCAGCAAACCCTCTAGGACGATAAACTGGCTCTGGCAAATGGCGGTTGCGCGGGTCTATGATGCGCGGCGGAGGAGAGGACTCGCATGGTGTCGCAACGCTGCCCGGCGCTCCGGGCCTAGGGAGTCCGCGAAAAAATGGCAGAAGACCAGCACACCGGCGACCAGGGAGCCGACATCCTCGCGCAGCTGCTGCGCACCCAGACCGACATGGCGAAAGCCTTCCTCGGCCAGCTGCTCCCCGGCATGACCGTTACCGAGGGCGAGGCTGCCGACGCGGCGCATTGGACCGAGATCGGCCAACGCCTGCAGCAGATGTGGCTCGCTTTCCAGGCGGAGCAGGCCCAGGCGAGCGCGGCCGCGCCGGCTGGGCCCGTCGCCTACTTCTCCGATCCCGGGCGCTGGCTCGCCGCCGCGCAAGGCTGGTATCGGCGCATGCCGCTGGCCGATGCGGCGACGCAGAAGCGGCTGTGGGAAGACGGCCTGGCGCTGTGGGAAAGCGTGCTCGGCCAGTACGGCATCGGCCCGCGGGCCGGCGAGGCGCAGGCGGACGGTCCCGCGTTGCCGCGCGCCGACCGCCGCTTCGCCGACCCGCGCTGGCGCGCGCAGCCGCTGTTCGCGGTGATCCACCAGACTTACCTGATGCTCGCCGAGCAGCTGCTGGCAATGGTCGATACGGTGGAAGAGACCGAACCGACCAGGAAGCAACAGCTGCGCTTCGCCACGCAATTGCTGGTCGACGCGCTGAGCCCGTCCAATTTCCCGCTGACCAATCCGCTGGTGATCGAGCGCGCGATCGAGACCAAGGGCGAGAGCCTGGTCAAGGGCATGGAGCACCTGATCGCCGACCTGCGCCGCGGCCAGCTCACCCATACCGATCCCGCCGCCTTCCGGCTGGGCGAGAACATCGCGGTGACGCCCGGCAAAGTCGTGCACGAGACGCCGCTCTACCAGCTGATCCAGTATTCGCCCGCGACCGAGACGGTGCTGGCGACGCCGCTGGTGGTGTTCCCGCCGTGGATCAACCGCTTCTACATTCTCGATCTCAACGAGAATAACAGCTTCATCCGCTGGGCGGTGGCGCAGGGCATCACGGTCTTCGTCGTCTCGTGGAAATCGGCCGACAGCAGCATGGCCGGCGTGACGATGGAAGATTATGTGCTGGGCGGCATGGTCGATGCGATCGATACCGTGCGCGATCTGCTCGACGTGCCTTCGGTCAACACGATCGGCTACTGCGTGGGCGGCACGACGCTGGCGGTTACGCTTGCCTGGCTCGCTGCCAACGACCAGGCCGACAAGGTCAACAGCGCGACCTTCTTCACCGCGCAGGTCGATTTCTCGCGTGCGGGCGAGCTCCGCCTGCTCACCGACGATCAGATGCTCCAGCTTATTGATACGCTTTCGGCGGAATCGGGCTATCTCGACGGGCGCTACATGGCCGCGACCTTCAACATGCTGCGCGGGCGCGACCTGATCTGGAGCTATGTCGTCAACAA
>CAUJJI010000252.1 GCA_963205265.1 Pseudomonadota bacterium
GTCCTCGAGCCGCACGGTCTTCTGGCAGCAGTCGATGATGTCTTCCTTGACCGACTTGGTCAGGCAGCCGCGCTCGCGCACGAAGGTGTGGAACAGCTTGGTGATGCCTTCGCAGTGCAGGCTCTCGTCGCGCACCGACCAGCTGACGATCTGCCCCATGCCCTTCATCTTGTTGAAGCGCGGGAAGTTCATCAGCATGGCGAAGCTGGCGAACAGCTGCAGCCCCTCGGTGAAGCCGCCGAACATGGCGAGCGTGCGGGCGATGTCCTCGTCCGAATCGACGCCGAAGGTGTGCAGGTAGTCGTGCTTGGCCTTCAGCTCCTCGTACTCGAGGAACATGCCGTACTCGCTCTCGGGCATGCCGATCGTGTCGAGCAGGTGCGAATAGGCGGCGATGTGCACCGTCTCCATGTTCGAGAAGGCGGCGAGCATCATCTTGATCTCGGTCGGCTTGAACACGCGGCCGTATTTCTCGTGGTAGCAGTCCTGCACCTCGACGTCGGCCTGGGTGAAGAAGCGGAAGATCTGGGTCAGCAGGTTGCGCTCGTGGTCCGAGATCTTCTGCGCCCAGTCGCGGCAATCCTCGCCGAGCGGGACTTCTTCCGGCATCCAGTGGATCTGCTGCTGGCGCTTCCAGAAATCGTAGGCCCAGGGATATTCGAAGGGCTTGTAGGTCTTGCGGGCTTCGAGAAGGGGCATTTCGGGCGGCCTTTCAATAATGCATCACTGTTCGACGACGGCGGTGAAATCGGCGGCCGGGACCTGTTCGGTACGGCCGAAGAACCTGTCGAGGTCCTCACGGGTCGCCGCCTTGCGGGTGCGGTTGGCGACTTCGCTGAAATCCTCGTGCGACCGGGCCTGCGCACGCTGCACGGCCGGCCTGGCAGCGATCCGTTCGCGCCAGCGGACAAGCGCCGGATGCGCGGCGGGATCGAAGCCGTGTGCTTCGAGATAATAGCTCCAGGGGTGCATCGCCATATCCGCGATCGAGTAATCCCCACCTGCGATCCATTCCCGGCTCGCCAGCCGCTCGTCGAGCAGGCGGTAGAGCCGCTCGGCCGCGGCGGCATAGCGGGCCTCGGCATAGGGTTCGGTGCCGGGGCGCAGGACCAGGCGGAAATGGTTGAGCTGGCCGAGCAGCGGGCCGTAGTTGGCCATCTGCACCATCAGCCAGTGCATCACCTCGGCCCGGGCGGGCTGGCCGGCGGGGAGGAACCTGCCTTCGCGCTCGCCGAGCCAGAGCATGATCGAACCCGATTCGGCGATCGGAAGGCCGAGCCGCGAATCCTCCAGCACCGGCACCTTGCCGAGCGGGTTGAGCGCGAGGAAGGCGGGATCGAACTGTTCCTGCTTGAACACGGCGACATGCCGCGTCTCGTAGGCCAGCCCGCATTCCTCCAGCATCAGCAGGACCTTGGTGACATTGGGGCTGTTCATCCCGTGGAGAATCAGGCGGTCAGCCATGGGCGGCTCCATCGGAGATAGTACACAGGTGGAACATTCGTGGCGGCGGCGGGTTTGCCTTGCGCAGGGACAACCTAGGAGAATCGCGATGTCCAAGGGCGGCGAGTACGAACCCAACGATTCGCGCAACGTGACCGGTACGGCATCGACGCCGGACGGCCGCTGGACCAATACCGCAGGCAATCCGCCGCTCGCCGACGGCCAGTTCCCCGAGCCGCGGCTCGATCGAGACGACTACGAGCTCGAGGACGACGATGACGGCGAGAGCGAGAAGTGGGACCGGGAAGACGATGACGAAGCCGGTGACGAAGACGAAGAGGGTGACGACGAGGATGGCGATGACGAGGACGACGAAGCCGAGGAAGATGCCCTCGTCGCTTTCGAACCCGACGCCGAATTGCTGCAGCGGCTGAAGCTCGCCGAGGACAGCCGCCGGCTGGAAGACCAGACTCGCCACTGACATCACCCGCCGCTTGCCACCGGCGCCGCCGGCAGCACGAAAGTGAGCAGGCGGGCCGGCCGGTCGCTGTCGTTGCGCCAGCCGTGCATGACGCCGCGGCAGATGCCGACGTCGCCCGCCCGCATCACCACGTCGCCGCTTTCCAGCACCAGCACCACCTCGCCTTCGAGCACGAAGAAATGGTCGGCGGTATTGGTGAAATGCATGCCGGGATCGTCGCGGCCCAGGCCAGGCGCATATTCGACGAACATGAAGCTGTAGAACGGGCCGAACAGCCGCTCCATGCTGAACGGGGCGAGGCCTTCGGCCAGCGGCGCGGCATTGTCTGCCACTGGGCCGGCGGCGGCACCCGACCAGAGATTGGCGACCGCCATCGTCTCGATCTCCGCCGGGAAGGCGATGCGCTCGTCGTGGATCACGCAGCTTCGGCCGTCGGCGTCGAGACCGGCGACGACGCGCCGCGGGGCATTGCTCATACCGTTCTTCCTTTTCCGACCGGCAGTGCCGGCAGGGTGATGCTGGCCATGACCGCGGTTTCGGGTCCGTCGTTGCGCCAGGCGTGGATCACGCCGCGGTCGACGATGAAGTCGCCGGGACCCAGCCTTGCCTCGCCGCTCTCGAGCTCGAGGACGACCGTGCCTTCCAGCACGACGAGGTAGTCGATCGTGTCGGTCGCATGCATGAAGCGGCCCATGTCGGGCGGCAGCTCGACCAGCAGGAAATTGCTGCCGCCGTCGTGCAGCATGTCCATCGTGTAGGGCGCG
Source organism: Pseudomonadota bacterium (assembly GCA_963205265.1). Classification (GTDB taxonomy): domain Bacteria; phylum Pseudomonadota; class Alphaproteobacteria; order Sphingomonadales; family Sphingomonadaceae; genus Novosphingobium. The sequence goes on from CAUJJI010000252.1 coordinate 2,689, forward strand.
GCGGCGTCGTCGCGGCCTGCATTGTCGGCGGGCAGGGCGGCGGTGCGCCAGACGAGGTTGGTCGCCGCGTCGAAACGCGGCACTTCGCCGTCGATGATCACGCAGCTCCGGCCCTCGGCGTCGAGCCCGGTGACGACGCGGCGGTAGGTCCTCGCGCTCATATCGTCCTGCCTTTCCCGACCGGATGGGCCGGCAGGTTGACTACCGCGGCGACGCAGGGCTCGTCGTGCGGGTTGCGCCAGCCGTGCATCACCCCGCGGTCGACGACGAAGTCGCCCGGACGGAGATCGACCTCGCCCTGCTCGAGCACGAGCGTCACCCGGCCCTGCAGGATCACCAGGTAGTCGATCGTATCGGTGGCGTGCATCAGCGCCGGGGTCTGGGCCGGGAACTGGCAGATGGCGAAGTTGGAGCCCGGCGTGTGCAGCATCTCCACCGCATAGGGCGCCACCGGATCGTCGTTGCCCGCATTGTCGGCGGGCTGGCTGTCGGTGCGCCAGGCGAGTGCCGCAGTCATCGCGTTGAAGCGCGGGATCGCTCCGTCGATGACGACGCAGCTGTTCCCTTCCGGGTCGAGGCCGGTGACGACGCGGCGGTGGGCGAGCGGGTCAGACAAGTCCGCCTCTCCTCTCGTTCTGCCCCTTGAAGGCTGCCGCAGCCTGCGCGTCGGGAGCGGGAATGTGAAGCCCCGCGAACAGCTCGTGCTGCTCGGGCGTGGCGGCCATGCGGTCGGCATGGTCGGCATCGCCCCAGGCGAGGATCGCCTGTGCCGCGCGCTCGACCGCCGGCCGCGCCGCGATCCGCGCTTTCCACGCTTCGAGGCGCGGGAATTCGGCAAGGTCCATGCCGTGCCGCTTGAGGTAGCGCGACCAGGGGTAGGCCGCCATGTCGGCGATCGAATAGATTTCTCCGCCCAGCCATTCGGCCTCGCCGAGGCGCCGCTCGAGCACGCGGTAGACCTGCGCCGCCATGTGGCGGAAGCGGCGCGCGGCATAGGGTTCGGCCTGGGCTTGCAGCCGGAAATGGCTGTGCTGGCCCAGCGCCGGGCCGACGTTCGCCACTTGCAGCATCAGCCACTTGAGCACGTCCCAGCGCCCCGGTCCTGCGGCCGGCAGGAATTGCGGGCCATAGCTCTCGGCAAGGTAGATGAGGATGGCACCCGATTCGAAGATCGGCACGGCGCCCGCGGGACCTTCGGGATCGCGCAGCACCGGCACCTTGGCCATCGGGTTGAGCGCCAGGAACGCCTCGTCGTACTGCTCGCCACGGAACACGGCGACGCGCTCGCCGCGCCAGGGCAGCCCGATTTCCTCGAGCGCGATCAGCACCTTGCGGACATTCGGGCTGGACATGCCGTAGAGCGTGATCATGCCCATGCCCTCGCGTGGCCATGCCCGGACGGCCAATGCGCCGGCAAGTGGGATGAAGCGAGCGGCACGGCGGAACAGTCTGGCCTTGCGGCGCATTGTCCCGGCAGAGCAGCGGCGATCGGCCGCCTGCCACGCAACCCAGGAGAATCCCCATGGAACAGCCTCGCGACGAGAACCGCCCTGACGGAAGCCGCCAGCCCCAGCAGGAACAGCAGAGCCAGAGCGGTGCCGGCAACCAGGCCGGCCAGCAACAGCAGCAGACCGGCGCCGGCCGCGAGCAGGGTGGCCAGCAGCAGGGCGGCCAGAGCACTGCCGGACAGCAGCAGCAGTTCGATGCGAGCAGCGGCCAGATGTCGGGCGGCGGCGACCAGGGCAGTCTTGCCGAACAGATCCGCGAGCACATGGATGTGATCGACCAGAACGGCGCGCGCGTCGGCACCGTCGATCAGGTCGACGGCGACAGGATCAAGCTGACCCGGGACAGCACGGCGAGCGGCGAGCACGAATACCTGCCGCTCAGCGAGGTCGCCGGCATCGAAAGCGGCTGCATCCGCTTGCGCCAGCAGGGCGGCGCGGGTTTCGGCATGGAAAGCGGAAACTGATCGATCGCTGATACATCGCGGCGCGGAACAGGTGTCGCGGCGGAACGCCCCTCTCGCGTGGAGAGGGGCGTTTTGCATGGGCGCAGAAGCGACCGGCCGGCCCGTCACTGGCAGGCCAGGCATTCCTCGTAGTCGGTCTTGGCCTCGAGCTCGAACTTGGGAGCCTCGGCGGTGTTGTCGGCCTCGACGCCGCCAGCGAAACCGGCGCGCTGCACGCTCTTCGAACGCAGGTAGTAGAGCGACTTGATGCCCTTCTCCCAGGCCTGGAAGTGCAGCATCATCAGGTCCCACTTGTCGACGTCGGCGGGAATGTAGAGGTTCAGCGACTGCGCCTGGTCGATATAGGGCGTGCGGTCGGCGGCGACTTCGAGCAGCCAGCGCTGGTCGATCTCGAAGCTGGTCTTGTAGACCGCCTTTTCCTCGGGCGAGAGGAAGTCGAGGTGCTGGACCGAGCCGCCGTGCTCGAGGATCGAGTTCCAGACGTTGGTCGAATCCTTGCTCTTCGCCTGCAGCAGCGCCTCGAGATAGGGGTTCTTGACGACGAAGCTGCCCGACAGCGTCTTGTGCGTGTAGATGTTCGCCGGGATCGGCTCGATGCAGGCGGACGTGCCGCCGCAGATGATGCTGATCGAGGCAGTCGGCGCGATCGCCATCTTGCAGCTGAAGCGCTGCATCACGCCCATGTCGGCGGCATCGGGGCAGGCGCCGCGTTCCTGCGCCAGCAGCAGCGAGGCCTCGTCCGCCTTGGCGGCGATGTGCTTGAACATCTTGAGGTTCCAGGCCTTGGCCATGGCGCTTTCGAAAGCGATGCCCTTCTTCTGCAGGAAGGAATGGAAGCCCATCACCCCCATGCCGACCGAACGCTCGCGCGCGGCCGAATACTTGGCGCGGGCCATTTCGTCGGGCGCGCGGTCGATGTAGTCCTGCAGCACGTTGTCGAGGAAGCGCATGACGTCCTCGACGAAGCGCTCCTCGCCTTGCCACTCGTCCCAGCTCTCGAGATTGAGCGACGACAGGCAGCAGACCGCCGTGCGGTCGTTGCCGAGGTGGTCGCGTCCGGTCGGCAGGGTGATTTCCGAGCAGAGGTTCGAGGTCGAGACCTTCAGCCCCAGGTCGCGGTGATGCTTTGGCATCATCCGGTTCACCGTGTCGGAGAAGACGATATAGGGCTCGCCCGTCGCCAGCCGGGTCTCGACCAGCTTCTGGAACAGTGAGCGCGCATCGACCGTGGCGCGGACCGAGCCGTCCTTCGGGCTCCTGAGGTCGAACTCGGCACCGGCGGCTACGGCCTGCATGAAGTCGTCGGTGACGAGCACGCCGTGGTGGAGGTTGAGCGCCTTGCGGTTGAAGTCGCCCGAAGGCTTGCGGATCTCGAGGAACTCCTCGATCTCGGGGTGCGAGATGTCGAGATAGCAGGCGGCCGAGCCGCGGCGCAGCGAGCCCTGCGAGATCGCCAGAGTCAGGCTGTCCATCACCCGGACGAAGGGAATGATCCCGCTGGTCTTGCCGTTGAGCCCGACCGGCTCGCCGATGCCGCGCACCTGGCCCCAGTAAGTGCCGATGCCGCCGCCGCGCGACGCCAGCCAGACGTTCTCGTTCCACGTGCCGACGATGCCTTCAAGGCTGTCGTCGACCGAATTCAGGTAGCACGAGATCGGCAGGCCGCGGCCGGTGCCGCCGTTCGACAGTACCGGCGTCGCCGGCATGAACCACAGCTTCGAGATATAGTCGTAGAGCCGCTGGGCATGGTCCTGGTCGTCGGCATAGGCATCGGCGACGCGGGCGAACAGGTCCTGGTACTTCTCGCCGGGCAGGAGGTAGCGGTCGTCGAGCGTGTCCTTGCCGAAATCGGTGAGCAGCGCATCGCGATCGGCATCGGTGACGACGGCGAAGCGCCGGGCCATCACCGCCTTGGAATCGGGCCTGGCCGCCGCAGCCGCGGCTTTCGCCACGCCCGCCAGCGCCTGTTCGCCCAGTTGCTCGACCAGAGCCGCCGAGCCGAGATCGGTCTTTTCCGCCATTGCCACTGCCGGGGCTGCGCCCCTCTCCTTGCTGTCCTCGCCGCGACCCGATGCCGAGGCCTGCCTTTCCGGCGCTTCCGCCGGAAACAGCTCTGCTTCTACGCCATCCATCGCCGCGTCGCTTCCGTTCCTGAAATCCACGTTTATGCCCCTGTGTTCCCGAATTGCCTCCGCGGCAGGCTGTTCGCCTCTGTTCCGCATCCGTTCGACTCAGCCGGCAATCGCCCAGCTTAGCAGGAATCGGAACGAAAGGGGAATATCTTTACCACTTTCGTCCGCAGCCGCGGCACTGCAAGCACTTCCAGAACCAGCGAATCCCCTTCGGGCGCCGACCATGGGCGCTGGCGAAGAATCTAGGTCTAGAGGTCCCCCCGTTTACCGGACCACTATCCATAGTGGCCTATTCTGATTCGCGCGCAAGAGGGTAAATCGGACGGAAACCATCCCGAGCGGCCTGTCCCGCCGCCACCCGCGATGTTGCATTGCAGCGACGCGTGGGAAAGGCTGGGTCCGTGGCGGGCGCAAGAGTCAAAATGAATCTGTGCAAATATTTTTGGCCGGCCATGTTCGGAAATCCTCCCCGGGCAAGCTCGGGAAGGACCGTCCGAGCCGGACCTAACCCCGGCTGCGCGGCAGGCCCAGGGCGCGTTCGGCGATCATGCTGCGATGGACCTCGCTGGTGCCGGCGTAGATCGTCGTGCCGTGGGCGTGGCGATAGGACTGGTTGACGAAACCCGCCGGTCCCTCGCGCTTCGACAGCGATAGCGGCGCGGTCAGGTCGAGCAGGTCGCTGCCGTCCTCGAGGAATTTCTCCGACGAGAACAGCTTGGCCATCGGCCCGGCGGCCGGCAGGTCCTGCTTCTCCTCCGCGCCCCACAGCGCCCGCAGGCTGAGCATCTCGGAAATGGCCACGTGGGCGCGGGCGCGAGCGAGGCGCGCCTGGGCGGCGGGATCGGCGAGCAGCGGGCGGCCGGCGAAAGTGATCTCGCGGCACAGCGCCTCGGCCGCGCGGATCATCGCTGCGTGCGCCTTGGCGAAGCCGCCGCCGCGGTGCTCCAGCTCCAGCGCCGCGCTCATCGTCCGCACGCCGCCGTCGACTTCGCCGAGCCGCCAGGAGTCGGGGATCTTCACCCCGTCGTAGAAGGTGATGTTGGTTCGCTCGTCCTGGAACGTATAGACCGGCTGGACGGTGATGCCTTCCGCCTTCATCGGCAGGATGAACATCGTCAGGCCCTTGTGCTTGGCGACTTCGGTATTGGTGCGGCAGAGCATGAGCACGTAGTCGGACAGGTTGGCGCCGCTGGTGAACATCTTGGTGCCGTCGATTCGCCAGCCGTTGCCTTCGGGCGTCGCCCGGGTCTGGGCGGCGAAGACGTCCGAGCCCGAGCCCGGCTCCGAATAGCCGAGGCTGCAGATGGCGTCGCCGGCGAGGATCGGCGCCAGCACTTCGCGCTTGAGCTCGTCGCTGCCGAACTTGTCGATCATTGCCGCGACCATCATCGTCGTGCCCTTGGCGTGGCCGGTCCAGCCGTGTTCTTCCCAGACGTCGGCAACGGCGGCGCTGGCATAGGGCGAGGCGCCGCGCCCGCCCTTCTCGGGCGGCAGCTCCGGATAGAGCAGCCCGGCTTCGGCGAGCTGCTTGTGGACATGGGGGTGATGCCCGTCCCAGCTGTAGTGGGCATGCGCCTTGAGCTCGGGCGTGAGCGTGCGCTTGAAGAATGCGTCGGTCTCGTGCGCCAGCGCCGCGGCTTCGGGCCCGAGGTCGAAATCGATCGACACCGGACCGACATCGGGCAGCACCGCGGCCTCGCCGGCATAGAGACGCCGCCCGGCCGCCTCGAGCAGCCGCGCCGGATCGCCGTGGATCAGGCCCCAGGCCTTGGCGCGCAGGTTGTACATGTGGATGTCGTACTCGGTGGTCAGCCCGTAGCCGCCGAAAGTGCGCAGCCCCTGGATGCCGGCGCGCGTCGCCGCCTGGGCGTTCCACCACAGCGCCAGCGGGACGTGTGCCGCCGCCTCGGCCTCGCCCGACGCGATCTCGTGGATCACTTTCCAGACGAAGGCCTTGCCGCCCTCGATATCGACGATGAAATTGGCCAGCGGGTGCGAGATCGCCTGGAACGTGCCGATGATCTGGCCGAAAGCCTGGCGCTCGCAGGCATAGGCGGCGGCGAGGCGGACCGCCTCGCGGGCCAGGCCGTTGAGCGCGGCGGCGGTCAGCAGCTTCCATTCTTCGACCGCCCCGGCGAACATGTCGGTCGCTTCCCTGCCGGCTGCGAGCACGGTCGCCTGCGCCTTGCCGAGATCGACTTCGCCGATGCCGTTGGAGGCGAGGTTCTCCTCGACCCGGCGATCGGCCTCGGCCAGGGTGATCGCAACGACCTCGCCGCCGCGGCGCGCGACCACGAGATCGGCATGGGCGCCGCCAGAGAGCCATTGCACCGGCCGGACGGCGATGTCGTCGAGCGCGAGCGTGGCGACCTTGCTGCCGTCGATCACGCTGCCGAGCAGCCCGGCCTCGGCGCCGAGCCGGCCGAGCAGCCGCGCCGCCAGCACCGCCTCGGCGATCGGCCCGGTTGCCAGGGTGCGGCCCGCTTCCTCGAGCACCAGCGCCGCATCGAGCGTGCCCATGCCGAGCCCGCCGGCCTCTTCGGGCATGCGCATCGAGAAAGTGCCGAGCTCGGCCAGCCCCTGCCACAGCGCCGGATCGAACCCGCCGCTCTCCTGCGCCTTGCGCACCCGCGCCGGGCTGCTCTCGCTGTCGAGGAATCGCGCGAAAGTGTCGCGCAGCATCTGCTGGTCGTCGTTCAGGCCGAAGTTCATTCCTGCACCGTTGCTATCTGGGATTGGGATTTGCGTCGTGGATCGCGTTGATCGCCTGCACGGCTTCCCGGGGAAGGGTGACCTCGATCGCGGCGAGATTGTCGTGGAGCTGGGCGGCCGAGCTCGCCGCCATGAGCACGCTGGTCATGAACGGCTGCGCCGCGGCGAAAGCCAGCGCCAGGTGGCCGAGGCCGAGGCCGTGGCCGCGCGCGATCTCGCCGTAGGCGGCGATAGCGCGCTGGCGGTTCTCCGAGAGCAGCCGGGCGCGGAAACTTTCGGGCAGGGTATCGACGATCGCCGGGTCGCTGTACTTGCCGGTCAGCGTCCCGCGCGCCAGCGGCGAATAGCCGAGCAGGCCGACGCCTTCGCGCATCGCCACTTCGGCAAGGCCCAGCTCGAAATAGCGGTCGATCAGGCTGTAGCCGTTCTGCACCGAGGCGATGCGGGGCAGTCCGTGCTGCTCGGCCAGCGCCAGGCAGTGCATCACCCCCCAGGGCGATTCGTTGCAGACGCCGACAGCGCGGACCTTGCCTTCCGCGACCAGCTCGCCGAGCGCCGCCAGCGTTTCCTCCAGCGGCACCTGCTCCGGCGCGTCGGGCAGGTGCGAGAAGCGCGACCGCCCCAGCGTCGTCACCGCACGCACGGGCCAGTGGAGCTGGTAGAGGTCGATGTGTTCGGTGCCCAGCCGGCGCAGGCTGTCCTCTGCCGCCCGGCGGATATTGGCGCGGTCGAGCCGCCGCTGCTCGCCGCGGATGTGGCGCATGTCGCCCGCGGCATTGCCGGGGCCGGCGACCTTGGTCGCCACCACCACCTTGTCGCGCAGGCCCCGCGCGGCCATCCAGCGGCCGAGCACGCGCTCCGAATTGCCCTGGGTCTCCGGCCCGGTCGGGATCGGGTAGTTCTCCGCCGTATCGAACAGGGTGATGCCGGATTCGAAAGCCATGTCGAGCTGGCGCACGGCGTCGGCTTCGGGCGTCTGCCCGCCGAACGTCATCACCCCCAGGCCGAAGGCGCTGACCCTGATGCCGGTGCGGCCGAGTTCGCGGTAGTCCAAGCGTCAACTCCGCCGGTTATGGAATTGCACGCCGAGGCGCGGAGATGCGGAGAGGATAGCGGGCGCCGAAGGCGCGCCTCCGCGTCTCCGCGTGAACCCGGGAGCCAGCGACGCTCACTCCGCCGCCTCGGCCGTGAACGGCGGCCAGTTCTTCGAATAGTGTACCCCCGCCACCCGGCCGACGATCTCCGCCGCTTTGGCGCGGGGGTTGTAGAACTGGCTGTACCACACGCGCGACTGGCGGAAGGGGCCGTCGCCCGGCAGCTGCATGACGTTGATCGCCGGCTTCTTGAACTGCCAGACCTCGGCATCGGTCATCAGCCCGTTGCCGAACATGGCGCTGATCTGGTCGCGGAAGGCGCGCGCCTCGTCGTCGACCGTGCCGCTGCGCGAGCGGACCATGCCGGTCTGCCACAGCCGGCAGGTGCCGTCCTCGATCGGGGTCACGCAGATCAGCTGCACCGCCTGCATCTCGACGAAGCGGCCGAAGGCGGTGCCGGGGCCGACATAGCCGGCATGCGTCGAATAGGTCGCGTCGAACACGCCGGCCACCGGCTCTACCGCCGAGCGCTGGCGCTGGTGCATCAGGTGGCCGTCGTATTCGTTTTCGTAGGCCACCGCGTCGCCGCCGTGGAGATGGCCGAGATGGGCGACGTCCGACATGTTGTCGAAGATCTCGATCGGGTGGTTGAGATCGCACAGGTGCTGGAGGCCCGGCCAGCGCACCCATTGCGGGTCGTCCCACTCGGGAAAGTCGATCAGCGGATAGTCGGGGGCCTGCTCCTCCGCATCGTGCCAGACGAAGACCACGCCGTACTTTTCCTCGACCGTCCAGCTCTTGATGCGCGCTGCGGGCGGGATCGGGCCGTCGTGATAGGGGATGTGGTTGCACACACCGTCGGGGCCGAAGCGCCAGGCGTGGAACGGGCAGCGGATGTTGTCGCCTTCCATGTGCGTCGGCGACCGGCTGGTCGCCGTGCTCGGCCCGCTGGCGAGGTGCGTGCCCATGTGCGGGCAATAGGCGTCGAGCACGACCACGCGGCCGCTTTCCCCGCGATAGGCGACGAGGTCCTGGCCGAAATACCGCAGGGCCACCGGCTTGCGCCCGATCTCGCTGCTGCTGCCGACGGCGAACCAGCCGCGCGGAAAGGCATATTCGCCAAGCTTGTATTCGGCCGAAGTGGCCATGGCCTCTCTCCCGACTCCGGTCGCCCTCTTGGGCTGACCGGCTGCTGCTCGCCAGACTATCGCCCGATTTTCGCTTGCCGCAATGGGAAAAGCCGCAATGATCGTTGCGACGATGGACCGTCGCAGGGCCGCGGAGAGCCCGGGAGAGACCTATGGATGCCGAAGCTGCCGCCCTGGCGCGGGAAATGAAGGATCGCCACGAGATCTACGACTGCATCATGCGCTATTGCCGGGGCATCGACCGGCTCGATCGCGCGGTGCTGCTGTCGGCCTACCACCCCGATGCGATCGACGACCACGGCGGCACCTACATCGGTGGGATCGAGGGCTTCGCCGACGCGGTCCTGGCGCTTCATTCGACCTACCAGGAATTCACCCAGCACCACATCACCAACCACCGCTGCGAGCTCGACGGCGATGTCGCCCATTGCGAGAGCTACTACCTGTTCCGCTGCATCAACAAGGCGCCGCCCTGGTACAATGTCTCGAGCGGGCGCTATCTCGACCGGCTGGAGAAGCGCGACGGCCGCTGGGCGATCGCCGAGCGCATCTGCGTGGTGGAGGCGCGCGACGAGATCTGGGGGCCGAACGGCAACGCGGGCAACACCGACTACGTCGCCGCCACCCGCGACCGCAGCGATCCTTCCTACCAGCGGCCGCTGACCGTGGACCGGTCGCGGATCACCTGAGGCCCGCCGGCTAGAGCGAAGCACTCTAGGGAAGGATTGCCAAAGCCGAGGTTTGCCGCAAGGATCGTCGAAACGGAGGAGCCTGAACCATGTTCAATATCATCGGCGCGATCTTCAGCGGCCTGATCATCGGCGCGCTGGCCCGCTGGTTCTACCCCGGCGCGATCGAGATGGGCTGGATCGCGACCATCCTGCTCGGCATCGGCGGCTCGCTGCTTGCCGGCCTTATCACCAGCCGCGGCCAGAGCGAGTTCAGCCGCGCCGGCTGCCTCGCCTCGATCCTGGGCGCCATGGCGCTGATCTTCCTGGGCCACGCGATCGGCTGGTAGCCTGCGCGATCGTCACCGGCGCCGGCCGCGGCGTCGGCGCGCTCCCGCTTAGCCGCCCTTCTTCTTCATCAGCACGGTGCGCAGCATCGACAGCGCCACTTCGCCGCGCTGGTTGGTCAGCTCGTGCCGGAAGGTGACGATGCCCTGATCCGGACGCGACTTCGATTCGCGCAGTTCCACCACTTCGGTCGAGCAGGTCAGCGTATCGCCGATGAAAGTCGGCTTGGGCGTGACCACCTTGTCGAACCCCAGGTTGGCGACGAGCGTGCCGACCGTGGTGTCGGCGATCGACAGGCCGACCGCCAGCGAGAAGGTGAACGTGCTGTTGACCAGGATCTGCCCGAACTCGGATGCCCTGGCCGCCTCGGCATCGAGATGCAGCGGCTGCATGTTGTGCGTCATCGCCGAGAACAGCAGGTTGTCGGTCTCGGTCACGGTGCGGCTGGGCTGGTGGGTGATGCGATCACCCACCGACCATTCGTCGAAAAAGCGGCCTGGCATTGGCGTCCTTAGGTTATCGGCCCATGACCCGGATCAGCGGCTTGCCGAGACCGAAGCCCAGGCGCTCGTAGCGCAAGTGGATGCGGGTGATGTGCCGCTTGTTGCCGCGCAGGTCGATGTTGCGCGTGCAGGTGCCGGCGCCGATGACGCTGCGCACCGACAGGCTTTCCATCGTGCCGTTGCGATAGAACACGTCGAAGTCCTTCATCTCGACCGGAGCATCGAAGGCGCAGAGCTGCAGCTGGCGGAAGACCCGGTTGGAATTGACGTCGATGTGATCGTTGTCGGTGCCGAGCCCGACAGTCTTGAAGCCGATCAGCGACCAGCCGGACTTGGCCTGGACGGCAGTGGTGCCGGCAGTGGCGGCGGCAAGCAAGGTCGCGGCGATCAGGAAAGCACGTTTCATCGATGTTACCCCTCCGTTTGACTCGCCGCAACGATAGCCCCCCGGCGCCGCGAATCAACGGCAATCGCGCTATTCCGCGCTTTCCTCGATCCGTACCAGCAGCGCCTCGACCTGGACCTGCGCGCCGGGCGTCGCGTTGAGCTCGGCGACCACGCCGTCGAACGGTGCGGTCAACGTGTGCTCCATCTTCATCGCCTCGAGCGTGAGCAGCTTCTGGCCCTTGGTCACCACGTCGCCCTTGATCACTTCGACGGCGATGACCTTGCCCGGCATCGGCGCCAGGATCGCCCCGTCGCCGCCCGGACCGGCGTGGCTGCCGTCCTTGCGCCAGGGAGTCAGCTGCCAGGCCTGGCCGGCTTCGGTGACGAGCGCGGCGGCGGCGGCTTGCGCATGTCCGGGCCCGGCAAGGTCGATCGCCACCGGCTCGCCGTCGAGCAGGAAATGGGCGCGGGCGACGGCCGGCGCGTTGAGCCGGAAGCCGGGCGAAGGAGAGGCCGCGACAAGACGGTCGGCCGCTGCACTCAAGGCCGCCGGCGAAGGCTCGGGCGCCGCCGCCATGGCCTCGCCGTCGCGGCCGATCAGGCCGGTGTCGACGTCGCCGGCAGCGAAGTCGGGATGGGCGAGAGCCTTCACCAGGAACGACGCATTGGTCCGCACCGGCCAGACCGCCGAGCCGGCCAGCATCTGCCCCAGCCGCGCGATCGCGGCGTCGCGGTCGGCACCGTGGGCGATGACCTTGGCGATCATCGGGTCGTAGAACGGCGACACTTCGGCACCCTGGAAGACGCCGGTGTCGATGCGGCCGCCGGGCGCCTCGCCGAACTGCAGCAGCTCGAGCGTGCCGATGCTGGGCAGGAAGCCCTTGGCCGGGTCCTCGGCATAGAGACGCGCTTCCATCGCCCAGCCGTCGATCGCCAGCTCGTCCTGGCGGCGCGGGAGCGGCTCGCCCGAGGCGACGCGCAGCTGCCATTCGACGAGGTCGACGCCGGTGATCTCCTCGGTCACTGGATGCTCGACCTGCAGGCGGGTGTTCATCTCCATGAACCAGATGCGGTCGGCGCGCAGCCCTTCGGAAGCATCGGCGATGAATTCGATGGTGCCGGCGCCGACGTAGTCGACCGCCTTGGCCGCCCGCACCGCCGCGGCGCAGAGCTCGGCGCGCGTCGCCTCGTCCATGCCGGGGGCCGGGGCTTCCTCGATCACTTTCTGGTGGCGCCGCTGCAGCGAGCAGTCGCGCTCGAACAGGTGGACGATATTGCCGTGGGCATCGCCGAACACCTGCACCTCGATATGGCGCGGGCGCTGGATGTACTTCTCGATCAGCACGTGGTCGTTGCCGAACGAGGCCGCCGCCTCGCGCCGGCACGAGGCGAGCGCGTCGGCGAAGTCCGCCGCCTTCTCGACCAGCCGCATGCCCTTGCCGCCGCCGCCGGCGACCGCCTTGATCAGCACCGGATAGCCGATCTTGCCGGCCTCCTTGCCCAGGAAGGCGGGGTCCTGGTTCTCGCCCATGTAGCCCGGGGTGACCGGCACGCCGGCTTCGGCCATCAGCTTCTTGGCCGCGTCCTTGAGCCCCATGGCAGTGATCGAGGCGGGCTTCGGACCGACCCAGACCAGGCCGGCGTCGATCACCGCCTGGGCGAACTCGGCGTTCTCCGACAGGAAGCCGTAGCCCGGGTGGATCGCCTCGGCCCCGGCCTGCCTGGCTGCGGCGATGATCTTCTCGCCGACGAGATAGCTCTCGCGCGCCGGCGAGCCGCCGATATGCACGGCCGCGTCCGCCAGCCGCACGTGCAGCGCCCGGGCGTCGGCGTCGGAATAGACCGCCACCGTACGAATGCCGAGCCGCCGCGCGGTGCGGATGACCCGGCAGGCGATCTCGCCGCGGTTGGCGATGAGGAGGGATTGGATCATCAAGTCTTCCTAAGGACCTCCCCGGAACGGGGAGGGGGACCGCCCGGCGCAGCCGGGTGGTGGAGGGGTGAACGCTCGTCGCAAGCCGCGACGATGGCTGCAATGGCGCCGGGCAGTTCGTCGAGAACATAGCTGGCCGGCAGGCGCAGCACGGTGAAGCCGCGAGTCTGCAGAAATGCGTCGCGGCGTTCGTCGCGCTGCGGCCCGTCTCCGCGCTCGTGCGCCGTGCCGTCGATCTCGATCGCGACGCGCCGGGCAAGGCAGGCAAAATCGAGCACAATACCATCGAGCGGGTGCTGCCGACGAAACTTGTGCCCACCAGGGCGTTTACGCAACTCGCGCCATATCAGGACTTCGGGAAGGTTGTTGGAGCGGCGCTCGCGTTTCGCGATTGAAAAGGCGGTAGCGCTCGCGGACAATACCCCTCCACCACCCGGCTGCGCCGGGCGGTCCCCCTCTCCGTTCCGGGGAGGTGCTAAGCCCCCCACACCCCCCATCACATCCGGAACACCCCGAAGCGGGGCGCCTCCGGTATCGGCGCTTCGAGGCAGGCCGCCAGCGCCAGGCCGAGCACGTCGCGCGTCTGGGCGGGGTCGATCACGCCGTCGTCCCAGCCGCGGGCGGTGGCGTAATAGGGGTTGCCTTCGTCCTCGTACTTCTGGCGGATCGGTGCCTTGAAGGCTTCGGCCTCGCGCTCGTCCCACTTGTCGGCGTCGCGGTGGACGGTGGCGAGCACGCTCGCCGCCTGCTCGCCGCCCATCACGCTGATCCGCGCGTTGGGCCAGGTGAACAGGAAGCGCGGGGCATAGGCGCGGCCGCACATGCCGTAGTTGCCGGCGCCGAAGCTGCCGCCGATCAGCACGGTGATCTTGGGCACCGTCGCCGTCGCCACGGCCGTCACCAGCTTGGCGCCGTGCTTGGCGATGCCTTCTGCCTCGTACTTGCCGCCGACCATGAAACCCGAGATGTTCTGCAGGAACAGCAGCGGAATGCGGCGCTGGCAGGCCAGTTCGATGAAATGCGCGCCCTTCTGCGCGCTTTCGGAAAACAGCACGCCGTTGTTGGCGAGGATCGCCACCGGCATGCCCTGGATATGCGCGAAGCCGCAGACCAGCGACGAACCGTAAAGCGCCTTGAACTCGTGGAATTCGGAGCCGTCGACCAGCCGGGCGATCACCTCGTGCACATCGTAGGGCGCGCGCACGTCGTCGGGGACGATGCCGTAGAGGTCTTCCGCCGGATACCTCGGCGCACGCGGTTCCTGCAGCGGCAGGTCGTGGTGGTGCCTCGTGCCGAGGTGGCTGACGATGTCGCGCACGATCGTCAGCGCGTGCTCGTCGTCCTCGGCGAGGTGGTCGGTCACGCCCGAGCGGCGCGAATGGAGGTCGCCGCCGCCCAGGTCCTCGGCGCTGATCACCTCGCCCGTCGCCGCCTGCACCAGCGGCGGACCGGCAAGGAAGATCGTGCCCTGTTCCTTGACGATCACCGTCTCGTCCGACATCGCCGGGACATAGGCGCCGCCAGCCGTGCAGCTGCCCATGACGCAGGCGATCTGCGGAATGCCCTGCGCGCTCATCTGCGCCTGGTTGAAGAAGATGCGGCCGAAGTGGTCGCGGTCGGGGAACACCTCGGCCTGGTGCGGCAGGTTGGCGCCGCCGCTGTCGACCAGGTAGATGCACGGCAGGCGGTTGGCCTCGGCGATCTCCTGGGCGCGCAGGTGCTTTTTCACCGTCATCGGGTAATAGGTGCCGCCCTTCACCGTCGCATCGTTGCAGACGATCATGCACTGCCGGCCGGAGACGCGGCCGATCGCGGTGATGATGCCGGCGCCGGGAATCTCCTCGCCGTACATGCCGCCGGCCACCAGCTGCCCCACTTCGAGCAGCGGAGAGCCCGGGTCGAGCAGCCGCTCCACCCGCTCGCGCGGCAGCAGCTTGCCGCGCGCCGCATGCCGTTCGCGCGCCTTGGCGTTGCCGCCCAGCGCCGCGGTGGCGACGCGGGTGCGCAGCTCGTCGGCGAGCGCGCGGTTGTGCGCGGCGCGCGCCTGCGCCTCGGGGCTGTCCGGGTTGAACGCGGTCTGCAGGACGGGGCCGCTCATTCAAGTGTCTCCTGTCGGCGGCAGGGCCTGCCGCTTGCCGCGGCTCTGTAACGACAGCTGCGGAACTTTCAATCGCGCCGTGTCACAGCCGCCGCGGGTCGACCACCGTGCGCACCGGCGCGCTCGGTCCCGACAGCTCGGCCACCGCCTGCGCGACGCCGCCGAGGCCGATTCGCCCGCCGAGCCACGGCGTCACGTCGATCGAGCCGTCGGCGATGGCGCGCAGGGCCGTCGCCATGTCCTGCGGCTCCTCGCCGCCGGCGAACTGGACATTCAGCCGCTTGTTCTGCGCGGCGAAGACGAACAGGTTCTCGGGCTCCATGCAGTAGCCGCCCATGACGATGCGGCCGTCGAACGGTGCGGCCTCGATGATCTGCTGCAGCATGCCGGGAAGGCCGACGCATTCGTAGATCAGGTTGGGCTGGCGGTGGCCGAGATCGGGCAGCGGCGCGTAAGGCGAGATCGCGCGCGGGTCGACCGCGGCGTGCGCGCCCATGGCGATCGCCAGCTCGCGCCGCGCGGGGTGGAAATCGGCGGCGACGATCGGGGCGATGCCCATCAGCTTGAGCCCGGCGATCACGCCGAGGCCGATCGCGCCGCAGCCGATCACCAGGGCCGTGTCGTCCTGGGTCGGGCGCCCGCGCCGCGCATGCTCCAGGCCGACGGCCAGCGGTTCGATCATCGCCGCGTGGTCGTCGTCGAGATCGCCGGGGACCTCGATCATGATCTCCTCGTCGAGCAGCATCAGCTCGCCGAAGCCGCCCGGGCAGTCGTGGCTGTAGCCGATCACCGCATGGACGCCGTCCTGGCGCATGATCGGCACCGAGGTGACCTTGCGCCCGGGCTTCACCTTGCGCCGGCTGCCGGGACCGTAGTCGAGCACCTCGCCGACATATTCGTGCCCCGGCACGAAAGGCCGGGCGAAGTCGAGCGCCGCATAGGGCCCGCCGAGCCGCCGCGACAGGTCGATGATGTGCTGGCCGGAATGGAGGAAATGCGCGTCCGACGCGCAAAGCCCGCAGCTGTGCGTGCGCACCAGCGCCTGGCCCTTGCCGGGCACTGGATCGGGCATCTCGCCGACGCGGACCTCGCCATTCTGGACGTAGGCGGCTTTCAAGACAATGCCTCTATTTTCGCCTGCAGGGCCGGTAGAGTGCGTTCGAGCAGCTTTAGGCTCTTCCACCCCTCCTTGGGCGACAGGCCGCCCAGCAGCGGCTGGAAGCCGATGGTCTGGCGGTCTTCCATCATGTCGACGCGGGCGAGCAGCTGCTCGGGCGTCCAGGCGGCGAACAGCCCGGCTTGGCGCAGCACGGCCGGATCGGTCAGGCCCTTGAACGGTGAATTGGAGCCGTCGCCTTCCTGCTCGGCCCACTTGGCATATTCGGTGATGACATGGACGGCATGGCGCTCGATCGCCGCCCAGCCCTGGTCCGGGTCCTCGCAGAGGTGGATTGCCAGCGGCATGCCCGGCTTGGGCTTCCAGTATTCGCGCGGCTCGCGGCCGTGCTTCCTGCACTCGTCGAGGTAGATATCGACCACTTCGGGCGTCATCGGCCCGAAGCCGACGTCGAAGCGCGCCGCGCGGCGGGCCGACGCCGGCACGCCGCCGCCGACCATGACGATGTCCTGGGGCGCGCGGATCGGCAGCGGGCGGATGAAGATCGGCCGGCCGTCGATCTCGAAGCGCTCGCCCGAGAGCGCGCGCAGGATGATCTCGATGCCCCGGTCCATCAGCCTGGCGCGGTCGTGGATCGACTTCTCGAACATGGCGAATTCGGAGGGCACGTAGCCGGCGCCGAAGATGACGTTGAACCGCCCGTTGGATATGAGATCGAGGATGGCGATCTCCTCCGCCACCGCCACCGGATCGTGCAGCGGCAGGATCACCGCGCCGAGGATGAACTTCGCCCGGCTGGTCAGCGCCGCCATGGCCGAAGCCAGCATGAACGGTCGAGGCAGGTAGCCGTCCTCGGAACCGTGGTGCTCCATCAGGCCGATGCGGGTGATGCCGATGCGGTCGGCGAAGGCGGCCATCTCCAGGGCGGCCTGGTAGAGCTCGGCAGTCGGCGTGCCCCAGCCGGGCGCGCGCATGTCGAAGGAAACGGAGATCTGGACGTTACGCATCGAGGGCCTTTCGGGAACCAAGGAAGCTGCTTTCGAGATCGTCATTCCCGCGCAGGCGGGAACCCATCTCCCAAGCGTCGAACCTGGTGCGGCGGCAGGAGATGGGTCCCCGCCTGCGCGGGGATGACGAGGGTTTATGATGAAGCGCGATCACGATCCGTCCAGCACCCCATAGGAGGGATCCGAAGCATCGCGCTTGCTGCGCGGGTTGCCGGGCAGGGCGTCGACCTCGCGGGTGGAGCCGTAGTCGACGATGCAGTGGCGCGTGTCGATCGCCCAGTCGCCGTCGCGCTTCGACCAGGTGTCGACGTAGCGCGCCCAGAACTCGTGCTGGATGATGCGGTCGCCCTCCTGGCGGCGCAGCGTCGCGGTGACGTAGCTTTCGCTGCCGGCACGGTCGCCGTCGATCTCGATGATGATGTTCGACACCTGGTGCGAGTGATGCAGGAACCGCAGGTGCTCGATGCAGATGTAGTCGATCCAGCCGCGGCCGGGTCCGACATAGCTGGCGCCGAAGTCGGCGTGGCTGTCCTCGTGGAAGACGCTGTGGCCGACGGCGACGTCGAGCCGGTCGACCGAACGGCAGTAGCGGTAGATCTTGTCGGTGATCGCCAGGCGATCCGCGACTTCGGCGGCGAAATCCGCCATCAGGCTTCTCCCCACTTGCGGCTGGTCAGGAAGCGATAGGACGGGTCGTCGCCGTCGCGGCGCGAGCGGATCTCCTGGCCCATCGCCGTCGCCTCGCGCACTTCCTCGTGGTCGTAGACGACCATGCGGCGCACCAGGCCCCAGCGGCCGTCGCGCTTCTCCCAGGCATCGAGATAGCGCGCCCAGACGCCGAGCTGCAGCAGCTTGCCGCCCTGCTCGCGGCGCATCGTGCCGTAGACATAGGATTCGCTGCCGGCGCGGTCGCCCTGCAGGTCGATGAGGATGTTGGTCACCTGGTGCGAATGACTCTTGAGGCCGAGATGGTGCCGGCAGATCAGGTCGATCACGCCCTTGCCCGGCCCCTGGTAGTAGCTTGCGCCGTAGTCGGCCTCGCCGTCGTCGTGCCAGATCGAATGGCCAAGCGGCACGTCGAGCCGGTCGACCGCGCGGCAATAGGTGTGGATCAGCGTGCGGATCGCCTCCTTGTCGGCGAGGACCTGCATCGTGTCGTTCATGCCGGCTGCTCCTCGGTCCGGTTGGTGTAGGCGGCCGACATCTGCTCGATCATGACGATCTTGGCGCGGCGCTGGTCGGGGGAATTGGGCGCCATGCCGGCGACGTCGTTGGGCTGGCCCCAGTTCCAGATCGGCCCGTGCGGCAATTGCCGCAGGCCGACTTCGGCGACTTCCTCGGGCGTCGCCATGTCCTCGGGGACGGCCTGGCCGCTTTCCTCGAGAATCTTGCGGTGCGAGGGGGTGTCGGTGCGGCCCAGCACCAGCGTCAGCACGTCGACGCCGTCGTGGCGCAGCTCGGCCCACAGCGCCTCGGCGAAGTTGAGGACGAAGCCCTTGGCGGCGCAATAGGCGGCGATGCCGTGGAGCCCGCCGTAGCAGGCGCCCGAGCTGACCAGGATCATGCCGCCGCGCCCGCGCGCCTTCATGCCGCGGCCGAAATGGTGGGCAAGGCCCATTGTCGTGTTGACGTTCATCGTCACCAGCGCGTCCCAGGCGCCGAACTCCTTGTCGAGGAAGCGCGAGCCGTTGGGGTCGGCGCCGGCATTGGTGATCAGCAGGCCGACTTCGCGATCGCCCGCGGCTTCGGCGATCCGCGCCGCGGCGCCCGGCGCGCCGAGGTCGACCGATGCGGTCACGCAAGCGACGCCCATGCCCTGCAGCTCTGCCGCCGCGCCGCTCAGCTTGCCGGCATTGCGCGCGACGAGGATCAGGTTGATCCCGGCCTGGGCGAGGCGCCGGGCGAAAGCCAGCCCGGTGCCGTCCGAGGCGCCGGTGATCACTGCCCATGGGCCGTACCTGGCGGCCAGGTCCTGCTCGCTCATGCTCTCTCCCTTGTCCCGCCCGCCAGGGGCCGAGTCCTTTCCGAAGACTGTGGCCAATATCGGCTTTGGGGACAATGGGGATGCGGCAGGCAACGCCGGGGCGGTGCGAGCCTTCGTCGTCGCGGGACGATCGCTCAGGCCGGCTCGACCACCCGTTCCGGGGCGCGCTCCAGCTTCGGCAGCAGTTCCGCCACCCGCGCCCGGTAGGCGGCGACGCCGGCGTCCTTGACCGGGCCGTAGCCGGCGACCAGCTCGGGCGCGGCGGCGAGTTCGACGGCGGCATGCATGGTCTGCGCCGTCACCTTTTCGGCGACGTCGCGGATCAGGGCGCGGTACTCGCCCGGCAGGGCGCGCTCCATGCGGCGCTCGGCGGTATAGCCGAAGGGGTCGAGCGGGCCGCCGCGCAGAGCCTTGGCCTTGGCCAGCAGGCGGAACAACGGGAAGATCCAGGGGCCGAAAGCGATCTTCTTGGGCCGGCCGGTCTTCGCGTCCTTGCGGAAAGCGAGCAGCGGCGGCGCGAGGTGGACCCTGAGCCTGGGGCTGCCGGCGAACTGGTCGGCCAGCGCCCTGGCGAAAGCCGGGTCGCTGTAGAGGCGGGCGACTTCGTATTCGTCCTTGTAGGCGATGAGCTTCGCCAGGTTGCGGGCGACTTCGACCAGCAGCGCCTCGCAGTCGCCGAGGCCGCGCGCCGCGAGCCGCGCCGCGATCTCGTCGACGAAGGCGCGGTAGCCGGCGGCGCAGGCCTCGTCCTGCCAGGCGGTCAGCAGCCTCGCGCGGCTTTCGGTCACTTCGGCCAGCGTGCGCGGAAAGGCGGCTTCGTGCGCGGGGGTGTCGGCGAGGTCGAACAGGTCGGCGGCGCTGTGCGCGGCCAGGCGGCCGAGCGCCAGCGCGCTGAGGTTGGCTTTCGCCGCGACGCCGTTCAGCCGGACCGCTTCCTCGATCGCAGCCAGCGACACCGGCAGCAGACCCTTCTGCGCGGCGAAGCCGACCATCATCAGGTTGGTGAAGATCGAATCGCCGAGCAGCCGGCTGGCCAGCGCGCCGGCGCGCAGCGTGGCGATGTTGTCGCCCGCGACTCGCTTGGCGATCGCTGCGAGGAAGCGGGTGGTGGTGAGGTCGAGATTGCGGTTGGTCTGGAATTCGCCGGTCGGGACGACGTCCTCGTTGGCAAGGACGTGGGTATCGGGGCGAGCGAGGACGAGCACTTCGGGCGCCGAGCCGACGATCAGGTCGCAGGCGATCAGCACGTCGACGCTGCCCGCGCCGAGGCGCGCCGAGGGGATCGCCGCGGTGTCGTTGCCGATGCGGATGTGGCTGGTGACCGCCCCGCCCTTCTGCGCCATCCCGGTCTGGTCGAGCACCTTGGCGGCCTTGCCTTCGAGATGCGCAGCCATGGCCAGGATCGCGCCGACGGTCAGCACGCCGGTGCCGCCGATGCCGGTCACCAGCAGCGCCTGCGGCGCCTGCGAGACGTCGCGGACCTGCGGTTCGGGCAAGGCGGCGACGAGCCGCGCCAGCGCCGCGTCGTCGAAGCTGCGCCTGGCCGGCGTTGCGCCCTCGACTTCGACGAAGGAGGGGCAAAAGCCCTTGATGCAGCTGTAGTCCTTGTTGCAGGTCGACTGGTCGATCGCGCGCTTGCGGCCGAATTCGGTCTCGACCGGGGTCACCGACAGGCAGTTCGACTGCACCGAGCAGTCGCCGCAGCCCTCGCAGACCGCAGTGTTGATGAACAGCCGCTTGTCGGGATCGGGGTAGCTGCCCTTCTTGCGCCGCCGCCGCTTCTCGTTGGCGCAGGTCTGCTCGTAGACGATCGCCGAAGTGCCTTTCACTTCGCGCAGTTCGCGCTGCACCGCGTCGAGTTCGTCGCGGTGGAGGACGCGGGTGCCGGGGGGCAGGTCGCCGGCGCGGAAGCGCGAGGGATCCTCGCTCACCAGCACCACCGGGCTCACTCCCTCGACCACCAGCTCGCGGACGATCTGCTCGGCCGTCAGCGCGCCTTCGGCCGGCTGGCCGCCGGTCATGGCGACGGCGTCGTTGTAGAGGATCTTGAACGTGACGCTGCTCTTCGCCGCGACCGAGGCGCGGATCGTCAGCAGGCCCGAATGGGTATAGGTGCCGTCGCCCAGGTTCTGGAACATGTGCGGCGTTTCCACGAAGGTCTGCGCGCCGACCCAGGGCATGCCCTCCTGGCCCATGGAGACGGTCTGCATCGTCCGCCGCTCGGGCATGAAGTGGGCCAGGCCGTGGCACCCGGTCGCGCCCATCGCGCTCGAGCCCTCGGGGACGAGCGTGCTGGTGTTGTGCGGGCAGCCCGAGCAGAAATAGGCGGCGCGCACGGCGGTGCGCTGCAACTCGCCCGCGCTCTCCTCGAGCCGGCGCAGCGCGGCGTCGCGCGCAGCCGTTTCCTCGCCCAGCATGCCCAGCGCGGCGAGGCGTCGGACCAGCGCCGTGCGCACCGAGCCCGGATCGAGCACGCCGATCTCGGAGATGAGCGCCCGGCCATCGGGCTCGGTCTTGCCCGACAGCGCCGGTGCATCGGCGCGGCCGTAGAAGATCCGCGCCAGCTGTTCTTCGATGAAGGCGCGCTTTTCCTCGACCACCAGGACTTCGGCGCTGCCGCCGCAGGCCTCGCGGACGAATGCGGCGTCGATCGGCCAGACCAGCCCGAGCTTGACCACGCTCAGGCCGATCTCGCGGCACTTCGCCGCGTCGAGGCCGAGGTCGGCCAGCGCCTGGCAGACGTCGAGCCAGGCCTTGCCGGCGCTGACCACGGTCAGTCGCGGCCTCGGCGCGGCATGGCTGACCCGGTCGATGCGGTTGAGGCCGGTGAACAGCGGCACGATCGGCAGGCGCTGCTCGACTACCGCCTGCTCCTGCTGCAGTGCCGACAGGTTGAGCCGCAGGTTCGGCGAAAGGCCGGCGGGCAGCTCGGGCACGGCGATCGGGAAGGCGTGGCCGGGCAGGTTGACGGTCGTCGTCAGGTCGAGCGTGTCGGTCACCGCCTTCATGCCGACGTAGAGCCCGCTGATGCGCGACAGGGCCCAGCCCAGCTGGCCCATGGCCAGGATCTCGTCGGTGGTGGCCGGATAGAGCATCGGCGCCATGGCGGTGACCAGCACGTGCTCCGACTGGTGCGCGGTCAGCGACGACTTGGCGGCATGGTCGTCGCCGCACAGCAGCAGGGCGCCGCCGTTGCGATGCGTGCCTTCGAAGTTCGCCGCCTTGATCGCCTCGCCCGCGCGCTCGACGCCGACGCCCTTGGCGTACCACAGCGCGAAGACGCCATCGACGCGCGGCTTGCCGTACCAGCCGAGCTGCTGCGTGCCGCGCAGCGAGGTCGCCGCCAGTTCCTCGTTCAGCCCGGGCTCGAAGCGGATGTCGTGCTCGGTCAGCAGCTTCTCCGAGGCCCACAGCTGCGCGTCGAGCGTGGTGATCGGCGAGCCGCGATAGCCGGTGACGTAGCCCGCCGTGCTCAGCCCCGCGGCCCGGTCGCGGCGCGCCTGCTCGAGCAGCAGGCGCACGACGCCCTGCAGCGCGGAAAGCATGACCTGCCCGTCCGGCTGGGTATACTTGTCGTCGAGAGTGACGACCGTCTTGGTCACGGCTTCTCCGGTCCTGTCTGTTGTCGCTCGCGCTTTCCAGATGGTACCGGGGGATGCAAGCGGCAAGCGCGCTTGCGCCGCGGCGGTCAAATGGGCTTGCTGTGCAATAGCCGCGCCGCCTGCGCAGGATGGGAGAGAGAAACATGCAGTTCGGCGAATATCGGGACAAGTACCAGGGCATCCGCTTCAGCCGCGACGCCGCCGGGGTCCTGGAGATGCAGCTCCATACCCGCAGCGGGCCGGCGCTGTGGGGCACCTCGCTCAAGAGCCTGCATGCCGAACTCGGCCATGCCTTTCGCGATGTCGCGCAGGACTACGAGAACAAAGTGGTCGTCCTGACCGGCACCGGCGACAGCTTCTGCGCGGCGATGGACCCCGAGGAGAGGTTCCCCGAGCCCAGCCTGGCGGCGATGTGGCCGCGCATCCACGACGAGGGACTGGCGCTGCTGCAGAACCTGCTGGCGATCCCGGTGCCGATGATCGCCGCGGTCAACGGGCCAGCGCTGATCCATGCCGAGCTGGCAGTGCTGTGCGACATCGTGCTCGCGGCGAGCCATGCCGAATTCGCCGACCTTGCCCACGTTCCGGGCGGTGCGGTTCCCGGCGACGGCGTCCACACCGTCTGGCCGATGCTGCTGGGACCCAACCGCGGGCGCTATTTCCTGCTCACCGGCGAGCGCATCGGTGCCGATGAAGCGAAGCGGCTGGGCGTCGTCGGCGAAGTGCTCCCGGCCGAAGAGCTCCTGCCGCGCGCCCGCGCGCTGGCGGGGCAGCTGGCGCAGAAGCCGGCGCTGATGCTGCGCCATACCCGCTCGGTGCTGGTCCGCGAGCTGCGGCGCCGGATGTACGACGAGCTGGCGAACGGCCTGGCCCACGAGGGGCTGGCGATGCTCTGCCCTTCAAGCTGACCATTCGCGCCCTGCCGCTCCCCCGCGAAGGCGGGGATCTCGGTCGGCCGGGCCGGACGTCGAGACGGCGCGCCTTTCGACCCTTCCCCTGCCGCCGACCGCGGCCCCCGCCTTCGCGGGGGAGCAGGTCCTGCAGTGCCTGCTGCATTGCACAGTTCTCTGTTGCACCGCAGCAAAACAGCAGGCATGGTAAATTTCTCATCACCTCGCGCCGTTCTTAGCACCAGCACCGGGGGAGATTCCAAGTGGCCTCATACGATTTCGTAGTTCTGGGCAGTGGCCCGGCAGGGCGCAGGGCGGCGATCCAGGCGGCAAAGCTCGGCAAGTCGGTACTGGTTGTCGACGATCGTTCCCGCGTCGGCGGCGTCTCGGTCCATACCGGAACCATCCCCTCGAAAACCCTGCGCGAGACCGCGCTCAATCTGTCCGGCTGGCGCGAGCGCGGCTTCTACGGCCAGTCCTATCGGGTGAAGCAGGACGTCTGCGGCGGCGACCTCGCGGCGCGGCTCGGCAAGACGCTCGAGCACGAGATCGCCGTCCTCGAGCACCAGTTCGCCCGCAACGGCGTCAAGACCATGATCGGTGGGGGCCGCTTCGTCGACCCGCATCGCATCGCCGTGGAGACGACTGTCGGCGAGCGTCGCGTCGAGGAAGTGATCGAGGCCGAGAAGATCCTGATCTCCGTCGGCACCGCGCCCTTCCGGCCGGATTCGATCCCGTTCAACGGCCGCAACGTGCTCGACAGCGACGACTTCATCCGCACTCCCTGCGTGCCCCGCAGCCTGACCGTGGTCGGCGCCGGCGTCATCGGGCTGGAGTACGCGACGATCTTCTCCGCGCTCGACGTGCCGGTGACGCTGATCGAGCCGCGCGCGACCATGCTCGACTTCATGGACCGCGAGATCGTCGATCACCTCATCCACCTGATGCGCGAGCGCGGCATGGCGATCCGCCTCCAGGGCGAAGTCGCCGACATCCAGTTCGGACCCAACGGCGATCCGGTCTGCCACCTTGCCGACGGGCGCCGCGTGTCGTCCGAGATCGTGCTGTTCACCGCCGGCCGGGTCGGCGCGACGGCAGAGCTCAACCTGCAATCGTGCGGCCTGCCGGTGGACTCGCGCGGGCGGCTGACGGTCGACCCCGTGACTTTCCAGACCCAGGTCCCGCACATCTATGCCGCCGGCGACGTGATCGGCTTTCCCAGCCTCGCCTCGACCTCGATGGAGCAGGGCCGCACGGCCGCCTGCCACGCCTTCGGAGCGCCGCCGCCGGCGACCGACCAGGCCTTTCCGCTCGGCATCTATGCGGTTCCGGAACTCTCCGCGGTCGGCCTGACCGAGGAAGAGGCGCGCAAGCAGGGCATCGCCTACGAATGCGGCATCGCCCGCATGAAGGAAACCTCGCGCGGCCACATCATGGGCATCTCGTCGGGCATCCTGAAGTTAATCGTCGACATCGCCACGCGCCGCGTGCTCGGCGTCCACATCATCGGCGAAGGCGCGACGGAGCTGATCCACATCGGCCAGGCGGTGATCAATCTCGGCGGGACGGTCGACTACTTCGTCGACAACAGCTTCAACTATCCGACGCTGGCCGAAGCCTACAAGGTCGCGGCGCTCGATGCCTGGAACCGGCTGCGGCGGCAGGAATCGAACGTCGTCGTGCTGGAGCATCCGGCAGCGGAAGCGCGCAGCGCCAGCGCGGCCTGATCATCGACTCTTACCGTCGTCCCTGGCTTGACCCGGGACCGCCATCCTCCCGGCGGAACGTTCGATCGACGAGGCCAGCGGTCCCGGGTCGAGCCCGGGACGACGAATGGGGCGGGGACGACGAATCGGCCTAGGCCACTTCCGCCAGATAGCCCGCCAGCTTGGGCACTTCGGCCAGCGCGCGCAGCGCGTCGTTGAGGTGGGTGCAGCCCTGCGGCCCGCGCAGCAGCGCCAGCACGTCGTCGCGGATGTCGGCGATGCCCTTGCCGATCAGGCGCTGGGTGTTGTGGACGGCTCCCGGGCATTCCGAGAACGGCAGGATGCGCGGCTGCGGCGCCAGCGAGAGGATTTCCAGCGTATCGGCGTCCGCCGTCATCGCCAGGTCGTATTCGTGGATCGCCACGCGGCTGCCGTCCCTGCGCTTGGCGCTGTCCTGGAAGGCCGCGTCGATGCGGATCACGCTGCTGCCGGGATCTTGCGACACGTCGATGCGGCGCGCGCGGCGGAAGCCGGGGCCGTCGCTTTCGGGCAATTCGTGCCAGCCCAGCGGATCGGCGGGATTGCGCAGGTCGCCGGCGTCGGCTTCGGCGACGTTGCGCGGGCCGTCGGGGCTGACGCCGCTGTTGCCTTCCTGCAGGCCCCAGCAGATGTTGACCCGGTCGGAGATCATCCGCTCGAACTCCTCGGGCTTCATCGTCGCGCGCAGCCGCTCGGCCCAGTCGTCGTGCCACTGCGACCAGGCGAAGGCAGAGACCAGCGCGGTGCCCGAGATGTCGTCGAGCGGCAGGTAGATCGGTGCCCCGCTGCTGATCAGCTCGGGCATCACTTCCTTGATGAACAGGCGCAAGTGATTGCCGCCGCGCACGCCGACGAGCTGGTCGATCTTGGGGGGAGCCGGAGTGGCCGTGATCGCGGTGATCGTCTTGTCCTGGGCAAGCCGCGCGCGGTACTCGGCCTCCTCGATCACCGTGCCGGGCTTGCCGGCTTCGGGCGTGCGGTAGTCGCGCACCCGGCCGATGAACAGCCGGTCGCCGGTATCGCCGTCGGGCCAGGAGACGTCGATGCTGCAGGTGCGCCTGATCGAACGGGCCGGACGCTGCGGCGCGGGATTGGCCGTCTTGCGGGGCGGAGGGGGAAGCGTTGTCGTTGCCATGATCGCTTATGTTCCCCCTTTTCCATAGTTTTCAAGTCGGCTCTGACACCTTTACGAGCAGCTTGCCAACAAAAGAATTGCCGGAAAAGACGCCGGCGAAAGCCGCCGGCGCGGCCTCGAGCCCCTCGACCACGGCTTCAGGCGCGGCGAGCTTGCCGTCGCGATACCAGGCGGCTAGGCTCGTCCTCGCTTCCGGCCCGGCCATCATCCCGGCGAAGCCGCGGATCTCGAGGCTCTTGGCATTGAGCATGCGGAAGAAGCCCGGCAGCCGGTCGGGTCCGGGGCCTTCCATGCCGACGCCGTGGTAGGCGATGAAGCCGCAGATCGCCATGCGCCCGCCGCGCTTCATCTGTGCCATGACGGTCAAGGTCACCTCGCCGCCGACATTGTCGAAGTACAGGTCGATCCCCTCGGGGCAGGCCCGGGCGAGCTGCTGCGCGAAGTCGGGCGCCTTGTAGTCGGCCGCCCCGTCGAAGCCCTGTTCGAGCAGCGCTGCGCATTTCTCCGGCCCGCCGGCGATGCCGACGACGCGCGCGCCCTTGAGCTTGCCGATCTGGCCGGCCACCCCGCCGACCGCGCCGGCGGCGGCAGATAGCACCACGGTTTCGCCCGCCTGGACGCGGCCGGTGTCGATCATGCCGACATAGGCGGTCTCGCCCGGCATGCCGAGCGCGCCGAGCGCGGTCTGCACCGGTGCCAGCGCGGGATCGACCTTGCGCGGCGGCCCTCGGTAGTCGGACCTGTCGGGCGCGACGACGGCATATTCGCGCCAGCCGGTGCGGCCTTCGACCACGTCGCCGGGGGCGTAGTCCGGGTGATTGGACTTCACCACCAGGCTGACCGCCGGCCCGTACATCACTTCGCCCAGCGCGACATGGGTGATGCCGGTCAGCGGCTTCTCGTCGATGGCGAAGCGGATCAGCGGGTCGAGCGCCAGCCACAGCGTCTTCAGCAGCACTTCGCCCTCGCCGGGTTCGGGGACCGGCGCGTCCTCGATGCGGAAGTCCTCGGGCCGGGGATTGCCCTGGGGATAGGCGGCGAGGGCGACCTGCTTCATGGTTGCCATAATTGCCTCACGATCACGCCAAGCCGCTCCCCGGGGAGCGGGTCTCCGCGTCGAGCGTCCCCCTATCCCTTCAGCCGCACCGTCACTGCCGACATGCCGCGGTGGTCGAGGCCGCGGTAGGCCGGCTTGGGCTTGCCGGGATCGAGCCGCATCTTCGGGAAGCGGTCCATCAGCCCGCTGATCGCGACGATCATCTCCTGCCGGGCGACGTCCATGCCGAGGCAGCGGTGCGGGCCGAAGCCGAAGCCCATCTGGTGGCTCTTGTCGCGGAAGATGTCGTATTCCTCGGGGTTCTTGAACACGGCGGGATCGTGGTTCGCCGCGCCCAGGCACATGTGGACGCGCACGCCTTCGGGAACGACCACGCCCTCGACCTCGGTGGTCTCGGTGCAGAGCCGCGGGAAGACCGGGTCGGTGGCGCGCCAGCGCAGGCTTTCCTCGACCGCCTGGTCGAGCAGCTTGCGCTCCTTCAGGCAGGCTTCCCAGAAGTGGTAGTGGTTCATCAGCGCGTCGATGGTGATCGCCAGCTGCCGCCAGGTCGTGCCGCCGCCGGCGAAGATCGCCAGCTTGGCATAGCCGAAGATCTCGTCCTCGGTCAGCGGGCGCTTGTCGCCGGTGTCCTCGTCGACGATCTCGGCCTCGATCAGGCCGGAGATCAGGTTGTCGCCGGGATTGGCGGTGTTCGCGGCGATGAGGTCGCGCAGCGTCTGGTCGACGATCGCGCGCGATTCGGCCGCTTCCTCGGGCTTCAGCCGCGCTGCGCCGAACGTCGCGCGGTCGAGCTGGTAGCGGAACTCGATCACGTCCTCGCCCTCGAGCCCGATCGCGCGAGTCACGGTCGCCATCGGCAGCCGGGCGCAAAGCTCGAAGTTGAGGTCGACCGCGTCCTCGTCGAGCAGCCGGTCGAGCAGCGCGTCGACGGTCTCCTCGATCCAGCGCTTGTTCCACCAGTTCAGCACCTTGGGCCGCTTGAACAGCGGCTGCGCGGCCGAGCGCAGGCGCTTGTGCGGCTTGCCGACCATCGACAGGATCGTCGTGCCGACGGTCGAGACGCCGGGGCTTTCCTTGTAGCCTTCGGACGAGAAGATCAGGTTCTCGCGGAAGCCGATCTCGCAGGCCCGGTAGGAGAAGAAGGTGTAGCTGTCGCGCTTGATCGGCGAGAACGGGCTTTCCGGCACGCCGAGCAGCTCGCGCAGCGAACCCTTGTGGACCGGCCCGGCGTCGCGCAGCCGGTTCATGTCCTCGGTATAGTCCTTCTCCATGTCGGCGCCGGAATTCGCCGTCTGGGTGTTGACGTCGAACATCTCCTTGTAGCGCGGATTGTCCGACATCAGCGAGGCGAGGGCGTTCGAGCCCTTGCCGGTCATGGGACAGGTAGCCATCGTTCAGCCTCCTCCAACTTTGCGCCCTGCCGTCAGGCCGCCATCTACCGGCAGCATGACGCCGGTGATGTTCGATGCGAGATCGGAAGCGAGGAACATCGCCGCCGCTGCGGTATCGGCCGGATCGATCGCCCGGCCGAGCGGATGGGCCTTGCCCATGCCTTCGAGAATCCTGTCCTTGTGCGGACTGTCTGGGTCCATACCCGAATAGTGCGTGAGCATGCCCGCCGGGCAGACCGAGTTGACGCGGATGTTCTTGTCCGCGACCTCGATCGCCAGCGAGCGGGTGAGTGCGATCACTGCGCCCTTGGTCGAGCCGTAGAGCACGCCGCCGTAGCCGATCATGCCGGCGACCGAGGCGGTGTTGACGATCACGCCGCCGCCGCCCTGCCCGTTCTCCGCCTGCGCGTCGAACTGGCGGATCGCCGCCTGGCAGCCGAAGATCACGCCGTTGATGTTGACTTCCTCGACCCGGCGCATGTCCTCGTGCGGCAGCTCGACCAGCGAGCGCAGGCCCTTGCCGGGGACCGGATTCACCGTGATCCCGGCATTGTTGTAGATCACGTCGAGCCGGCCGAAAGTCGCGACTGCCAGCGCCACCGCCGCGTCGACCGAGGCGGGATCGGCGACGTCGCAGCGCGTTGCCTTGATCTGGCCCTGCGGCGCGCCGGCGAGCCTGGCCGATTCCTCGGCGGTGTCGGCATTGATGTCGGCGGCGATGATCCTGGCGCCGTGTTCGGCCCAGAGCTTCACCGCCGCACGGCCGACGCCCGATCCGGCGCCGGTGATGACCGCGACCTTGCCTTCAAGCAGTCCCTGCATCGCTGTTCTCTCTCCCATGAGCGGTTCAGCCGCCGATATTGAACGTCGTCAGCATCTGGAATTCGCGCAGGCCTTCCTTGCCGCGCTCGCGGCCAAGACCGCTCATCTTGATGCCGCCGCCGCTGGCATAGCTCGACATGACCGCGCCGTTGACGTTGACCGCGCCGCTGCGGATCCTGAGGCCGACTTCCAGCGACTTGACCTTGTCCTGTCCGGTCACCCAGGCCGACAGGCCGAACTGGGAATCGTTGGCCATGGCCACCGCGTGGTCGAGGTCCTTGTAGCCGATGACGGTGACCACCGGGCCGAAGATCTCCTCCTGCGCGGCGGGATTGGAATTGTCGGGCACGTCGAGGATGGTCGGCTCGAAGTAGAAGCCCTTGTCCATGTGCGCCGGCCGCTTGCCGCCGGCGACCACGCGCCCGCCGCCCGCCACTGCCGCCGCGGTGAAATGCTCGCAGCGCGCGCGCTGGCCGGCGCTGATCACCGGGCCGAGCTGGGTCGCGGGATCGCTCGCGACGCCGATCTTCACGTTCGCGACGGCCGCGGCCATCGCCTCGAGGATCCTCGGCTTGACTTCCTCGGGCACGAAGACGCGGGTGCCCAGCACGCAGCCCTGGCCGGCGTGCGAGGTGCACAGCTGCAAGCCGTGCGCCGCCGCGCGCTCGGCCGAATCGGGCAGGAAGATCGCCGCCGACTTGCCGCCGAGCTCGAGCACCAGCCGCTTCAAGGTCGGCGCCGCCTGCTCGGCGACCTTGGCGCCGACAGTGCAGGAGCCGGTGAAGGAGACGAGGTCGACCGCCGGGTCGGTGGTCATCAGCTGGCCGCCTTCGAGCCCGCTCTCGATGACGACGTTCATCACCCCCTTGGGGATGCCTGCTTCCTCGGCCGCCTCGGCGAAGATCAGCGCGGAGATCGGCGTCAGCGGGTTGGGCCTGAGGATCACCGAATCGCCCGCCATCAGCGCCGGCACGACTTTCCAGAAGGCGGTGTAGAACGGCACGTTGTAGGCCGAGATCGCCGAGACCACGCCGAGCGGGCGATAGAGCTTCAAGCTCTGCACGGTGAAATAGGGATTCACCCGCTCGTGGATCGGCAGCGGGTTCTCCTCGTGCTCGGGCAGAGTCAGGAACATGTCGACGATCTCGTCGGTCATGCGCAGCGGAGCATGGACCTGCGCGCCCATGACGGTCGAGGACGTCGGGCAGCCCGCCTCGAGGATTGCCAGCTCCTTGAGCCGGTCGGCGCGCTTGCGCAGCGCTTCGGCATAGCGGCGCATGGTCTCGCCGCGCTGCTTCATCGACAGCCCGCTCCAGCGCCCGTCGTCGAAAGCGGTGCGGGCCGCGGCGATGGCCCTGGCGAACTGCGCCGGGCTGGCGCCGGTCAGTTCCTCGACCACCGATTCGTCCGAGGGGTTCTCGACGATGAAAGCAGCGCCCTCGCCCTTGACGAAGGCGCCGTCGATATAGCCTGCGTAGGTCAGCTTACCTCTCCCGCATCGGTTCGCTATTGTGAAATCTTGTTCGGATGTGGAGACTAGTCAAATGGGCGCGCCGCGTCAATCGGCGTTGGACGGGAGTTCCTCCCGGAACGGGGAGGGGGACCGCCGCCGCAGGCGGTGGTGGAGGGGCCGAAACCCCTCACCACCCGGCGTCCAGATCGAACCTTCCGACCCCTCCACCACGCCGGCGGCGCCGGCGCGGTCCCCCTCCCCGTTCCGGGGAGGATCCAGGCCCTAAGCCCAGATCTCCTCGTCGGTCGGCGCGGGCTTGTGGGTGATCACCTTGCCGATGCGCGAGACGTTCATCAGGTGCTTGTAGTCGAGGTTCTCAGAGATCGAATTGCCGCCCCACGACCCGCAGCCCAGCGTCGTCGTCGGCGCGAAGCCGTTGGTCAGCGAGCCGCCGGCGGTCAGCGAGCTCGGCTGGTTGACCACCAGGCGGCTGATCGGCAGCTCCAGCCCGGCGTGGCGGATGTTGTCGTCGTCGTGCGAATGGAGCGCGGCCGAATGGCCCGCGCCTTCGACCAGCAGGTTGGCCTTGGCCTTCTGCACGGCCTCGGCGAAAGTCTGGTAGGGCAGGATCGCCACCACCGGGCACAGCTTCTCGCGGGCGAGGATGTCTTCCTCGCCGGCGCCGCGCGCCGGCAGCAGGATCAGCCGCGCGCTTGCCGGCACGTCGATGCCCGCCATCGCGCCGATCTCGCGCGCCGAGACGCCGACGACGTCCTTGTTCAGGTGCCCGCCGGGGAACACCACTTCGCGCAGGCGCTGGACCTGCGCCGGATCGTCGGTGTACCAGACCTTGCCGCTGGCGGTGAAGGCGCCGACCGTCTCGTCGAAGTATTCCTGCGGCGTCAGCACGAACTGCTCGTGGCTGCAGATGATGCCGTTGTCGAACGCAGCGCCGGTGATGATCTTGTCCACCGCCTCGCCAAGGTCGACGCCGCGGTCGATGATCACCGGCACGTTGCCCGCGCCGACGCCGAACGACGGCTTGCCCGACGAATAGGCCGACTTGACCATGGCACCGCCGCCGGTGGCGACGACGACGTCGACCGACTGCATCAGCTGCTGGGTCTTGATCACCGAGCCGTCGCGCACGACCTGGATCAGGTCGTCGGGCCCGCCGTGCGCCTTGACGATGCGCATGAATTCTTCCGTCAGGTGCTCGGCGCACATCTGCGCCTTGGGGTGCGGCGCGAAAATCACCGAATTGCCGGTCTTGAGCGCGAACATGCCGTTGCACATCGGCGTCACCACCGGATTGGTGATCGGCGTCACCGCCCCGACCACGCCCATCGGCTTGGCGACGTAGATCAGGTTGGTCTCGGGATCCTCGTCGATGATCCCGCGCGAGCGCTTGCCCTTCAGGCTGTTCCAGATCGCCCGCGCCTTGCCCTTCTTCTTGAGCACCTTGTCCTCGTAGACGCCGATGCCGGTCTCGTCGACGGCCATCCGGGCCAGTTTTTCGGCATTGTCGTAGACGTGCTTGCCGATGTCGCGGACGATCGCGTCGACCTGCTCCTGGCTGAAGCTCTCGAACCCGGCCTGCGCCTCGCGCGCCCTGGCGACGAGCGCGGCGATCTCGGGATCGGTCGCGGTGCTGCTGTCGGTGGTGCTCATCGAATCCAACTCCTCTGGGCCATCGCCCTCATCTCGATCGCCATATAGGAAGGCGAGGCCTGTAGGAAAGCCCGATCGCCAGCGCCGGAACCGCTCGCTTGCCCGCGCGACATGCGGCTCCTATGCCGGTGGTCGATAACCGACCGGAGAAGAGAGGGCCCACCCTCATGCGCTATACCGATTTCCTCAGGCAGCAGTGCTACATCGACGGAACCTGGTGCGACGCCGATTCCGGCGCGACGCTAGACGTCACCGATCCCGGCAGCGGCGCCAGGCTGGGCACCGTGCCCAGGATGGGCGCCGACGAGACCCGCCGCGCCGTCGACGCCGCCGAAGCGGCGCTGCCCGCCTGGCGAGCGAAGACCGCGGGCGAGCGGGCGCGCTTGATGCGCCGGGTCTTCGACCTGATGATCGAGCACCAGGACGCGCTCGGCGAACTGCTCTCGCGCGAGCAGGGCAAGCCGTTCCACGAGGCCAGGGGCGAGATCGCCTACGGCGCCAGCTTCGTCGAATGGTTCGCCGAGGAAGGCAAGCGCGCCTACGGCGACGTCATTCCCAGCCATGCCGTCGACAAGCGCATCGTCGTCATCACCCAGGGGCTCGGCGTGGTCGGCGCGATCACGCCGTGGAACTTCCCCAACGCCATGGTCACCCGCAAGCTGGCGCCGGCGCTGGCGGCGGGCTGCACGATCGTCATCAAGCCGGCCTCGGCCACGCCCTATTCGGCGCTGGCGATCGCCCGGCTGTGCGAGATGGCCGGGATCCCGGCGGGCGTGGTCAACGTCGTCACCGGCAGCGCCGGCCAGATCGGCGGCGAGCTGACGCGCAATCCCAAGGTCCACAAGATCACGTTCACCGGATCGACCGAGATCGGCATCCAGCTGCTGCGCGAAAGCGCCGAGACGGTGAAGAAATGCTCGATGGAACTGGGCGGCAACGCGCCGTTCCTGGTCTTCGACGATGCCGACGTCGATGCCGCGGTCGACGGGGCGATGATCTCGAAGTTCCGCAACGGCGGCCAGACCTGCGTCTGCACCAACCGCTTCTACGTCCAGTCCGGGATCCATGACGAATTCGTCGGCAAGCTTGCCGAGCGGGTGCGGGCGATGACGGTCGGCTACGGCATGGACCAGGGCACCGACATCGGCGCGATGATCGACGAGAGCGCGGTGGCCAAGGTCGAGGAGCACCTCGCCGATGCGCTCGCCGGCGGGGCGAAGCTGCTGGCCGGCGGCGCGCGCAGCCCGCTGGGCGGCACCTATTTCAGCCCGACCGTGGTCGCCGGCGTCACCCAGGGCATGAAGCTGGCGCGCGAGGAGACTTTCGGCCCGCTCGCCGGCGTCATCCGCTTCGAGACCGAGGACGAGGCGATCCGCCTTGCCAACAACAGCGAATTCGGCCTCGCCAGCTATTTCTACTCGCGCGACCTCAGCCGCGTCTGGCGCGTGGCCGAGGCGCTGGAAGCGGGCATGGTCGGCATCAACACCGGCCTGATCTCCACCGAAGTCGCGCCGTTCGGCGGCATCAAGCAGTCGGGCCTCGGCCGCGAAGGCTCGCGCTACGGGCTCGAGGACTACATGGAGGTGAAATACCTCTGCATGGGGATTTGAAGAACAACATCCTCCCCTGTAAGGGGAGGTGGCAGCGGCGAAGCCGCTGACGGAGGGGTGTCCCCGTCCGCGAGAGGGCCACACCCCTCCACTACCGCCTGCGGCGGCGGTCCCCCTCCCCCGCAGGGGGAGGTTATGACGATCATTCCCCCTTCACGGCCGCGCACCATTCCCCGAAGCTGTGGATCCGCTGCCAGAACAGCGCGCGGGTGCTGCCGAAATTGTGCATGTGGCCGAGCCGCGGGCAGATGAACAGGTCGACGCTGCGGGCCGAGCGGAAAGCGCGCGGCTCGCCCAGCGGATCGACGACGAGGTCGCGCACGCCCATGGCGCTCAGCACCGGCACGGTGATCGCCGCGGCCTCGCTGGCGACCGCGCCGGGCGTCAGCGTCAGCCGCGCGACGCCGTGCGGCGTGTTGGCGCTCATCCACGGTTCCGGACGGAAATGGCCGGCCGTCTCGCCGGGGTGGGCGACGGCTTCGTAGTGCAGGAGGTCCTGCTCGACCACCTCCTGCGGCACGTCGTCGTAGTGGAAGCCCCAGGCCAGCGCCGCCCAGGCGCCCTGCTGCGGGCCCTCGGCCAGCGCCTGCTTCAGCGCCGCGGCATTGAGCGGCTCGGCCCCGGCTCCGCGCACGGCGTCGCGCGGGTACCAGGCGACGACCACCGGGGCCCCGCCGGGCGGTGTCGCCGGGTGGCTGTGCACCGCGCTGAAGCCGAGCACGCCGATGCCGTCGTAGGACCGGCGGTGCGCCTGCTGGTGGATCACCAGGCTGCCGCCCAGCGACTGGCCGATGCCGATCACTACCGGCTGGTGGACCGGCGGATAGCCGGGCAGCAGCACGCCGTTGGCCAGGCGCAGCAGGATCTCCTGCTCGGCCGCGGCGGCGGCGGCGCCGACCGTGGCGAAGTCGAGCGCCTCGGGATCGTGCGCCGAACTCTCGCCGCAGCCGAGCGTATCGAGCGCGGCGAAGATCCAGCCGCGCTCGGCATGCCAGGCAGCCTGGGCGCCCGCGGCCGGCCCGGGCAGGGCGCAAGTGTAGTAGCCGCGCGAATAGCTGCCGCCCGGCTTGGCGAAGCAGACGAGGGCGCGCTCGCCGAGCAGGGCCGGATCGGGCAGGACCACGCTGGCGGCGACATGGGCGGCCTCGCCCAATCCGGCGGCGTCGCTGACATCGATGCGCAACTCGACCTGCCGGACCATTCCCCGCTCCACTGTCCGCTTCCGGCGCCTTGTGCAGGCCGACGCCCGGCGCGTCAAAGGCGAACTGCCTCGCCCCCGGTTGACGGCGGCGGGCAAAGGCATATCCTGCCCGGCTCGAAGGCCGCCGGCGATGGACCGGCCGCCGCGACGGGAGAACCCTCGCCATGCAGTGCATCGCCGGCAGTGGAGATGCCAGGAGCCTGTCCGACCTGCTGTCCGCCGTCGAGCTGCGCGGCCGGAGCTGGTGCTACAGCGACCTCGGCGACCAGGCGGGCTTCTCGGTCCCGCCGAGCGAGGCCGTGCTGTTCCATGCCGTCCTCCACGGCTCGGCGCGGCTCGCCTGCGCCAGCGGCGAAGTGGTCGAGCTGGGCGAGGGCGACATCGCCATGGTCGTCTCGGGCGAGGCCCATGCCTTGCGCACCCATGCCGACAGCCGCGCCACCACGCACGAATTCCTCCGCGACAACCGCAGCGTCGACATCCCGCCGACGCTGCTGCTCGGCCAGGGCGGCCGCGTGCAGGCCCGGGTGCTGAGCGGCCGGCTGCAGGCGGACTGGCCGGGCGAAGTCGATCGCGCCGCGCTGCCCGCGCTGGTCCGCCTCGGTGCCGGGAGTCCGGCCGGGCTGCTGCAGGCCCAGGCGTTGGCCATGGCGGGCATGGGTGCGGGCTCGGCGGCCTTGCTGACTCGCCTCGCCGCGATGCTGCTGGTTGCCGGCCTCAGGGCCGATCCCCGCTGCCGCCAGCTGTTCGCGCCGGTCCGGCGCGACCCCATCGCGCAGGCGCGCCAGCTCATCGCCGCCAATCCCGCGGTCGACTGGACGGTCGAGCGGCTGGCCCGGTCGGTCGGCATGGGCCGGTCGAACTTCGCCGCGCATTTCACCCAGGCGGTCGGCCGCGCGCCGATGGAAGTCGTTGCCGAGCAACGCATGGAACATGCCGCCGCGCTGCTCCGCCAGGGCAAGCTCAAGATCGCCGAGATCAGCGAGATGGCCGGCTACAATTCCGAAGCCGCCTTCAGCCGCCGCTTCACGCGCCACTTCGGCATCTCGCCCAGCCAGATGCGCGAGCGCGCCCGCGCCAGCCAGGCCCAAAGCGCGAACCGGTCGCGCCCGCAGGTCCAGGGCATGCTCGCCGCGCGGCTGGCTGACGGGATTGCCGGGGCGGGGCGTCCCGCCGGCGCCGGCGGCACGCTGGTCATCGCCTCGGGCAGCTGAGCGCCTGCCCACGGCGGCGGCGATGGACGATCTGGCATGGCGCCTGGAGACGCAGCCATTGCCGCGCCTGCGGCGCTGACGCACGAAACGGAAAACGACAGGAGAAGACGATGACCACGGCTACGCTCGACCAGCCGCAAGCCAAGTCGACGATCAAGATCATCGACGCCGACACCCACCTTACCGAGCCGCACGACATGTGGGTCAAGCGCGCGCCCGCCGCGATCCGCGACCGCGTGCCGCAGGTCAAGATGCTCGACGGCATCCGCAGCTGGGTGATCGACGGCGACAAGTCGATCGGCACCGGCGCCCACCCCAACAGCGCGATTCTCAAGCAGGGCGGCAAGGTCCGCGACCTCGACCGCTTCCTGGCGCTGCAGTTCGAGGACGTCCACAGCGGCTCCTCCTCGCTCAAGGAGCGGCTCGCGGTGATGGACGAGGCCGGCATCTACGCCCAGATCGTCTATCCCAACATCCTCGGCTTCGGCGGCCAGCAGGCGGCCAAGGTCGATCCCGAGCTGCGCCTCGCCACCGTGCAGATCTACAACGACGCCATGGCCGAGCTGCAGGACGAAAGCGGCCAGCGGCTGTTCCCGATGGCGCTGCTGCCGTGGTGGGACATGAAGGAAGCGGTCCGCGAGACCGAGCGCTGCATCGCCATGGGCATGAAGGGGATCAACATCAATTCCGATCCCCACATGCACAAGGACGCGAACGGCGATCCGATCCCCGACCTCGGCCACGAGCACTGGTATCCGCTGTGGGAAGTCTGCGAGGACGGCAATCTGCCGATCAACTTCCACATCGGCGCTTCGGAAACCTCG
This sequence comes from Pseudomonadota bacterium, assembly GCA_963205265.1. GTDB lineage: Bacteria > Pseudomonadota > Alphaproteobacteria > Sphingomonadales > Sphingomonadaceae > Novosphingobium. The sequence goes on from CAUJJI010000252.1 coordinate 40,407, forward strand.
ATCGACTGGATGGGGCAGCAGGGCTGGCCCAGCCTGACGCGCGACCTCGCCTCGGGGATCATGGGGGCGATGATCTTCTTCAACAACGGCAAGACCGTGTCGAACCTGATCTATTCGGGCCTGCTCGACCGCTACAAGGGGCTGAAGTTCGTCTCGGTCGAAAGCGGCATCGGCTGGGTGCCGTTCCTGATGGAAGCGCTCGACTACCAGCTCGAGGAGATCGCCGAGACCAAGGGCTTCGAGAAGAAGCCGTCGGAATATTTCCGCAGCAACTTCTACGCCTGCTTCTGGTTCGAGAAGAAGGACGTCTCCGACATGCTGCACAAGGTCGGCATCGACAACTGCCTGTTCGAAACCGACTTCCCGCACCCGACCTCGCTCTATCCGATCGACAACCTGGAGGAGCGCCTGTCGAGCCTGACCGCCGAGGACCGCGCCAAGGTGCTGAGCCTCAATGCGGCGAAGCTCTACGGCATCGCGATCTGAGAGGTCTTGGACCAAGGCAATCCACCGATGACCCTGGCACTCGACTTCACCGGCAAGACCATCCTCGTCTGCGGCGTCCACAAGGGCGGGATGGGCGGCGCGACTTGCCGGCAGATCGCGCGCGGCGGCGGCACGGTGATCGCGCTCGACAACCAGCAGGCTTATGCGAACGAGATCGCCGCCGAATTGCGCGGCATGGGCGCGACCGCGCATGCCATGACCGCCGACCTCACCGACGTCGCCCAGTGCGAACAGGTGATCCCCACCGTGCTCGAGCGCTTCGGTCCGATCGACGGCATCGCCAACATTGCCGGCGGCACGCGCGCCGAGGAATGGATGCCGCTGGAGGAAACCCCCGGCGCCAGCTTCTGGCAGACGCTGCAGCTGAACTTCGCCTATGTCTTCTACCTGTGCCGCGACGCCGCCGCCGAGTGGATCCGCACCGGCCGCAGCGGCGCCATCGTCAATGTCGGCTCGGTCAGCGCCAAGGATGCAGCGCCCTGGCACGGGCCTTACGGCGCCGCCAAGTCGGGGATCATCGCGCTGACCCGGACCATGGCCAGCGAGTGGCACGAATTCGGCATCCGCGCCAATTCGGTCTCGCCCGGCGCGGTGATCAGCGAGCGGGTGATCGAGAAGGGCGCGCGCATGTCCGAGCGCGCCAAGGCCAGCCGCGACCCCGGCGACACCGTCATCTTCACGGAGCCGGTCGAGCTGGCCAACGCGATCGCCTTCCTCCTGTCGGACCTCGCCTCGGGCATTTCCGGGCAGAACCTGACCGTCGACCGCTCGCTGAGCACCCGGTTCTGCGGCGGGCGTCGGCTGACGCGCAAGGAGATGGGCGAGCTCGGCTGAACGAACCAGCAGGACTTCCGCTCGAGGCGACAGGCTTCCCCGCGAAGGCGTGGATCCCGGTCGGCTGCAGAGGGTCCTCGGTACAGGAACGAGATCCCCGCCTTCGCGGGGAAGCAGCGGTACGCAAGGTGAAGAGGCAGATTATGGAACTAGGCCTGCTCTACGAAATCGAAGCTCCCAAGCCCTGGGCCGGCGAGCATCCCTGGGGCCAGCGCATGGCCGAGCGCATGGCCTACAGGAACTGCGTCGAGCAGATCGTGCTGGCCGACCGCAAGGGCTTCCACACCGCCTGGCTGGTCGAGCACCACTTCCGCGAGGGCCGCAGCCACATGCCGTGCAACGAGGTCGTGCTGGGCGCGCTGTCGCAGATCACCGAGAAGATCCGGCTGGGCTTCGGCGTCGCGCTGATGCCGCACGAATTCATCCACACCGCCCGCATCGCCGAGAAAGTGGCGACGGTCGACGTGCTGTCCGGCGGCCGCGTCGAATGGGGCATGGGCCGCTCGACGCCGATGGAGCAGATCGCTTTCGGCGTCGACGTGCCCAATTCGAAGAAGAAGATGCTGGCCGCGGCGAAGACCGTCGTCGGCATGTGGGAGCAGGAATACTACGAAGAGGATTCCGAGTACCTCAAGTTCCCAAGGCGGATGGTCACGCCCAAGCCCTACCAGTACCCGCACCCGCCGTGCTGGATGGCGGCAAGCTCGGAAGAGACGATCCGCATGGCCGGCCAGAACGGCCTCGGCCTGCTCTGCTTCTCGATCATGCAGCCGCTCGACAAGCTGGCCGAGCTGATCCGCATCTACCGCGAGGAACAGGCCCGCGCGGTGCCGGTGACTTCGATCCACACCAACAAGGTCGGCGTCTACACGCTGGTCCACTGCACCGAATCGCGCAGCAAGCTTGAGACCAACCGGCTGTGGGAATCGGTCTGGTGGTGGTACGCCTCGGTCGCCGAATTCACGCTCAAGTGGGAACTGGCCCACATGCCGCCCGAAGCGCAGGAGAAGGCTTTCCCGCTGCTCAAGAAGCAGGCCGAGGGCGGCTTCGACATGCACCATTTCGACGAGCAGGACATGGTCATCATCGGCACGCCCGAGGAATGCCTGCAGAAGTTCCTGCGCTATGAGGAGGCGGGCGTCGACCAGGTGCTGTGCTACGTCAACTTCGGCTACCTGCCACAGGAGGCAGTGCTGGAAAGCATCACCATGCTGGGAGACTACGTCATACCCGAGCTCAAGCGGATGGGTGCCGGCCGCACCGCCAAGGGGCTCGAGCGCTCGCTCGCCATGCAGCAGGCGGCCGAATGAGCGCGGGGCCGGGGCCGGCGGCGATCACCATTCCGCCCGAGCGGCCGGGGCGGGCCGCGCCCCCCGATCTTGCCGAGCGGCGCGGCCAGATGCAGGCGGCAGTCGACGCCGGCACCTGGAAGACGGCGCGGCCGCCGGTCGAGACCAGCCTGCACGGCGCCCGCACGCTGCGCTTTCGGCCCGCGGCCGCGCCGCGCGGCTACATGCTGCAGCTTCACGGCGGCGGCTTCCGCATCGGCCGACCCGAGTTCGAGAGCCTGTTCGCCGAGGCGCTGGTCGACCGCTGCGGCATCGAGGTGATCGTGCCGCAGTACCGCCTCGCCCCGGAGGGACCCTTCCCCGCCGGGCTCAACGATGCCTGGGCGGCGCTCGAGGCGGTCGCCGCCGAAGCCGGCGATGCGCCGCTGATTCTCGGCGGCGATTCGGCGGGCGGCGGGCTGGCCGCCGGCCTCGCCGTGCTCGCCGCTGCCCGGGGCGGGCCGCGCATCGACGCGCTGGTGCTGCTGTCGCCCTGGCTCGACCTCACCGTCTCGGCGCCGGCCTATGCCGAGAATGCCGGCGACCCGATGTTCTCCAGGGAATCGGCCGAAGTCGCCGCCGAGCTCTACCTGCAGGGCTTCGATCCCACCCACCCGCTGGCCTCGCCGCTGCTGGCGCCGATTGCCGCCTATCCGCCGACGCTGATCAGCGTCGGCACCGGCGAAGTCCTGCGCGACGACGCGCTGCGCTTCCATGCCAAGCTGCTTGCCGCCGGCGTCGATTCCCGGCTCAGCGCCATCGCCGGCATGGACCACGTCGCCGTGGTCCGCGGCATGGACCTGCCGGGCTCGCGCGAGACTTTCGAGGCGGTGGCCGCATTCGTCGAGGAAAGGCTGGGGTAATCGGGATCCTCCCCTTGCAGGGGAGGAACTCCCTGGCCCTACTGCTGGTCGAACACGTAGCCCAGCGACCGGACCGTGCGCAGCGGGTTGCCGGCGCCGGCGTTGCGCAGGGCGCGGCGCAGGCGGCCGATCCAGACGTCGACGGTGCGCTCGTCCACCGGGGGCTCCTGCTTGCCCAGCGCGGCGATCAGCTGGGCGCGGGTGAACACCCGGCCGGGATGCTCGACGAAATAGCGCAGCAGGCGGAACTCGTTGGGCATCAGCGGGATCGGCCGGGCCTGCCAGCGCGCCTGGAAAGCCGGCAGGTCGATGATCAGGTCGCCCTGCTGCAGGGCTCGCAGCGGCACGCTCTCGTGGTCGTTGACTTTCAGCGCCAGCACCCGGTCGAGCACGGCGGTGCGGTCGATCGGGCCCAGCATGTAGTCGTCGGCACCGCTGCGCAGGGCCCGGCGCCGGGCCTCGGGATCGTCGTCTTCCAGGATCATCGTCACGTGGGCGTCGGCGGTCAGCCGGTCGCAGCGCAGCCGCCGGCACAGCTCCAGCCCGGAGATCTCCGGCAGCACCCAGTCGACGAAGGCCCATAGCGAACCCTCGAGCAGGGGCAGCTCGTCGGGCTGCGACCAGCGGTGAAAGACCAGTTCCAATTCGCCGTGGCTGAACGGCGCCATGCCGCCCGCCAGCTCTCCAGTCAGCAGTATGTCGATACGCCGCATCGCCTCTCGCCCCGATTTCGGGACCGTCTGTGCCCTGTGGATATGACGCGCAGGTGACGGTTCGATGACCCCTGCATGAAAGCGCGCAGAAAAACGCCCCGCGGCTTGCGGCGCTGTCACCGAACTGCCGCCGATGCGTCATCGCCGCGCAACGAAGCGCGCCTATCCCCGGCAGCGACAGGGCCCGGATGGGCGCGGATGGCGAAGGTGCTTGCCGATGCTGCTCGACGACAGCGATCTTCTGGCCCGAATGCGGCCGCGGCGGGCGCCGGCGGCGAAAATTCCCGAATGGCTCGACCTGCCCGATCCCAAGCCGTTCCGGCCGAAGCGCAAGTACCGGACAGTGTGGATCTCCGACGTCCATCTCGGCACCCGCGGCTGCAACGCGGCGATGCTGGTGGACTTCCTGCGCGCGATCGAGTGCCAGACGCTCTACCTCGTCGGCGACATCGTCGACGGCTGGCGGCTGCGCAAGGGCTGGTACTGGCCCGATGCCCACAACGAGGTCGTGCGCCGGGTGCTGAAGATGGCGCACCGCGGCACCCGCATCGTCTTCATCGCCGGCAACCACGACGAGATCCTGCGCGACTATGCCGGCCTCAGCTTCGGCGGCGTCGAGCTGGCGCTGGAAGCGGTGCACGTGACCGCCGACGGCCGCCGCCTGCTGGTGACGCACGGCGACAGCTTCGACGGCGTGGTGCTCTACGCGCGCTGGCTCGCCTTCCTCGGCGACAAGGCCTACGGACTGCTGCTGCGGCTCAACCTGGTGTTCAACGCGCTGCGCCGGCGGCTGAAGATGCCGTACTGGTCGCTGTCCGCCTATCTCAAGAAGCGAGTCAAGAACGCCGTCCAGTACGTCAGCAGCTACGAGGAGGCAGTGGCGCACGAAGCGCTGCAGCGCGGCCTCGACGGCATCGTCTGCGGCCATATCCATTCGGCGGAGATCCGCGACATCGGCGGCATCGCCTATTACAACGACGGCGACTGGGTGGAAAGCTGCACGGC
>CAUJJI010000253.1 GCA_963205265.1 Pseudomonadota bacterium
GCCTCCGCAGCGAACACCTGGCAGGAGCGGCTGCCCGGCCTGGTCGTCCGCAACTGGGTCGACGGGCGGTAGCCCCGTCTTCGCCTTCTTCGCATCCCGGTGCATGTGCGCGCCGCACCGCGTGCGGAGCGATCACCTGCATTGGCCGCAAGCATGAGGAAAGCCTGTGTCCAGCCGTCGCGAAGCCATTCTCGGGGCCCTCTTCCAGACGCTCGACAACGCGTTGGACGCGAACGTGCGTCGAAATGAGGTCCTTCCCGAGAAGGTGCCGGCAGCCGGTCTCGTCATCCTGCGCGACGGCGATCCGGGAGAGCCGGACGTGACGCTCAATCCGCGCACGGAGTTCTACGCCCACCGGGTCGAGATCGAGGTCTATGTGCCCCGCGATCCGACGGGCGGAGGCGAAGCGGCGCTCGACACGCTGCTCGGATCGATCGGAATGGCGCTCAGAATCGATCCCTCCCTCGGTGGTCTCGCCGAAAACCTGACGCCGTCGGCGCCCGAAACCGGGGCGCTGGCGATCGAGGGCGCAGCCCCGGTCCTGACCGCCCGGCTCGTCGTCACGGTCGAATATCTGGTGAGCGATCCACTCACTGCCTGAACCTGGAAATAGGAGCCATCCATGCCCAAGGTGCGCGCTTACGGCGCGGACGCCACGCTCAAGGCTTGCCGCGAGGCGAGCTACGGGGTGGCTCCGCTCTCCGGTTATCGAAGCCTCGATTTCAAATCGACGGACCTGTCTTCGGCGCAGCCGCTGGGGGACGACCCGCTCCTGGGGCGCGGGCGCAACGCGCAGGATCCCTATCGCGGGCTGATCACCGACGAGGGCCAACTCGACATCCCGTTCGATCTGCGCGGCACCGGCTTCTGGCTGACCGGCCTGTTCGGCGACCCCGTGACGACGGCGACGAACGCCTCCGGCTCGATCGCCTTCACAGCCAACCCGTCGCCCGGCGACACCATCACGCTAAACGGCACGGTCTGGACTTTGGTCGCGGGGACGCCCTCGGGCAACCAGACCGAGATCCAGGCGACCGTGACGCAGACCGTCGATCAGCTGGTCGACGATCTCAACGCCTCGGCCGATGCAGAGATCGCCAAATGCACCTATTCCCGGCCGACCAGCACCCAGACGTTGGTGATCGTGTTCGACACGGCCGGCCCGACTGGTAACAGCTTCAGCCTTGCAGCATCGGCGGCGAGCGTGTCCGGCCCGACGCTGACCGGGGGCGGCTATGCCCATGTCTGGGAAAGCGGCGCCGACGACATCCCGAGCTACACGATCGAGATCGGCCACCCGAAGCTGACGACCCCGGTCTTCTTCCGCCATCTCGGCACGGTGATGGAGAGCCTCAATTTCGAGATGGGTCAGGAGGGGCCGGCCAACGCCCGCCTCCAGCTCGTGGCGCAAGGCGAGGAGCGTTTCGCCGCGACGGTCGACGGCAGTCCGGACGCCTTCTCGCTGCGCCGCTTCAGCCAGGGGCGCGGCTTCATCCGGCGTGGTGGCCAGCCGCTCGCGGGCGTCACCGGCGGCAGTCTGACTTTCTCGAACAACCTCGAACGGGTGCGGGTGATCCGCGAGGACGGCAAGATCGAGGCGGCCGATCCCACCTTCGCGTCCGCCGAAGGCTCGATGTCGGTGCGCTTCGACGGCGCGACGCTGGTCGCCGAGGCCGCCAATGGCGATCCCGTCGCACTGGATTACGGCTTCACTTTCCCCGAGGGCTACGCGCTGCGGTTCGAGCTGCCGCGCGTCTTCCTGCCCAAGCCAAAATACGCCGTCTCCGGCCCTGGCGGGGTCGAGGCGAGCTTCGACTGGCGCGCCGCCTTCGACGACAGCGAGGGCACGATGCTGCGCGCGCATCTCCTGAACGACGTCACCAGCTACGCATGAGGATGCATCCATGATCCGTCTCGATCTCTCCCGCGAGCCGCGCTGGCTCGATCTGGGCCACGGTGTGCGCCTGCACGTCGGTCCGCTCACGACATCCCTGATGGCGGCGGCGCGCAGCGACCCTGCCGTCACCAGCCTGCCGGAGGGGGCATCGAACGAAACCATCGCGGTCGCCATGGCCAAGGCGCTGGCGCGGCTCGTGGTCGAGGACTGGGAGGGCGTCGGTGATGCGGACGGCAATCCCGTGCCGGTCACGCCGGAAGGGATCGATGCGCTGCTCGACATCCTGCCGCTCTTCGAAGCCTTCCAGCTGCGCTACGTCTCGAAGGGTCTGCTGCTGGAAGCGGAAAAAAACGGCTCCGCGCCCTTGCCGAATGGCATTTCAGCGGGGGCGACCAGTATTGCCGATCCTGCCATGTCAGCCGCGGACGCACCTGCGGCGAGTGCCCAGCCGTCCTGAACCGCCCACTGACCCTCGAGGGCTGGCAGGTCTGGGATCTCGCTTTGCGGCTCACGGGCCAGCTGCGCGCCATACCCGGTGCGGTCCTGGGGCTCGATATGACCGCCGCCCTCGCGATCGCCGAGGCCCTCGGGCTCAACACACTCCTCTGCGCGGAGCTCTTGCCGGACATCGAGGCAATGATGGTGCGCGGGCTCAATGCGCAAATGAAGGCTGAACACGATGGCTGAGAAAAGGGTGTCCGTGCGCCTTGCCGTCGTCGGCGGCCGCGAGGTTCGCGCCGAGCTGCAGGGCATCGGCGATGCGGGTGAACAGGGCATGCGGCGCCTGTCGCGCGAGATGGATGCGGCGAACACGCGCGTCGCCGCCTTCTATCGCCGGGTTCAGATAGCAGCGGCTGCTGCTGCAGCAGCGTTTGCAGCGGGTGCGGCGGCGATGATCCGCTCCGGCCTGCAGGTGATCGACAACCAAGCCAAGCTCGCGGCTTCGCTCGGCACGACGGTCGAGAGTATCCAGGTGCTGGAGCGCGCCGGTGATCTCGCCGGCGTCTCCATGGGCGAGATCGAACAGGCGACGATCCAGCTGACCCGGCGCCTGAGCCAAGCGGCAACTGGCACAGGCGCTGCCGTCAGCGCGCTCGAACGCCTCAGGCTCACGTCTGAAGAGCTGCAGCGCCTTCCCCTCGACCAGCGCATCGCCGCCATCCAGGAGGCTCTCGCCCGTTACGTGCCCGAGGCCGAGCGTGCGGCGGTCGCCTCTCAGCTCTTCGGCGATCGCGCCGCGCTCACCTTCCTGCGCATCGACACGGCGACGCTCAGGACCGCGACGCAGGACGTGCGGGACTTCGGGGTCGTGGTGTCGCAACAGGACGCGGCCCAGATCGAGCGCACCAATGACGCCATCTCTCGCCTCGGTCTGATCTGGCGCGGCGTGTCCAACCAGCTGGCTGTCGCTGCAGCTCCCGCCTTAGAAGCCGTAGCGGACGCACTGGCGGCCATGGCGCGCACCGCAGGCCCGCTCGGACAGGCAATCAAGCTGCTGTTCGACAATCTAGGGCGGCTTGCCTCGATCGCCGCCGCCTTCGTCGGGCTGATGGCCGGGCGCTTTGTCGCCAGCATGGTGGTGGCCGCGGTCTCGGTCCGCGGGCTCGCCACTGCGCTCGTTTTCCTGCGCGGGGCGATCATCCGCACCGGGATCGGCGCGCTGGTCGTGGCGGCGGGTGAGCTGATCTATCAATTCGGGCGGCTCGTGCAGGCCACCGGCGGCTTCGGCGCGGCGCTCAATCTGCTGGGCGATGTGGCGCGTGAAATGTGGGACCGGATCGGCCTGTTCGTCGAGGTGCTGAAGAACCGGATCGCCGCAGCCTGGCTCGGCATTCAGGCGAACGTCGCCGACGCGCTGCAAGGCGTCCTCGATGCCGTCGTCGCTTTCGGCAATCGGACCGTCAACGTCTTCCAGGGCGCGTTCGACGCCATGGTGGCGATCTGGGGTCGACTGCCGGCAGCGATCGGCGACTTTGCCATCCGGGCGGCCAATGCGCTGATCGCCGCCGTCGAATGGATGCTGAACGGCGCCACGCGCGGCATCAACGGCCTGGTGCAGGGAATTGGCGCCGCGCTTTCAGCGATCGGCATCGAGACCGAAATCAGACTCGTTCCGGATATCGATCTCGGCCGGATCGAAAACCAATTTGTGGGCGCGGCCGAAGGCGCTGGCGCGGCTGCGCGCGACGCCTTCGCGGCCGCCTTCGAGACCGATGCATTTCGCGTTCCGGATCTCGGATTCTCCGCCTTCGCGGAGGATGCCCGTCGCGCCGCGACAAGCGCCCGTGAAACCGCGAGTGCACTTGGTGAACTTGCCGGTGCGCCGCTGGAGTCGGTCGCTGCGCTCCGCGAGGCGATGGCCGGGGCGAACTCCCAGATCGATGAGGCTGCTGCGGGGACGGAGCGGCTTGACACGGCGTTCGGCGCGATTGGTGGCAGTGGCGATGAGGCAGGTGATGGAGCGGGCGGCAGAGGCTCGGCAGGGCGCGCCGCCGCGGCAAGTCGCGAGGCCGGCCGGGAGATCAAGGCGGCGGCTGACGAGGCCGCAACGGGCTGGGCCGCCGTCAGGGACGAGCTCGCGCGCTATGCCGAAGAGGCCGCGAATTGGGGCAAGGGCCTCGGCAATGCGCTCACCAGTGCGTTCCGGTCGGCCGAAGACGCTGTCGCGAAGTTCGTGACGACCGGCAAATTCGACTTCAAGGCGCTCGCCGATAGCATCCTGGCAGACATCACCCGCATCGCGCTGCGCTCGGCGATCCTCGGGCCGCTCGCCAACGCGCTCGGCGGCATGGGTAGCGGCGGTGGGATCTTCGGCAATCTGTTCGGCGGTGGTGGCGGCATCCTGTCGGGCATCTTCCATGCGGGCGGCATCGTCGGCGCCCCAGCGCCGCAGCGGCTCGTCCCGGCGCTCGCCTTTGCCAGTGCGCCGCGCCTGCATGGCGGCGGCATGGCGGGTCTGCGTCCCGACGAGGTTCCCGCCATCCTTCAGCGGGGCGAGATGGTGCTGTCGCGCGCCCAGCTCGCCGCGATGGGCTCGGCCCGCGACACGCGCCCGCCTGTCAATGTCGTGATGAACATCTCGACGCCTGACGCCAACAGCTTCCGCCACGCGCAAGGCCAGATCGCGGCGGACGCTGCCCGCGCCATGGAACGAGCGCGGCGTAATCTCTGACGGGTCGACAGATGAGCGGATTTCACGAGGTGCAGTTCCCGCCCGACATCTCCTACGGGGCGTCGGGCGGACCGGGTTATTCGACGACCGTGGTGACGACCGTGTCGGGGCACGAGCGCCGCAATGCCAACTGGGCCGCCGCGCGAGGCAAATGGAACGTGGCGCATGGCCTCAAGAAGCGCGAGCAGGTCGCGGCGCTGATCGCCTTCTTCCGCGCCCGCAAGGGGCGCGCCTACGGATTCCGCTTCAAGGACTGGACCGATTATCAGGCATTCGCGCAGGTGCTCGGCGTCGGCGATGGGGCCAACAAGACTTTCCAGCTCGTCAGGCGCTATGCGAGCGGCGGCGAGATCGAGAGCCGCATCATCGCCAAACCGGTTCCTGGCACGGTCAAGATCTATCGCGACGGCGTCGAGGCGGTCACGGGCTGGACGGTGAACACGGCGACAGGGCTCGTGACCTTCACGACCGCGCCAGCGTCGGGTGTCCAGGTGACGGCGGATTTCGAGTTCGACGTGCCGGTTCGCTTCGACAGCGACCAGATGGACATCACCATCGAGACCTATCAGCTCGGCAGCTGGGGCCAGATCCCGGTGCTGGAGATCCGCCCATGAAGTCGACATCGACAGCGCTCGCCACTCACCTGGCGGGGCCCGTGACCACGCTCGCCACCTGCTGGCGCATCACGCGCGTGGATGGCCGGGAGTTCTTCTTCACCGACCATGACCGCGATCTCGTCTTCGACGGCGATCTCTATAAGGCGAGCTCCGGCTATTCGCGCACGGCGATCGCCAATGATGCGAGCCTGAGCGTCGACAATCTCGACGTCGAGGGCGTCTTCGACAGCGCGTCGATCACCGAGCAGGAGCTGCGCGCGGGACTCTTCGATCAGGCAGAGGTACGGATCTTCCTCGTCAACTGGGCCGATCCTTCGATGGGCGCGCTTCGCATGCGGCGCGGCTGGTTTGGCGAGGTGGTGCTGACCGAGCAAGGCGTTTTCCGCACAGAGCTGCGCGGCATGACGCAGGCGCTGCAACAGCGCATCGGCGAGCTCTACAGCCCTGAATGCCGCGCCGATCTCGGCGACCCGCGCTGCAAAGTGCCGATCCATCCGCCCGAGATCCAGCGTTCGACGTCCTATGCCGTCGGCGACACCGTCCGCGTGCGTACCTCCTCGGCGCTCGCGACGATCGGGATTCCCTTCGTCAATCCTGGTTTCGACGCAGGCAATCTCGCTGGGTGGACTGTCGCCTCCGGGTCGGCGGCCGCCAAGACCGCGAGCGGCGCGCTCGGGCCGAAGACCGGCACGCATTTTCTCGAAGGCGGCAATGTCGCGAGCTTCGAGCTGCGCCAGACCGTCGATCTTGCCGATGTGCTCGATGCCGACATCGTCAACGCCGGCGACTACCGCCTGACCGTGGGCGGATGGCGAGCCAATGGCGGCGGCAACACCGTCGATCAGGGACGGCTGCGCGTGCAGTTGCTCGATGAACTGGGCGCTGTAGTGGCCACACCGCTCGATACTGGCAATGAGGCGATGACTGGCGTCTGGACGCTCCGCCAGGTCGCCGACGCGCTGGTGCCCTCGGGGACCCGGCAACTGCGCGTGATCTTCAACGGCACGAGGGTCAGCGGCTCGGTGTGCAATGCCGCGCTCGACGCCGTCAGCGGCTTCTTCACAGACACGACGACAGGCGTCGGCACAGCGACCGTGTTTGAGGATCGCGTCTACCGCTGCGTCGGCGCGGGCACGACGGCAGCTGACCAGCCAGTCTACGACACTTCCGTCGGCCAGCAGACCACCGACGGAACGGCCGTGTTTGAGGCCATGGAGTCGTGGAGCCGTGCCGGGATTGTCACCGATGTCATAGACCGGGCGGTGTTCACCGCATCGATCGACGAGCCACGCGCGAGTGACGGCTGGTTCGCCGGTGGCGTGCTGACCTGGGAGAGCGGGCCCAATGCCGGACGCTCGATCGAGGTGAAAGCGTGGACCCAAGCGACGGGCCGCGCCGAGCTGTTCCTGCCCATGGGTTACGCGATCAGGGTCGGCGACCTCTTCCGCATCCACCCGGGCTGCGACAAGCGCCTCGACACCTGCGTCGCCCGCTTTGCCAACGTCCTCAACTTTCGCGGCGAGCCCTACGTGCCAGGCCAGGACGCCATGATGAGCTATCCCGATGCCCGCTGAGATCATCACCCCTGAGAGGATCATCGCCGAGGCGCGCGGCTGGCTCGGTGTTCCTTGGCGGCATCAGGGACGGAGCCGCTCGGGGATCGACTGTGTCGGGCTGGTGGTCTGCGTCGCCCGGGCGCTCGATCTTTCGGACTATGACAGCACCGGCTACAGCCGCCGCGCGCAGGGTCAAGGGTTTGTCGAGCATTTCCGGTCCAACATGGACGGCATCGCGATCCCGGAACTCCGCCCCGGCGACGTGCTCGTCTTCGCCGACCAGGCCTATCCCTGCCATTGCGGCTTCCTGACCGAGCGGCTCGGCCATCCCCATCTGCTGCACGCCCATGCGACGCGCCGGCAGGTGATCGAGGAGCCCTATGCCGGCGAATGGCCGGACAAGATCAAGTTCGCCTTTCGCTTTCGCTCTCCCGGACACTGAATTCTCATGGCCATTCTCGTCGCAGTGGGCGGCGCCGCACTCGGCTCCGCCGTCGGTCTCGGCTGGCAGGCCGGCTGGCTGGTGGGCTCCGTCGTCGGCAGCCTGCTGTTTCCGGCCAAGGGCCAGAACGTCACCACCGAGGGCCCGCGTCTCGGCGATCTGACCGTCTCATCCTCTGCCTCTGGCGCATCGATCCCGATCGGCTACGGCACGCTGCGCATGGCCGGCAACATGATCTGGTCGTCGGGGATCCGCGAACAGCAGAATGTTACCCGCACTCGATCCGGCGGCAAGGGCGGCGGCGGGCGCAGCACCCAGACCTCGATCAGCTATTCCTATTTCGCGTCGTTCGCGCTGAGCTTCGGCGAGGGCCCGGCCGAGGACGTGCTGCGCATTTGGGCAGACGGCAAGCTGATCTATGACAAGACCGGATCGAGCCCCGACGTGGCCAAACCCAATCTGCGCTTCCGCTTGCATCGCGGCAGCGAGACCCAACTGCCGGATCCGCTGATCGAAGCTGATGTGGGCGCCGGTCGCGCACCGGCCCATCGCGGGCTCTGTGTGATCGTCTTCGAGGATCTGGCGCTCGCAGACTTTGGTAATCGCATCCCGAACATCACGGCGGAGATCACCTATCGGCGCGCCGCGCAGCAGCCCTATCAGCTCCTGGACTTCATCACGACGGGCGAAGGCGGCTATTTCGGGTCGTACCAGATCAGCGACCTCGCGATCGATTGGCGCAGGGGCTACGGCTACTTCGTCTCTTCGAGCAGCAACGCCGAAGCCGCCGGCATTCGCCGCTTCAATCTGCGCACCATGGCGGAGGACCGCCAGGCGCGGATGACGGACGTGGCCGCCGTCACGCCCAACAATTTCCCGAGCACGCTGTTCTGCGGCGAGGACGGTCACCTTTACCTGACCGTCGGCTCGGGCAACTCGCGGCCGATCATCCGGGTTGAGCCGAACGCGCTGAAGGAAGTGGGCCGCTTCGGCTTCACCAGCACCGGCCTTTCCAACACCACGACCCGCTTCGTGACGACGACTTGGCTGGGCATGATCTCGGCCTACGGGTCGTCCAGTCGGGTCGACTTCCTGCTGACCGGCTCGCTCTTCAACGACATCGGCCTGCTGCGCGCCGACAGCATGGGCTACGTCTGGGGCGCCGGCCAGACGGTGACGGAATCCCGAGTAAGGGGCGCGATCGGCGGCGCCGTCGGTGAGGGTTATGGCGATGGCTGGATTCTGGCGAGCGCGACATCGAGCAGTCTGAACCACACCAGCCTCGGGCTCTACCGCATCCGGGTTTCAGCCTTCGCGCAATATGACAGTCTCACCGGCCAATCGCTCGGCGTCACGTTCGAAAAAGTGGCGAGCTTCACGCCTGCGCAGATCGAAGCTGGCGCGACGGGGTTCTACAGCGATGCGGGCGGACTGACCTACGACGCCACCGACGACAGCGTCATCTTCCAGGTCACGATGTCGAACGGCGGCTCGGCCGGTACGATCTATGCGATCAAGTGGCGCGCCGACACCGGGATCGTCTGGAAGACGGCCGTCCCGCACAAGATCAACTACGAGGGCCCGTTCTTCGGCCAGAGCCGCTTGCGGGGCCAGCGCTGGACGCTGATGCGCTCGACGCGCGTCGTCCAGCTCGACACGGCGACGGGCGCCATCGTGCTCAACGAGATCTGGCCGGGCGCGGTCAGTGAACAGGGCGCACAGGTCTACGACGCCGTCACCGACACCCATCTGGTGCGCGGCAGCAGCGGGTGGGCCCGGCTGTTCCTCAATCGCGGCGGTGGCGAGGGCGAGGCGCTGTCATCCATCGTCGCCGATCTCTGCGGACGCGCCGGCCTCGGGCTCGCCGACATTGACGTCGCGGAGCTCGGGGTGTCCGTTCCGGGCTATGTGATCGGGCGACAGACCACCGTGCGCGGCGCGATCGAGCCTCTGGCGCAGGCCTTCTTCTTCGACGCGGCCGAAAGCGATGACACCCTGCGGTTCCGGAACCGCGGACGCGCGCCGGTCGCCACGATCCCGGCCGAATACCTTGTGCCGCTCGACAGCCAGACGGGCGAAAGCTGGCGCGAGCGCCGCACCCAGGAGGTCGAACTGCCCGAGCGCGTGGCCGTCGTCTACATGGACCGTGACGCCGACTACCAACAGGGCACGCAGAGCGAGAAACGCGCATCACTGCCGCTGCCCACCATGCATTCGCGCAACCAGGCGAGCCTCGAGCTGGCGCTCGCCATCGACGCCACCACGGCCAAGCGCATTGCGGCCAAGACGCTCTACAGCGCCTGGATCGAGCGCAGCGCCTACGAGGCCGAGCTGCCGCCAGACTGGCTCCGGCTCGATCCGACCGATGTGGTGGATGTGGTGTTCGCCACTGGTTCGACCTTCCGGACGCGGATCAACCGGCTCGATGTCGGCGCGGATTTCTCGCTCGCTGTGAAGGGCGTCTCTGAGGCCGCCGCCACCTACGTCTCCTCGGTCGTCGCCGATGGCGGTTCCGGCAAACCCATCCAGCTCGTGGGCGCGAACGCCGCCACGCGGCTGATCCTGCCCGACCTGCCGCTTCTGCGCGATGTCGATGATGCGGGCGGTGCGGGCTCGCGGATCTACTATCTGATGGCGGGGTTCGGCGGTCCCGGCTGGCCGGGCGCTGCCCTCTATCGCAGTGCCGACGGCTCCGCATGGGCGCAGGTCGGGCGGGCCCTCAGCGAAGCCGCATGGGGTGCCACGGCGAATGCTCTGGGCGCGCCTCGTTCGCCATACGGCACCGATGAGGACAACAGCCTCACCGTCTTCATGACCACCGGCGGGGAGCGGTTGGAGAGCGTCACGCAGGAGGCTCTGGTCAATGGCGCGAATGCGGCCCTCGTGATGAAAGCCAATCGCGAGCCCGAGATCATCCAGTTCCGTGATGTCACTCTGAACCCGGATGGCTCCTACACGCTCACCGGCTTGCTGCGCGGCCGGCGCGGCACGGACGTATTCGTCGAAGGCCACGCGCCGGGGGAGCTCTTCGCGCTGCTCGATCCAGATGACGTCGAGACGCTTGTCACCGCACTCGGCGATCTCGGACTGCCGCGATCCTGGCGTGCCGTCGGCTTCGGCACGCTGTTCGAGGATGCCGAGACACTCGTCCAGAGCCACGGCGGCCGCGACCTCAAACCCTATGCGCCGTGGAACGTTCGCGCCGTGAAGACCGGCAGCCCGGCGAACATCACGCTCTCCTGGATCCGTCGCACCCGCATTGGCGGCGAGCTCAAGGACGGCACGGGGCTCGTGCCCCTCGGCGAGGCGAGCGAGGCCTATGAGGTCGACATCCTCGATGATCCCGGCGGTGCGGTGAAGCGCACGCTCACCTCGGTAAGCCCCAGTGTCGTCTACGCCAATGCCGACATCCTGACCGACTTCGGCGCCGTGCCCATGGAGCTTTCGGTCGCCGTCCATCAACTGAGCGCGGTCACGGGTCGCGGCTTCCCGCGCGCCGTCACCTTGGAGGTTACCTGATGCCCAGCCCCAACCTGGCCGTGACCCATGTCGCCGCCGCCCAGAACCAGAAGGAGGTCACGATCAACGACGCCGTCGATGCCCTCGACAATGCCATGAACCGGGCGCTGTCGCTGGCCATGGCCGACGCCAACCTGACGCTGACCAGCGCGCAGGCGAACCGCAACGGTCTCATCGTGTTGACCGGCACGCTGACGGCTGCGCGCGTCTTGACGCTCCCGGCCAACCATCGCCGACTCGCGATACGGAACGCGACGAGCGGTGGCCAGGAGGTCCGGGCAAAATACGCGGGCTCCGGCGCCGAGGTCATTATCGTGCCCGGCGGCACGGTGCTGGTGCAGGGCAATGGGAGCGATCTCTTCGGGGTCGGCGGCGGCGCAGGGGCGCTCAACGACCTGACGGACGTCTCGGTCGGGGCAGCCGTCGCGAACGACGTGCTCCAGTTCGACGGCGCACAATGGGGACCTACCGGCGCTGGCATCTTCCAGCGGGTTCTGCTGCCGTTTCGCGGCGCTCTCGTGCAGCGCTCGACCGACATCGCCACGGTCAGCCCGCCGATCCAGATCCCGTGGCAAGCCTCCGTCTATGACAGCGAAGGCTTCTGGGCGGGAGGGACGCCGGAGCGTCTGACGATCCCCCCGGGCTCCAGCATCACCAAGGTCAGGCTTCTCGGCTCTATCGCCATGAAAGCGAGCGCCACCACCGGCGGCGTTTATCTGACCTTCGACAAGAACGGCGCCGGAGAGCCGATCGGCGCCGCGCCTTACACCGTGCGCCAGGGCTCGTCCGGCTACACCAACAACGACTTCTCGACCTTCTCCGCGGTCCTGCCCGTGGTCGAAGGAGACTATTTCCAGCTCCGCGTGAACTTCACCAACAACAACTGGAACTCCATCCTCGCCGGGGCGCGGACCTGGTTCGCGATCGAAGTGGTCGAGACGGAGGATGCCGCCGACCCGCCGGCCGATCTCACCGGGTTCAAGGCAGGGCAGCCAAGCGCCGAGGAAGTTCTCCTGCGGGTACCGATCGCCCGGCGCACGCGGATGAAGGTCGATCTTGCCGGCAGTCAGGGCGTCGCGGGAGCGGCGGCCACTGCGCAGACGGACTTCGACATCCGGCGTAACGGCACGAGCTTCGCCACCATGCGCTTCGCTGCGGCGGGAAGCGTCGCCGATTTCATCGCCGCCACCGAAACCGTGCTGGAGCCGGGTGACGTCCTCAGCGTCGTCGCCCCCGCAGCGCCGGACGCAACCCTGGCCGATATCGGCTTTACGCTTGCCGGCACGCTGGTCGTTTGAAGCACCGGCCGAGGACCGCACCCATGGACCGAAAACGCGACATCGGCAGGCTGATCAGCCTACCGAGCGACGAATTCGAGGCGCTGCTCGAACGCGCCGCCGAGACCGGCGCGCGCCGGGCCCTGCATGAGGTCGGGCTCGACGGAACTGACGCCGCCGAGGACATCCGCGACCTGCGATCGCTGCTGGCCGGGTTTCGGCTGGCCAGGCAGACGGCCGTGCAGACCGCCGTCCGCATCAT